>CAZIRI010000001.1:0-24220 GCA_964541815.1 uncultured Lachnospiraceae bacterium
CTCAAGACAACGAGATTACTTTTTATACTATTGATAATGCTTGGATATCTAGCCAACTTAATAAAACTATTGACGCTTACTCAAGCATAATAGCGGGCGGATTTTCAGTTGATATGGATATTGGTGGCTCTACAAAAAATTTCACATTCAAATCAATGAAAGAAGTTGAAGTTTTTGTAAAAATCGCTCTTACAGACGATTCCACAATGCAAAATGACATTTCAAAGGAATTTAATAAATTTTCAACAGAATTTGAAAATGTGGCTGGCGCAACTCGTGAACAATTTGCATATTTGGCACTATTAGCAAATTATAAAGATACTCAGAAAATGTTCTTTCACGACCTAAACAAATTGGACACAGCATCTAATACTGCCACACTGGCTGACCGCACTGACATGAATGCTTTTGCTGAAATTTTTGCCAAGGCTGGTGATAATAGCAATCTAAATATCAAAAAGAACACCGGACTGACTGTTGCGGAAGAGAATTTATACGAACTTTCCGCACGACAAAATAATCTTTGCGACATCACAAAACCTTGGCAAAGTTTTGACGATAGAATTAATGCGGTTGTTCAAAACAACAAAGCAACAATTTTCACAAAAACAATCAACAACGAACAACACTATTATATTCCATACACAACATTGGATGGTCAAAGCAATGAAAGAGCGGAATTTGTTGTAAGAGACAAACAAATCTATATCAAATTGAATGACGGCAAAGATTTTGCTATCACAAGTGCAGGTCTTGCAAAATTGGACAATGCGAAAGTTTTTTATTTGAGTGTCATTGACAACAATCATGATATAAACAAAAAGAATGAGCGTCCAAGAGTTTATTTGCCAATCCCAGAATCTGACAAGGGCGACATAAACAAGACTTTCCAAGACGCTGTGTCACAATTGCTAGGTTCGCTAAGCATTTCTGATGCAGTCACTCTTCCAGATGCAAATGCCCTTAATGCTCTGATAAAAAACAATGACCCGCTATACACTTCAAAGTTCACACAAAAAGTGATTGAAAGACGAACAAATGAGTTCCCTGAGGGTCCACTTTTCTATAATAATGAAAAAAACAACACTGTTTGTTTCTATATCCCTTATGCGATTGACCAAAAACGAAACTTCAACGAATATCTCACTTTTATGCGAACGCAAGACAATCAAATATATATCAATTTGGGTTCTGGCGACACAATGAAGACCAACCTTGTCAAAGGTATTGTTGAGCGTGATGGAAAATTCCATTTGCTTGTGCAAGGAGAAAACAATATCTTGTCCGATGTGGAATTGAATATTCCAACAAATGCAAATCCTGACTTGCTACACACAATCCGCAATTTAATTCAAAACAAAACTTTGGAAGCAACAAAGGTGTTTGACAAAGAAGACAAAGAAAATTTCAGAATTCAAAGACCAAACACAGCGACCGTTCCAACAGGACAATCACAACAAATATATATGGATGAGAAATATGTTGAAAACATAAATGGTGTGACAACAACATATTATCATCTCACAAATTCAGACAAGAAATTTGCTTCTTCGTTTATCGTGAAAGACCTTGACGACGGGAAAAAAGAACAACTCTTTGTCAATCTCATTTTTGACAACAAGCCAATCACAACTTGCACAGTTCTTGACGTCAAAGAAAATGTGGATGCAAGCAACAATCATGTGACAACTTTGACAGTGAGAAAAAATGACGGAAGCGTTGTTGATGTAAACTGGTCAACTGACAAAACAGATGAGGTCTACAAAAAAGTTTGTGAAATTTATGAAAAGAAATTTCTTGATGTCCCAGAAGTTAGTTTGGATGCTTTCAGCAAAATAGATATAACTCAGTCACCTGCCGATTCGTTTGCCAACTATGAAAAGAATTATAAATATGTGAAAGAAAACGGAGAAATCTATTATTCTCTTGTTGACAAAGACTCAAAATCATCAATTCTTGTCAAAACAGATGCATCTGCAAGCCTTCAAGTCTTTATAAACAACGAATCATACAAATTTGTCAAATATTCTGACTCTCAAAACTTTGTTTCGGAAGATTCAAACAACAAACTCAGAACATATCTCATCACAAAAGATGGAAAAGATTTGCAAACAATCCAAATTCCAACAGCACTTTCTGAAAATGTTGAAAAATTGATGATCAATGCTCTTGATGTTGAAGAAACAACTGATGCATGGAGAGTTCTAAACAACAAACAATCAACTCTTTCAACAACGGACTATTTTGGCTCTTTAACAACCCCACAACCATTCAAAAATGAAGATGCCAGTGGGCAAAAATATTATTTCATCCCATATCAAGACGCACCGTCATCTCCTGTCAAATTCACCAAGATAAGACAAGATGCCAATGGAGATTTCTACGTTCAACTCGACAGAAAAGACAGAGAAATAAAAATCTTTGCTGATTCAATAAACATCGACTCTTTCATGTATACAAATGGAAAAGAAATCAACACTGTGACAGGAATGCAGGATAATGCATCAACAGACCGAGAATATGTAGTCAACAAGAACTTGTATGAAAAACTTCAAGCAATCAAAAATAACAAAATAACATTCACTAACACAACAAAAGAATTTGCACAATATTTGTCGGGACATTGTGACATAAAATTCAGTTCAAAAGCCACAAATTGGAATGCAAAATCATCACCTGTCAAACAAGTGACAAGAATCACCAAAGAAAAATTGGCAAAGTCCCAGAATAAAAAAGGACAAGTTCTTCAAACAATAACAGTCGTTGGAATGGATGTGATAACATTGTTGTCACAGAAAATTGATTTGAAAATTTCTGGCTCGGGAGAACGAGCAAAAGTCAAAGACCAACAACAAGTTTTCTCAACATTCAAATCCGATGATATCTATGCCATTATTTCACAAACAACAAAAAATGGCACAGAAGACCCAATTGCAAAAATTGCAAAAGACAGCAATAATAATAAGGTCTTTTCATATATAAAAGAAGATTTCCTTGACAAAAATCTTATTGTCGCAAACAAAGATTTTGAAGTTGAAAAGTTCAAGCAAAGTCTTTCAAAAGATAATGGATATTACACAGTCGAAACAAGTGAAGTCACTCTTAATGAAAAACTCAATAAAGCCGTAAAAATTGATACAACATCAGGACCAATCACCCTGGAATATACCGATGTGGGTGTGAACATTGTCAATGAGAAAGGCGAATTGCAAGCAACAATCAGTGACAACACTTCAATCTACAATGTCGCAGTTTCAGAAGAATTTGTCAATAATGCACTTTCAGTCAAAGACCCTTGCAATATCTCAGAAGACATGTTCAACCCACAAACTGGGAAATTTTCTCCTGCATTTGAAGCACTTCTTGTGTCACTTTCAAGACAAAAACAATCAGAACTGAAATCTCTTGGAACGGAAATCAAGAAGGAAGAAGTCAAAATTGGTGACAATGTCAGTTTGTATTTAATTCCATATATGGATGAAAAAGGCAACCCTCAATACTTTGAATACTTTCAAATTAAAAGCAAAGACAATTATGGAGAAGAAAACATTCAAAAATACACCTACGCACATAAAATAAACAATGTGTCAGGTAAAGACACTCCAGGTTTGTCTAAAATGAATTCTATTGCAATCACCGAAGACATAATTGAGAGCAAAAAGCAATACAACATCACTGTTTCTCTTGAGAATAGCGAATCATATGCAATACAAATTCAAAACCCTACAATAGTGGAGCCAAAGAAAAATATAAAAGGAAAAAATGATGAAGCGAAAGAATTTGACTTTGGAGGTTCAACCTCATTTATCGCAGAATGTGCATTGGAAAAAGGTCTCCTAAACGAATTTTATGTTAAAAGTGACGGCAATGAAGTAGGCACTGTTAAATATCAATCTGGTGAAAAAAAGAATGGATTGGCTGATAGTCAGGGAATGGCTAAACTTCCTATTATCAGTGGATTGAAACAAGAGCGATATTCTCACAAAGAAGACGAAAATGTTGCAATCCTTAGAAAGGGTGAGAATCAAGATGCGGAAGAAACATCATCCTTAATTGATATGACAAATGACGATTTGGGTGAGCCAAATCAATACACAAGTGAGACAAACACCCCAGAAAAACAAAAGGTGGAAATTCGTGATGTTGAGGGGCAAGGCGGAAAAGAACTTGCAAACCCTCATAACAATGATTTTGAAGATAAAATTGACAAATATGCTGCCAGTGTCGCAGAAGATAAAACGAAAACAATCAAATTCCCTGGCGACATAAAAATGTGGGTTTCTGCCACAGTCTTATCAGTCGCATTGGCATGTATATTCCCTATCTTTGGAGTTTTTATACTTCTCACAAGTATGGGTGTTTTTGGATGCTTGCTCAAACCTGAACTCACAATCCACTACAAAGAAAGATTGAAACATTCAGGACTTGGTCATGCTCTCACAAAAGCACGTGCTGCCGAAAGAAAATTGTATAAATTGAATGACCAAATTGACGCTCTTCAAGGACCAATTGATGATTTGAACAAAAAATTGAAAGATGTAAACAAAAAGATTAAGGCACTCAACGATCAAGGACCTCTTTATTCTCAAAAGAACAGTCCTCAACTCACAACTTTACTGCAAGAAAGAGACCGTTTGACTGCGGAATTGAACAGAGTTCAAGCAAGAAATCAACCGCTTATCAACGACTTGCAAGCACAAGCATTTGAATGCAAATTGGAAATTTCAAAAGCACAAAACAAAGACTATCAAATTGCTCTTCAAGCACAAGATGTGTTCAGAAAGGGTATGGCACAATCTCAAAAACAATTCAAAAAAGAATTTGAGTCAGAGCCACCAGCAATTGGTTCTGCTGATTTTGACAATATGATTGTGTCACAATTTGGAAAGAAATACTCTCTTGACGAACTGAATGCACTCTACGACAGCAACACTTTGCCAGAAAAACAAAAGAAAAAACTTGCAAAGTTTATCAAATACTACAATCTTTCAAAAGAATACGATGGAGCAACAAGTGATGTTCAATCAATGGAAATAGATATCAATGCAACTGTTTGCTACAATGTTGCAAATACAGATGGTGTTGTTGACCAATATTCAGAGACTAATAAATACAACATTTATGAAGAAGGATTAACACAGCAAGAAATCGAAGAACGTCGCAAAAAGAGATTGCAAAGTTCACACACAATCAATGATGCAACATCAGCAGTGAATAGTGAAAACGGAAGAAGTCATGAATGAAACTAAATAAAAAAAATTAGAGAGATTTTGATATCTCTCTAAATTATTATGGAGATAAAATGAAAATAGGAATTGTTGGATTGCCAAATGTTGGCAAAAGTTCACTTTTTAATGCAATCACGGAAGCGGGAGCGGAAAGTGAAAATTATCCATTCTGCACAATCGAGCCAAATATTGGCATTGTCGATGTGCCTGACAAAAGATTGGATGTCCTTGGAGAAATGTATCACACACAAAAAATAACCCCTGCAAGTGTTGAATTTGTCGACATCGCAGGGCTTGTTGCTGGTGCAAGCAAGGGCGAAGGGCTTGGAAACAAGTTTTTGAGCAATATTCGAGAAGTTGATGCAATTGTGCATGTTGTGAGATGTTTTGAAAATGACAAAATCATCCATGTGAGCGGTTCAATCGACCCAAAAAGAGATATTGAAACAATTGAAACAGAACTTGCCCTTTCCGACCTCGAACAAGTGACAAAATTTCTTGATAAAAACTCAAAACTTATCAAACAAACTGGTGACAAATCTCTTCAAACCTCCGTCAACATGTTGACAAGAATAAAAGAGATTTTAGAGCAAGGAAAACAAGCAAGAACATTGAGTTTTTCAGAAGAAGAACAAAAACTGCTCAAAAATTTTGCACTTTTGACCGCAAAACCCGTGATTTATGTCGCAAATGTTTCCGAAAATGATATGAATGGCGAATGTGATTATGTCAAAGTTGTCAAAGAAATTGCAACGGCGGAAAATGCAAAAGTTGTCACACTTTGCACGAAAATTGAGGAAGAAATTGCTGGACTTGACAAAGAAGACAGAGCAATGTTCAAGGAAGAACTTGGAATCAAAGAAAGCGGACTTGAAAAACTTATTGCAACAAGTTATGACCTTTTAGGACTTATGAGTTATTTGACTGCGGGCGAAAAAGAAGTCCGTGCTTGGACGATAACAAAAGGCACAAAAGCACCACAAGCAGCGGGAAAAATTCACTCCGACTTCGAAAAAGGTTTTATAAAAGCAGAAATTGTGAGTTTTGATGACCTTGTGGAAGCGGGTTCATTCCTCAAAGCAAAGGAAAAAGGAAAAGTCCGCATTGAAGGCAAAGAATATGTCATTCAAGACGGTGATGTTGTCTTGTTTAGGTTCAACAACTAGGAGAGAACATGGAAAAATATGAAGAATTGTCCCCTCTCGCACTCGCCTTTCTTGGCGATTCCGTCCATACAATGTTTGTCAGAGAAAAAGTTTTGCTTGGACAAACAAACAAATTGAACAATTATCACAATCTTGCAAAGAAATTTTGCAATGCAAAAGCACAAATGCTCACACTTGAAAAAATTGCTCCAACTCTCTCAAATGAAGAGAGTGAAGTTGTGAGAAAGGCAAGAAATGCACATTCAAAGCACGGCGCAAAAAACTATGATGAAGAAACATATAAAAAAGCAACCGCTTTTGAAAGTTTGATAGGTTTTTTGTATTTGAGTGGACAAAAAGACCGATTGAAAGAAATTCTTGAAATTTCAATTCAAGAAAATTAAAAGGAAAAAAGATGAATATTGAAGGAAGAAATCAAGTTGTTGAAGCAATCAAAAATGGCTCAACAATAAACAAACTCTTTGTTGACAAAGCATATTCAACAAGAAAAGACAATGTTATTTCTCTTGCAAAAGAGCATAAAATTCGTGTTGAATTCGCCGAAAAGAAGTTTATGGATTCTATAAGCGTGACACATCATCATCAAGGTTATATTGCTGAAAGTGTCGACTTTGTTTACAGCGACATTTCAGACATTCTTGCTGTTGCAAAAGAAAAAAATCACGACCCTTTTGTTGTTTTGCTTGACGGAATTGAAGACCCACACAATTTTGGTGCAATTATCCGAACTTGCGAGTGTGCGGGAGTTGACGGAATTATCATTCCAAAAATGCGGGCTTGTCAAGTCAATGAAACCGTCATTCGAACAAGCACTGGTGCAATCTCAAATATGAAAATTGCAAGAGTGACAAATCTCAAAGAAGCAATTGACACCCTCAAAAGAAATGGACTTTGGATTTATGTTTCTGAAACAGGCGGAGAAGATATATACAAACAAAATTTGACTGGACCTATTGGCATTGTCGTTGGCTCCGAGGGTTTCGGCGTGAAACAGTCAATAAGAAGTTATTGTGACGGGATTGTCACCCTGCCACTGAAAGGGAGTGTCAATTCTCTCAATGCAAGTGTTGCAAGTGCTTTGTGCATATATGAAGTTTTAAGACAAAGAGAACACAAATAAGGGGAAATATTTTGGAAAACAAAGAACTTGATGAAATTCTTGCTGAAAAAGCACAAAATGGCGATGAAAATGCAGAAACAGAACTTTTGTATAGATACAAAGACTTGGTGACGAAAATAAGTCGTTATTATTTTGTTGTTGGCGGAGATATTGAAGACCTAAATCAAGAGGGAATGATTGGGTTATACAAAGCGATTCAAAAATATTCAAAAGGCAGGGACGCTTCATTCAAAACTTTTGCAATTTTGTGCATAAAAAGACAAATGATGAATGAAATTAAACGCTCACACGCAAAGAAAAATGCCATGCTCACAACTGCCGTGTCTTTTCAAGATTTTGTCAATCAAGAAGCAAATGACAACTTTGATTGCATCCCCATGGAACTTATTTGTGAAGAAGCACCCGATGAAAAAGTGATAAACAGAGAAAGATATCAACAACTCACAAAAAAAATCAAATCAATTCTTTCCCCACACGAATTTAAGGTCTTTGAATATTATCTAAAAGGCTTTTCATACAAGGAAATTTCATCAATGCTAAATGTTTCAAACAAAAGCATTGACAACAGTTTGACAAGAATAAAATCAAAACTGAAAAAACACCTCGATATCGCATAAAACAACCATTGTTGGTTGTTTTTTTTATTGACAATACATGCGGAAACATTATATAATAAAAGAACTAGGAGAATATTATGTATAAACTTAAAAATGGAATTGATATTGATGAAATTGTTCCAGAAAACGAACTTGAAGAAGAAATTATTGCCGATTTGAAGTCAGGAAAATCAACGGAGGTTGTCACAAGATTTCCACCCGAACCAAGCGGATATTGGCACCTTGGACATGTCAAGGCAATGACTTTTGATTTTGAAACTGCAAAAAAATTCGGCGGGAAGACTTATTTGAGAATGGATGACACAAACCCTGTCAAAGAAGACAATGAATTTGCAGAAAGTTATATGGCGGACTTGAAATGGCTTGATTTTGTGCCAGAAAAAGTGATTTATGCAAGTGTCGCTTATTTTGATGACATATATAAAATTGCTGAAGATTTGATTCGTGACGGGAAAGCATATGTCTGCGAACTTTCACAAGAAGAACTGCGTCAAACTCGTGGAACTTTGACAGAACCTGGGAAAAACAGTCCATACAGAGATAGAACAGTTGAAGAAAATTTGAAACTCTTCCATGATATGCGTGACGGAAAATTTGAAGACGGAAAGGCAACTCTTCGTGCAAAAATTGACATGAGTCACCCAAATATAAATATGCGTGACCCAGTTATGTATAGAGTTTTGCACACTCCACACTACAAACTTGGCGACAAGTGGTGCATCTATCCAATGTATGACTTTGCTCACCCTATGCAAGACTGCCTTGAAGGTGTCACATACAGTTTATGCTCAAAAGAATATCAAAATCACAGACCTCTTTATGATTGGTTTGTTGAAAATGGCTGGAAAAAACCTTTCGCATCAAAACAAAGAGAATTTGCAAGATTGCACATTGAAAATGTCTTGATTGGGAAAAGATATCTCAAAAAACTTGTCAACGAAAAATTTGTTTCGGGTTGGGACGACCCTCGTTTCCCAACACTTGTTGGTGTGCGACGCCGTGGATACACAGCAAAAGCATTGAAAGATTTTGTCAAATCCGTTGGCTGGGGAGATGCCTTGTCAGTGACAGTTCCTTATTCCGCACTTGAATATTATGTTCGTGAAGACCTAAACAAAATCGCAACTCGTGCAATGGTTGTTGTTGACCCACTCAAAGTTGTCATAACAAACTATAATGGCGAAGATGAAGGAATTGAAATTGAAAACAACCCAAATGACGAAAATGCAGGAAAGCATGTTGCACACTTTGGAAGAGAAATATACATCGAAAAAGAAGATTTCAGCGAAAATCCCCCACCAAAATACAATCGACTTGTTGAAAACGGGATTGTTCGTTTGAAAGGTGCATACATCATCAAATGCAACAAAGTTGTCAAAAATGAAAATGGCGAAATTGACCATTTGGAATGTGAATATCTTCCAGAAACACGAAGTGGACAAGATAATTCAGGAATCAAATGCAAAGGGACGATTCACTTCGTTTCACTCAAAAACTCTTTTGAGATCACAATTCGTGAATTCAAAAATTTGATTAAATCTGAATATAAAGAGCCAACAAGGGCACTTGAAAATGGGACACCAATCGCCGATATTCTCGAACCAAACTCTTTGGTCGAAAAAACCGCTTTTGCGGAAAATTTCCTTAAAAATGCGAAAATTGAAGACAAATTCCAATTTATGCGCAAGGGATATTATTGTGTTGACAAGGATTCGACAGATAAAAAACTTGTTTTCAACAGCACAATTCCCCTTAAAGACGGCTACAAACCTCAAAAATAACTACTTACAAGAGGAATAAATGACATTCCTTTCCGTGATTATCACAATTTGTTCAGTTGTGGGAACTCTGCTTACAATACTTATTGCATACAAGATTATTTATTTTCTTGGAGTTTTTCAAGACTGTGAAATACAAACCGACAAAAAATTTTCACAAATATGCAATTTGTATTGCCGCCAGAAATGAATCGGCGGTCATAAAAAACTTATTAGACAGCATAAAAAATCAAGATTATGACCTTGATAAAATAACGATTTTGTTGTTGCAGACAACTGCACGGATAATACTGCACAAATCATGAGAGATTTTGCTTGCGAAAACAGTGTGAAAACTTTTGTCCACGCATTCTATCATAAAGAAATTGAAAAAATAAATCCATTCAAATTGATTTACTACATTTTGATGTTTCCGCTTATTGACAAAATCAATCAATATTGTGCATATATTGCCCTGTTCAAACATGTTGATTGGAAACCAGTTCCACACAACTACACAGTTGACTTAAATGCAATGAAAAAAGATTGAAGATATAAGATAAAAGCAGAAAATTGATATTATTTTATATCTTTTTTTTATTTTTATTTTATTTTGTTGGACTTTTGTTCAAAATTTGATTATAATACTTCTATGTTGATAATAGCAATGATTTGCATATTTGTTGCAACTATTCTTTTTGTAATTGCAGGCCTTCTGACGAAAAGACCTGCTCTTTCGCATTTTTTCAGATTACTCTCAATGCTAACGATGATTTTGCTGGGAATGACTTGTGCAACCTATGGCGGAAAATTCAATGGATACACAATCGCAATCATATTTAGTGTTGTTTTTATGATGCTCTCAACAAGAAGTTTCAATCTTCACATTCTTGGAAAAGAAATTCAAAGGGACGAATCAAAAAGTGTTGACATCGCCCCACCTCAAAAAAACAAGTTTGTAAGTTATCTCTCAACAACTCGAATTGACCCTATGTTTGCAATTGGTTCTCTCTTGGGAGCAATTTGCATTGGTGTTGCAGGCGTCTACATCGGGCTTGAAAATTATTATGGCTTTTTACTTGGACTTGCAATTGCTGTCGCCCTAACAACAGCGACAATGCTTGTGAAAAAACAAACAAATCCATGCGATGTTTTGATTTATTTTATTTTGTTCTTCGTCATTGGACTTATGCTGGGACAAGGCATTGAAGTTATATTATACAACTCATCCGCATCAAACATCTTCTATTTTCTTGGGTGTGTTGTGTCAATGGTCTATTTTGCAAGTTATATGGTGACAAAAAAAGAGATTATTCATGTGGCATACTACATCGCAACAGCACTCTTTTTCACAACTTTCTTTATATAGGGTCATTTTTGGCTCTTTTTTTTATTAAAATTTGTTTTTTTTGTTAATATCTCTTGACATACAGTCATAAAATGTGGTAGACTAAACACAGTTGTATAGACAACAATGACGCGAGGTAGAGCAGTTCGGAAGCTCGCCGGGCTCATAACCCGGAGGTCACAGGTTCAAATCCTGTCCTCGCAACCAGTTGAAAAGGCTATGCCGTTGGCATAGCTTTTTTTTCCCTAAAAGCAAAAATTTTGTCAATTTTTCAAGAAAAAAATATGCAAAATTATGCATATTTTCCAAAACTGCATATTGACAATATCATGCCTTTATGATAAAATTAGAAAGAGTAAATAGGAGAGAAGTATTATGACAAAAGACGCTATAACTGTGAAGAATAGTTTTGATGATGATTATGTGTCAAATCACATTAAGGCATCAAAAATGTATCTAAATCTTGCAAAGAGATACAGCAATATTGAATTTGAGGAAAAACCTCAATCAATTCAAGATATTTTTGATTCTGCTATCTTTGGTGAAATTCTTGAAAAAGCGGATGAAACTCAAATCGATGATTTCTTGGCCACAAGACTTTTGGTTTCAGCAATTTTCGAAGTGACAGGCAGAAACAAACTTATTGCACAATTGTCGGACAAACACGAAAAAACAATGTCCACAAAAAAATATTTGAAAGCAGCAAAATATCTTGTTTCAACAATTTCAGATGATGAAATTGCATCTCAAAGACTTTCAACAACTCTTGATGTTCTTTCAAGTGTCTATGAAGAGCAAAATGTTCAAGTGACAAATGACGGGATTTGGCTTGTTGACAGTTTGATTCAAGACCCAAAGCCAAACACAAAGAAACTTTTGAATATTTGTGAAAATATTGATGAAAGATGTTCTGAAATCAGTCATATCACAGCATATTTACCACAGTTTGATTCATACAAAAACTTCTTTATTGACACAGCAAATGTCAGAACATGTGCTGACGATTCACTTGTTTCAACAAACGCATATCAATTCTGGGGAATGAAAAATGACGCAATCATCAAACTTGCATTGAAAGACAAAGACTTGTATGCAGATGATTTTGATGATGAAAATGGCGAATACACTGATGCAATCCTTGACGGAATTTTCATGGCAAACAGCAACAATTCAATCACAATCAATGTGAATGTCACCAGCGCCAAAAAGGCAAAAAAGGCTGTCGACGATATTGTCACTCAATACACTGGCGGAGAAACTGACGACAAGAGTTCAGAGAAAAAAGAAAAGTTCAAAAAGTTCAAAAAAGAAAAAGAATGTTCAATGGATACGCTTGAAAAAATCTTGCATCTTGACAAACAATCAAAATAATATGAAATACACACACTTCAAACACTTGAAGTGTGTTTTTTTTCGACAAAATTTACATTAAAATTTGCAAAAAACCTTTGCATTTTCTTATATATATGTTATAATATAATATATTATATATATAAAGGGACAAATTATGGAAACTGAAAACGAAAACAATGAAAACCAATTGAATGGTGAAGAAAACAAAGTTGTTGCATTGACTGATGTGGAAGAAAAACTTGAAGAAGAAAAACTCTCAAAAAGTGTGAAATATGACGCAAGTGAAATTCAGGTTCTTGAAGGGCTTGAACCTGTCAGAAAAAGACCTGGGATGTATATCGGCTCAACCGACTCTCACGGGCTTCATCACCTTGTTCAAGAAGTTGTTGACAACTCCATTGACGAGGCTCTTGCTGGATACTGCACGCAAATTGATATTGTTATCAATGAAGACGGCTCATGTTCCGTTTGCGACAATGGCCGTGGAATTCCAACAGGAATTATCCCAAAAGAAGGGAAGAGTGCTGTTGAAGTCGTTTTGACAAAACTCCATGCTGGCGGAAAGTTTGGTGGCGAGGGATACAAAATCTCTGGCGGGCTTCATGGTGTCGGTGTTTCGTGCGTCAATGCCCTCTCAACAAAATTGACCGTTGATGTCTATCAAGGTGGACAACATCATTTCATCGAATTCGCTCGTGGAAGAAGTCTTGCACCTTTGAAAGTTTTGGGAAGCACGGACAGAACAGGAACAACTGTCACATTCTGGCCTGACCCAGAGATTTTTGAAACAACAGTTTTCAGTTATGAAAATTTGAAAAACAGATTCAGGGAAATTGCTTTTTTGAATAAGGGACTTATTATCACCCTTGAAGACAAACGCCCTGGACAAGAACAAAGCGAAAAATTTGAGTTCAAAGGCGGAATTGTTGAGTTTGTCAACTATTTGAACGAAAACAAGCAAACTTTGCTTTCTACCCCTGTTTATTTCAATAAATTCAATCACAACGACAAAGGTGATGTTATCAATGAAATTGAAGTTTGTTTCCAATACAACGATTCATACAACGAAATCATAAACACCTATGCAAACAACATCAACACGCAAGAGGGTGGAACGCACCTTGACGGCTTCAAAAACGCTTTGACAAAAGTTATAAATGACTATGCAGTCAAAAACAAAATCATCAAAGAGACCGAAAAATTGTCGGGCGAAGATTGCAGAGAAGGCATCACTTGTGTTATCTCTGTGAAATTGAGAGAACCTCAATTTGAAGGGCAGACAAAAACAAAACTCGGAAACAGTGAAATGAGAAACATTGTCTACAGGGCAATGCAAGAAGAGTTTGGAGATTATCTTGAAGAACATCCTGCTGAAGCAAGAGAACTTATCATGAAAAGCATCACCGCTCAAAGAGCAAGAGATGCAGCCCGAAATGCAAGGGAACTCACACGAAGAAAGGGAGTGCTTGAAAGCACAACTCTTCCAGGGAAACTTGCTGATTGCACCGAAAAAGACAGCAGTTTGTGCGAAATTTACATCGTCGAGGGAGATTCGGCTGGTGGTTCTGCAAAACAAGGCAGAGACAGAAGATTTCAAGCAATTTTGCCACTTCGTGGAAAAATTTTGAATGTTGAAAAGACAAGATTAAACAAAATTTTGGAAAATGCTGAAATTCGTGCAATGATAACCGCTTTTGGTGCTGGAACAGGAAATGATTTTGACGAAAGCAAACTTCGATACAACAAAATCATTTGTATGTCCGATGCCGATGTCGATGGCGCTCACATAAGAATTTTGCTTCTCACTTTCTTTTTCCGTTTCATGCGTCCTCTTATCGAAAATGGACATGTTTATGCCGCTCAACCACCTTTGTATAAGGTTTCTCGTGGCAAAGAAGATGTCTATCTATATTCAGATGAAGAACTTGAAAACTGGTTTGAAGAAAATGGAAGAAAAGGCACAACATTGCAAAGATACAAAGGTTTGGGTGAAATGAACCCTGACCAACTTTGGGAAACAACAATGAATCCAGAACACAGAATTTTGTTGCAACTGACAATGGAAGATGCAATTGAAGCGGATATGATGTTCAGTAAACTTATGGGCGAAGACCCCGATGTAAGAAGAAAATTTATTGAGGAAAATGCAACTCTTGTCACAGACCTTGATGTTTAGGAGTTTGAATGAAAAAACAAAAGAAAACTGGCACAAAGACAACATATTGGTGGTTTGAGTCTTTGAAGAAAATTATGAAAATTCGATATAAAGAACCAAAATTTGTCTATCTTGGCGAAAAGGTGAAACCAGGTTCAATTATATTGAGCAACCACGAAGGGACTGATGCCCCTATGTCACTTGAAATATACAGCGGAATTCCACTTCGAATGTGGGGTGCCTCTGAAATGAATTCTGGACTTATGGAACTATATGACTATCAAACAGAAGTCTATTATCACCAAAAGAAGCATTGGAGTTTGTTTGGCGCAAGAGCGTTTTGTTTGCTTGCAAGTCCACTCACATACATGTTCTACAAAGGGCTTGACTTGATTTCAACATACAAAGACCAACGACTTGTGAAAACAATGCGAGAAAGCATAAATGCAATTCGCAATGGCGAGAGTGTCGTGATTTATCCAGAAGTGTCCGACAAGGGCTATTTGGCGGAACTTGAAGGATTTCATGCAGGATTTGTTGTGCTTTGCGAAGTTTGCAAAAGAGCGGGCATAGATGTTCCTATCTATGTTTCATATTTCAGAAAAAGTGATTTGACTTATGTTTTTGACAGTCCAGTTTTATATTCTGAATTGTCATCACATGGAGAAACAAAAGAAGAAATTGCTGACAAATTGAGATTGCGATGCAATGAACTTGGAAAAATGAATTTTTCTAGCGAGGAAGAAATTCCACAGGAAGAATTGACTGTTGAAACTTAATTGTTTTTAGAGGGAAATTATGAGTAAAAAAGAAGATGAAGAAAAAAGATTAAATTTGAAAGAATTGCTTGAAAAAGAAACAATCAAGCCTATTGAAATTGTTGGAGATTTGAAAAAATCTTTCATTTCTTATGCTATGGCTGTCAATGTGAGTCGTGCAATTCCTGATGTTCGTGACGGTTTGAAGCCTGTCCACAGAAGAATTTTGTTCTCAATGGGAGAAGTGAACAACTTCTATGACAAACCTCACAAAAAAAGTGCGAGAATTGTCGGTGAAGTCATGGGAAAATATCACCCACATGGTGATTCTTCCGTTTATGATGCCCTTGTTCGACTTGCACAAAATTTCTCAATCCGTTATCCACTTGTTGACGGACACGGAAACTTTGGTTCAGTCGATGGTGACCCACCTGCTGCATCAAGATACACAGAAGCAAGACTTTCAAAAATTGCTGGACTTATGCTTGAAGATATCGACAAGGAAACTGTCGACTTTTATCCAAACTATGATGACACTTTGATGCAACCATCTGTCTTGCCTTCAAAATTCCCAAATTTGCTTGTAAATGGTGCTGACGGAATCGCTGTCGGTATGGCAACAAACATTCCTCCACACAATTTGACGGAAGTTATCAACGGCATTCAAGCATTGATTGACAACCCTGAAATTGACATTGATGAACTTATGCAATATATCCCTGGCCCTGATTATCCAACAGGTGGCGTGATTATGGGACGAAGCGGAATTCGTGATGCATATCGCACTGGAAAAGGGAAAATTATCATTCGTGGAAGAACGGAAATTGTTGAAACTTCAACGGGAAGAGAGCATATTGTCATCACAGAACTCCCTTATCAAGTCAACAAGGCTCGTTTCATAACACAAATTGCAGACCTTGTCAAAAACAAAAAACTTGAAGGTATCAGTGATATAAGAGAAGAGAGTGACAGAGATGGTTTGCGTGTTGTTGTTGAAGTGAAAAAAGACTCAAATGCACAAGTTGTTTTGAATTCTTTATACAAACACACAATGCTCCAACAAAGTTCGGGCATTATCATGCTTGCTTTGGTTGACAGAGAGCCAAAAGTGCTAAATCTCAAAGAGATGTTGTATCATTATCTTGAACATCAAAAAGATGTCACTGTCAGAAAGACAAAATTTGACCTTAAAAAAGCGGAAGAAAGAGAGCATATCGTCAAAGGGTTGGTTATTGCCCTTGCTCACATTGATGAAGTCATCAAAATTATCAAAGAGTCAAAAGACCGCCCTGACGCTCTTGTTGGCTTGACTTCAAATTTCGAACTTGACGAAACACAAGCAAATGCAATTCTTGATATGAGACTTTCAAAATTGACTGGGCTTGAAGTTGAAAAACTTAAAGAAGAACTTGAGTCGCTCGAAATTTCAATTGCAGACTTCAAAGATATTTTGGAAAAACCTGAAAGAGTTTTGAAAATTATTCGTGATGGACTTGAAGTTATCAAAAATCAATACGGTGACGAAAGAAAAACTGAAATCAGCATGGAACTTGGCGGAATTGATATCGCTGACCTTATCAAAGAAGAAGATGTTGTCATTTCGATGACTCACATGGGTTATATCAAGAGAATGTCAGTTGACGAATACAAGGCTCAACATCGTGGCGGAATGGGTGTGACTGCACACAAAACAAAAGATGAAGATTTTGTTGAAAAAATGTTTGTCACATCAACTCACAACGAATTGTTGTTCTTCACAAATCTTGGGAAAGTTTACAGTGCAATGGCGTATGAAATTCCAGAAGCACAACGACAAGCAAAGGGACGAGCAATCATCAATTTGTTGCAACTCTCTCTTGGCGAAAAAGTCAACACAATCATTCCAAGAGTCACAAGCGAAGACAGCAAAAATCTTATTATGGCAACAAGAAGTGGTTTGATTAAAAAGACAACTTTGAGTGAATTTGACAACATTCGAAAGGTTGGAAAAATTGCTATCCGACTTGTTGAAAGCGATGAACTTATCGGCGTCAACATCACAAACGGCGAAAACGACATTCTTATCGCTTCACATGACGGAAAATCAATTCGATTCAGCGAAAAAGATGTCCGAGCAGTTGGAAGAGACAGTCAAGGTGTTCACAGCATGAAACTTGCTGACGGAGATTTTGTTGTTGATATGGCAATTGTTTCTGAAAATGCTGAAATTTTGACAATAACAGAAAATTCATTTGGAAAGCTCACCCCTGTTGATGAATATAGACTTCAACAAAGAGGCGGTTCGGGCGTGAAAGCAACAGTTATCAATGAAAAAACAGGAAAACTTGTTGGACTTAAACAAATCACAGAAGATTGTGATATTTTGATGATTGCAGACAATGGTGTGATTATAAGAACACCTTTGTCAGATGTGAGCCACTTCTCAAGAGTGAGTCAAGGTGTGAGAATTATGAAACTCAAAAACAATGCAAAAATCATGAGCATTGCCCTGACGGAAAAAGCGGAGGAAGAAGATTTGCCAATCGAAGGAACTTCAACTGAATCGCAAAATGAAGTGATTACCCCAGAGCAAATCAAGGACAACCCTGAAATCCCAACTGACACTGAATAAATTTTTTCAAAGGAGAATTTGTGTGGATAAAAAAATTTTTGAACAAGAAAAACTTTATCTAGAAAATGTTGAAAACACAATAAACAATCTTCAAGATGAAAACAAAAAGAAAATTGAAGAAATTTCTCAAGCGATTGAAAGCCAAAAACAATATTTTTCACAGGTGTTTCCTGAAGTTTATGATTCTGACGGCGACACAAATGGTCTTTCAGAACTTGCACAAGTCAATTTGATGATTGAAGATTTTGAAGTGAGCAAAATTGCTCACCAAAACAAAATTCTGGCACTGCAAAAACAAAAGAAAAACCCATATTTTGGCAGATTTGACTTTGTTGAAGAAGGGCAAGAAAAATCTTCACCATTCTACATTGGTCTTGGTTTTATCCAAACACAAAACAAAATAAATTTAGTTTATGATTGGAGAGCAGATATTTGCTCTCTCTATTATGACAACAAAATTGGCAAAACTTTCTACACATGCAGTGATGGGCAAATTGACGGCACTGTCACCGCAAGACGCCAATACAAAATTCAAGACGGAAAACTTGAATATTATCTCGACAGCAAATTGTTGATTGATGATGAGATTTTGATGGAGCAACTTTCAAAAAATTCCACAACAAAAATGCATGAAATTGTCTCAACCATTCAAAAAGAACAAAATGTTCTGATTCGTGACAATATGATGCAAAATGTGATTGTGCAAGGTGTTGCAGGCTCTGGAAAAACTTCAATCGCCATGCACAGAATTTCATATTTGCTATACAAATATCGAAACTCGCTGAAAAATGAAGATATTTTGGTCATTTCTCCATCAACAATGTTTGCTGACTACATAAATGATGTTTTGCCCCAACTTGGTGACGGGCTGGCATTCACAACAACTTTCAATGACATTGCAAGACAATTGACAAAACTACATTTCGAAACACGAGAAGAGATGCTTGAAAAAATGATTTCAAATCAAAATCAAAAAGATTTCGAAAATGTCGCAATAAAATCAAGTTTTGAATTTGTTTCAACACTTCAAAATTTCCTCTCAAAAGATTTGTGCAACTTGTTTGTCCCAACAGATATGATTTTTGGTCTTGTTGAATTGTCAAAGGACGAAATTAAGGATATCTTCTTCAACAAACTGCCAAACCTTTCAATTTACAAAAGAATCGATATAATCACTGGAAAACTTGTTGAAAGTTTCCACAGATTGACTGAAACGGAAAAAGAAAATTTGTCCCATCGTGCAAAGGAATTGTTGTATGAAAAATTTGTGACAACTGACCCAGTCAAAATCTACAACCTGTTTTTGAGGCAAAACGGACTTGAAGAAATCACTCAAATTGGCGCATACGATATCGCCCCAATTTTGCTCATTCAAGAATCAATGTTCTCGCTGAAACATTCATACACAGCAAAATATGTCATTATTGACGAAATGCAGGACTACACCCCATGTCACTTTTTGCTTTTTGAAAAGTTGTGGGAGTGCAAAAAGATGTTCCTTGGCGATATAAATCAAAGCATTGACAGAACATTGCCAAGCAACTACCTCAAAAACCTTTCTTTGCTGACAAAGGCGGAAATAAAATTTTTGAACAAATCATATCGAAGCACACTTGAAATATCAAAATATTCTCAAAAAATTCTTGGGAAAAAAGTTGCTGAAAATGTGAATAGGTCTGGCGAAGAAGTTGAATTTATAAAAAAAGAAAACTGTGCAAAAGAAATTGAAGAAATTTTGAAACAAAGACAAAGCAACAAAGCCACTAGTTCGCAAAAAATTGCAATTATTTGCAAAACAAAAAAACATATACAATCGCTTCAATCTGAAAGTGCAGAACTCAAAAAAATCAAACAATTTGACAATGTTGAGTCTATGGAAAACACAAAAGTTGTTTTTGCAACCCCTGCAAGTGCAAAAGGTGTCGAATTTGATTGTGTGATAATTCCATTTGCGGATTCAAAGACCTACAAAAACGAATTGGACAAAAATTTGTTGTATGTTTCCGCAACAAGAGCATTGCACAAACTGATTTTTGTTTGCGACACAACCCCATGCAAATTTTTGATGAAAACTCAAAAAAATTAATCTTGCATTTATATTCAAAATTTGAATAAAAACAAATTCATAATTCAATAAAAATTCAAAATCACTCAAATTGACAAAAATCGACTTTTGTTGAATTTCCAAAAATATACGCAAGCAAATGACACCTCAACCACAATATAAGCCATTTTACCCCAAAAGTTGTCCACATTATTGTGGAAATGTGGATAACTTGCCCACTTTTTCCACATTTTTCACAAAAATATTGAAATAATACACATTTTGTATATTTATAAATTGGTGGATATGTGGACAAGTCTTTTTGAAAAAGTCAAGAAAATTTCAATATTTTTTATAAAATTTCTTTAAAAATCATTTGACTTTTCAATTTGAATTATAATATAATATTTCACCAAAATTTCAATTTAAGGAGAAATTATGGAAAACAAATCCTTTATCACCCCACGAAAACTGCAAGGTTTTTGGGAGTTGATGCCAAATGAAGAAATTCTATTTTCAACTTTGTTAAACAAACTTGAAAAAGTCTTTCAAGAAAATTGCTTTGTCCCACTTGACACACCCGTTTTGGAGTATAGCGAAACACTGCTTGCAAAAAGCGGTGGTGACACAGACAATGAGATTTACAGATTTTCAAAGGGCGACACTGACATGTGTATGCGTTATGACTTGACCGTTCCGCTTGCCCGATTTGTTTCCATGCATAAAAATGAATTGAATTTCCCTTTCAAAAGGTATCAAATTGGCAAAGTCTATCGTGGCGAAAGACCTCAAAAGGGACGTTTTCGAGAATTTTATCAATGCGATGCTGACATCATTGGAAACGAGTCTTTGTCAATGGTTGCAGACGCCGAATGTGTCTCACTTTTTGACAAATGCTTCAAAGCGTTAAATCTTGACACAATCATTCACATTTCAAACAGAAAAATTTTGAATGGTTATATAGAAAATTTGCAAAAGCAAGACAAAACAAATGACATTCTTATCTTGCTTGACAAACTTGCAAAAATCAATCATGAAGACGCTGTGAACTCTTTGACAAATATTGGATTGACTGAAAATCAAGCAAATGATATAATTTGTTTCGCTCAAACAACAGGCACAATTGAGGAAATTGAAAAGCAAATCACAAAACAACAACAAAATGAGAGTCTTCAAACTGGATTTTGTGAACTTAAAGAAGTTGACAAATTTTTGAAGCAAATGAATTGCAAAGACTATATTTTTGACTTGTCGATAATTCGTGGACACAATTATTACACTGGGACAGTTTTTGAAGGTTTCTTGAAAAATGGGAAAATCTCTTCCGCACTCGGTGGTGGTGGAAGATATCAAAATCTATGCAGTTATTTCTCCGACAAAGAAATGCCAGGTGTTGGAATGAGTGTTGGAGTGACACGGCTTTTCAGTTTGCTTATGGAAGAAAATATGTTTGATATATCAAATTGTTCAAACATTGACTGTGTGGTTATCACCTTTGATGAAACTTTCAACGAGGGCTTGAAAATTGTTCAAACTTTGAGAGAAAAAGGTGTCAAAGCGGAAATATTCTATGAAAACAAATCATTCAAATCTCAAATGAAAGAAGCAAACAAACGAGATGTCAACTTTGTTTTAATCGTTGGAGAAGAGGAAGTGCAAACTCAAAATTACACTTTGAAAAATATGAAGACTTCCGAGCAACAAAAAATTTCTCTTGATAAAATAGTCGAAATTGTTAAAAAAACACAAAAATAAGCGTTTTTTTTGAAAAAATAACACAAAAAGGATTGAAAATTATGAATAAAAAATATTTAGTCACATCGGCATTACCTTATGTAAATGGCTTGCCCCACCTTGGACATGTCGCTGGCTGTTGGCTTCCAAGCGATGTCTTCGCAAGATTTCACAGAACTTATGGAGATGATGTTGTTTATTTGTGTGGCACTGATGACCACGGAACAACAAGTTATATTTCCGCAAAAGAACTGGGAATGGACACGCAAAAATACATTGAAATGATGAGAAAAAAGTTTAAGGAGATTTCCGACAAACTTTGCATAAGTTTTGATATTTTCAGCGGAACCAGCACAAAAACTCATAATGAAGTGACTGTTGACTTTTTCAATGAAGTATACAAAAATGGATACACGGTTGAGAAAAACAGCAAAGCATTGTATTGCGAACACGATAAAATCGCTTTGGCTGACAGATTTGTTTATGGAATATGCCCATATTGTGGATATGAAAAGGCATATGGCGACCAGTGCGACAAATGTGGAAAAACTTATGAACTTGACGAATTGAAATCTCCAAAATGCACATTTTGTCATGGGGATGCCGTTCAAAAAGAGACAAAGCACCTTTATATCGCCCTTGACAAACTTCAACCAGAACTCAAAAAATGGATTGAGAGCAAGAAAAATGTGTTCCGCCCTCATGTCTATGCAATGGCTGAAAAATGGTTTGCGGAAGGGCTTCAACCACGATGCATAACAAGAGATATCCCATGGGGAATCAAAGTCCCTCTCAAAGGATTCGAAGACAAAGTTTTTTATGTGTGGTTTGACGCTCCAATTGGATACATTTCAATCACAAAAGAATTGGGTGGAGACGAAATGGTGAAAGACCGCTGGCAAAACCCTGATTGTGAAATTTACAACTTTATTGGAAAAGACAATATCGACTTCCACGCAATTTTCTTCCCATCACTTGAACTTGCTTGCAAAAAATACAATCTTGCAACAAATGTTGTTGGATTTAATTTCCTAAATTTTGAAGGGCAAAAATTCTCGAAATCAAAGAAAATAGGAATTTTTGGAAGTGCACTTCTCGACAGTGACATTGACATTGACACAATAAGAGCATATCTTGTGTCAATTTTCCCTGAAAACAAGGACAGTGACTTCACTTATGACGGTTTCAAATCAAACACAAATGCCGAACTCGTTGGAAAATACGGCAACTTCTTCAACAGAACTTTGAATATGATAAACAAAAATTTTGGCGGGGAACTTGACATCGATTTTGACGATATAAAAAATGATTTGACGGACAACGACAAAGAAATGGTTGATGCAATAACAACAATTCCAGAACAAATCGCTGAATATTTCTCAAAAACAGAATTTAGAGCGGGCTACAAAGAAATTATGCGTTTCGCAAGCATTGGAAACACCTATCTTGAAAAAACTGCACCTTGGACACTTATCAAAAATGGTGATGAAAAATCAGCAAAAAAAGTGTTGTATTTGTGTCTAAATATGGCAAAAGCACTTGCAATTGTTGCAAGCCCAATAATTCCAAATCGAACAAATGAAATTTGGGAGCAACTTGGCTTTGATGGCGCTCCAAATGCTTCGGGAATGTGGCAAGAGGCAAGCAAAATTGATGTTGCAAAAAATCACAAGGTAAACTTGCCAAAACCACTTTTTGCAAGAATTGATGATGAAACGCTCGAAAGATACAAGACTGAACTTTCCGTTTCAATTGACATCAAAGATATGTTAAAAAATGAATAAAAAAGATTTCACAAAAAAGTGAAATCTTTTTTTATGCTTTCTTTTCAAGAACAACAACCGTTTCCATATCCGCACAACATGGGAACATATCAAAAAGTTTGACTGATTTGATGTCGTAGACTTCCACCAAATCGTGCAAATCACGAACAAGTGTTGAAAAATTGCAAGAAACATACAAAATTGTTGGAATTTTTCTATTATTTAACTCTTCAATCACACTTTTTTGACAACCATTTCTTGATGGGTCCAACACAATCACATCAATTGCGTCACGCAAAAGCACTGTTTGCAAACAGTCTTCCACCTTTCCGCAAATGTTTGAAATTTTGTAGTCCTCGCACATTTTCGCCAAACTTTCAGCACTTTGATGAGCGGACAATTGACTTTCAATTCCATACACGAATTTTGCCTTTTGTGCAATCATAAAAGTCAAAAGCCCCTGCCCTGAATATGCATTTACAACCCTTTTGTCAGTGCAAAAATCAACAAGATAATCATACAATTTTTCAGCCACCTCATCATTGATTTGATTGAAACCTGACACA
>CAZIRI010000001.1:24230-95087 GCA_964541815.1 uncultured Lachnospiraceae bacterium
GAATTTCTTTGCCTGCAAAATTTTTTGTTAAATCATCACAATCTTTGAGCGAAAATACCTTTGTTTCATTGCTTTCTAGGACATTCCCAAAAGCAAAATAGACATACAAGCCGTCCAAAATTTCAATGTTGTCAACATGCTTCATCACATTTTCGCAATTCATTCGAAATAAAAAGCACACGGCAATTTTTGTTTCAACTTGCTTGATATAGACGCTCGTCAAATTTTGAAAGTGATTATTTTGCAAAAACCCTTCAACTCTGGGCATCACATCATTGATTTCTTGTGAAGCAATCAAACAATTCTTGACCGAAAAAAATTCGTGTGTTTTTGCCTTAAAATATCCCAGTTCCCCATGCGAAATATCAAATTTCACTTTGTTTCGATAATCAAACCTTTTTTCGCCACAAACAACTTCCACATCACCGCAAAAACCAACTTTTCCCAATTCTCTTTTCAAAATTTGTTTTTTTATTTCAAGTTCAGTTTGCCTATCACAGTGTTGAAAAGCACAACCCCCGCACACATCAAAATATGGACACTCCGCCTGAACTCTATTAACATTTGCTTTTTTCACCTTGACCAGTTCCGCCTGCGTGTATGTCTTTGTGTCTTTCACAATCTCTGCTGAAACAGTTTCACCAACCAAAGTTTTTGGAACAAACACAACTTTTCCATCAATCCTGCCAACACCAGAACCCTCATAACTTATATCATATATATCAACATCTCTTTCCATAAATTGATTATATCACAAATCTCTATTAAAAAAAAGAAAAAACCGCATTTTTGCAGTTTTTTCATATAATTTTTATCCCCTATCTTTTCCATTCATTTCTTGCAAAATTTCAAGTGCTTCGCTTGTGTTTTTCACAATTTCCTCCTCTGTCTTTTCTTCAGGAGTTTCTCCCATCAATGCTTGTCCAAATTTTGACCTCAAAATTGCTTCTTTCAAAATTGCTATAAACGAAAACCTGTTTGAAGTTTTATTATTCTTAAAAAAAGACTTGCGTGGCAATCCCCACACACTTTTTGGATTTTTCAATAATTTTTTCAAAAGCCAACTCATATTTCGATTTTATCACACAAAAAGTCATTTTGTCAATAATAAAAATGGAAAAAATGTAGACAATGAGAAAATTTTGTTATAAAAACACAAAAAAATCAATAAAAATTATGTTATTTATCTTTTTTTAATAAAAAAGTGAACCTCAAAAGTCACTAAACTCTCATGGTTCACTTTATAATTATTTTTTATTGTGACACTCGCAATCTTCACCGCAACAACATTCGCCATCATCTTCAAAAACATATTTGTGAAGCGCTTCAACTTTGTAGAAGTTTTCTGGCATGTAATCCGTTGTGAAATATCCCGCAGGTGACATCAAAACATCTGGAATTCTGTTTACAACTGATGCACAGGTGAGTTCAACAGTTGCAGGTCTTTCAATCACAACTCTTGTGTTTGGCTCTCCTTCAATCGTCCAATCATTGCAATCAAATTCAGTCTTGTCATAAACTTTTCCAATACATTCAGACTCAATGATGATTCCTTCCTTTGTTTCAGTTGTGACAACGGCACTCATTCCTGTGCAAGCACCTTTTGGAATTGTCATTCCAAGTGTTGAACTTTTTATATTCTTGTTTGCAATTTGTGGAACACATTTTTGGCTTTGTTTTGTCACTGTAAGCCCCAATTTGCTTGCAAGCCAACCATTCACTGTCCACATATAACTTGGAGCGAATTTGCCCGCTTTGATTGTCTTTTGTCTATCCTTATCAGAAATTCTGTCCGCAGATGCAATTTCCTTATCAAAATCTTCAACAGTCAAGCCCGCACCATGTGCCTTTGCAAGAGCAATGCCATAGTCTTCAACATTATAACTGCTTTTCCCTTTGATTTTTGTGATTTTGTGAGTTGCACCAGCAAGCACACTGATAAGATTTCCCCAAAAGACATCTTGATATCCACTTCCACAAATCGTGCAATTGTTTTCGCAAGCCAAGTCATTGATTTCTTTGAACAATTTTGGATTGCTGTTTTGTGGGAAGAATGCCTCTTCGCAAGTTGTGATTGCATTCACACCATTTCTTGCACAAATAAGAAGAGAGTCAGCGATATCCGCAAGCAAACTCATTGTTGTGACAATAACGATATCAACTTCATGTTCTTGCAAAAATTTCTCAAAATTTTTTGCATCTTGAATCTTGACTTTGTAATTTTTCCCATCCTCAATTATTTGTCCGATGTCTTGACCAATAATTTTTTCGTTTATATCAAAAGCACCAACAATTTTTGCACCTTTTTCAAAAACATAACGCATTGTGAATTTACTCATTTTTCCACAACCATATTGAACAACTTTTATTTTTTCCATTTCAAACCTCCAATATGTATAGTTTATATCTTTTTCCCAAAAAAAACAAATATATTTATGATATTTTCACAAAAAATTTTAATTTTCGCTAAAATTTTCCTGAATGTCCAAATCCACCACTGCCACGCTCCGTGTCATCCAAGTTGTCAGAGAGTTCAAACTCACCACAAACATATGGAGTAAACACAATTTGAGCAATTCTTTCCCCATTTGAAATTGTTTGAGTTTCGTTTGAGTGATTGTGAAGAACAACCATAATTTCCCCACGATAATCACTGTCAATCACCCCGACTTTGTTTGCTGGTGCAAGTGAACGCTTGCATGCAAGCCCACTTCTGGCATAAACCAAACCAACAATCCCAATAGGGATTTCAAATGCAAGCCCTGTTGGGACAAAAACTGTTTCGTGTGGAGCGATGGACAAATCATTGTCTAAAACAGCATATAAATCTGCCCCAGCGGAAAATTCACTGCCATACGTTGGCAAAATTGCATTTTCTTTCAATTTTTTTACCCTAATTTTTTCTTTTTGCATATTTATTTCCTTTTATTCTACAAATTGTCTTCATCAGCCAAAACAACTCCGCCCGTGTTAAGTGATTTTTGAACATCGATAATTCTTTGATTTTCCGAACCACGAAATTTCAATTTCAAATTTTTCTTGCACAAAACAAATTCTCCGTCCACAAGATATTTTATATTTTTCAAAATTCGTGGCGTCCATTCAGTCCAAACTTTGCCATTTGGTGCAATATCAACGCCATAAGTGTAGCCCGAATAGCACCACACATCTTTTTGTGGAAATTCTTTCTTAAACCTTTCAATCAATTCGCAAACATCTTTTTGATTTGCTTTTTCAAAAGGTTCACCACCCAAAACGGATAGTCCTCGAATATAATCAGGTTTGCAAGCAGAAATAATCTTGTCTTGAATTTCTTGCGTGTATTTTTCTCCATAACAAAAATCCCAAGTTTCTGGATTGAAACAACCCTCACAATGATGAGTGCAACCACTCACAAACAAACTCACTCTGACACCAACACCGTCTGCCGTGTCATATTCTTTTATCGTTGCATAATTCATAAAAACTTCCTTTTATTTCAAAAAAAGTGGATTTTTTGCGTTAAAACACCCAAAAAACTCACTTTTTCAAATTTACAAGTGCATAACTCTTGATTTTATTTCTTTTGTTTTCCCAACATTCCAAAAATTTTCACCCAAATATCCACAAGTTCTTCTTGTGACATTCATTCTCTTTTGGTCTTTGTTGTGACACTGTGGACACTCCCACTCATTGTTGTCATTGATGACAATTTCACCGTCATAACCGCAAACATGACAATAGTCACTCTTTGTGTTAAATTCCGCATATTGAATGTTGTCATAAATAAATCTCACAACTTCTTCAAGTGCAGGCAAATTGTTTGCAAGATTTGGAATTTCAACATATGAAATACATCCGCCCGATGAAATTGGTTGGAATTCTGCTTCAAACTTAAACTTTGTGAATGCATCAATTTTTTCACGAACATCAACATGATATGAGTTTGTGTAATATCCCTTATCTGTGACATCTTTGATTGTCCCAAATCTCTTTTTGTCGATTCTCGCAAAACGATAGCAAAGCGATTCAGCAGGAGTTCCATACAAAGCAAATCCAATCCCAGTTTTTGCTTTCCACTCATCCGTCTTTGCTCTCAAATGTTTCATAACTCTCATCGCAAATTCCTTGCCGACAGGGTCAGTGTGCGAAACACCTTTCATAAGTTTTGTCACTTCATACAATCCGATATAACCCAATGAAATTGATGAATAGCCACCTTCAAGGAATTTGTCAATCTTTTCGCCTTTGTCAAGTCTTGCGATTGCCCCATATTGCCAATGAATAGGGGAAACATCCGATTTGATGCCCATAAGGGCCTCATGACGCACCATCAATGCTCGATAACACAATTCAAGTCTTTCATCAAACAACTTCCAAAATTTGTCTTCGTCCCCGTCCGCAATAATGCCAATTTGTGGCAAATTTATGCTGACAACACCTTGATTGAATCTCCCCTCAAACTTGTAATTCCCGTTTTCGTCCTTCCAAGGAGCAAGGAAACTTCTGCACCCCATTGGGCTGAAAACATTGCCCTCATAATTTTCACGCATTTTCTTTGCTGAAATATAATCTGGATACATCCTTTTTGCGGAACACTTCACAGCAAGTTTTGTCAAATAGTCATATTTTCCACCTTTCAGACAGTTAAATTCGTCCAAAACATAAACAAGTTTTGGGAATGCTGGTGTCACACAAACACCTTTCTCATTCTTTATCCCTTGAATTCTTTGCTTGAAAATCTCTTCAATAATCATCGCATTTTCTTCCAAATATGGGTCATCCTTGTCAAGATACAAGAAGAGTGTCACAAAAGGAGATTGCCCATTTGTTGTGAAAAGAGTGTTGATTTGATATTGAATTGTTTGCACACCCGAAGCAAGTTCATCTTTCAGTCGCATTGCCACCAAATTTTTGAAATCTTCTTCGCTCAAATCTGGAGATGTTTCACGGAATTGTCTTTCAAACTTCTCCTTGCTTTTTCTCAAATACTTTCCAAGATGCCTGATGTCAACTGACTGTCCGCCATATTGCGAGCATGCAACGGCAGCAATAATTTGAGTTGTCACAGTGCAAGCAACTTGAAAACTTTTTGGCGATTCAATCATTTTTCCGTTCATCACCGTTCCATTGTCGAGCATATCGCCAATGTTGATAAGACAACAATTGAAAATTGGTTGAATGAAATAATCTGCATCATGGAAATGCAAAACACCGTCATCATGTGCCTTCGAGATGTCTTCTGGCAAGAGCAATCTTCTTGTCAAATCTTTCGAAACTTCTCCCGCAATCAAATCTCTTTGTGTGCTGGCAGCGTTTGCGTTTTTGTTTGAATTTTCTTCCATAACATCTTTGTTTGAATTTTTCACAAGAGTCAAGATTGTTTCATCAGTTGTGTTTGACTTTCTTATCAAGGCACGATTATATCTGTATATAATATACTTTTTCGCTAGGTCATAATGCCCCAAAGCCATCAACTGCTCTTCGATGATATCCTGAATATCTTCAACAAGAAGTCTTTTCTTGCCCAAACCCTCTATGTGTGAAAGGATTTGTTTTATTTCATCATGAGTTGCTCTTTCATTTTCCACAACTTCCTTGTTTGCCTTTTCAATGGCGATCGTGATTTTGCTTTGGTCATAATCAACAATTTGACCGCTTCTTTTGATAACTTGCATTTTTAACCTCCTATTAAGTTTCATTGCCATTATACAACATATTTTGTGTTAAGTAAATAAAAAACCACAACATATTGTGTTTTATATAAAAATTTTTATAAAAAAAATTTTATTTTTTTTGAAAAATCGCTTGACACATAGAGTTGCTATAAAAATAAATTTTGTTGTTATAAATATATAACTTAAAATATAGATGTGGACAAATTTGAAACTATTCGCAAAAAACTTTTTTGTGTATTTCAAAAAAAACACAAAAAAATATGTATGCAAAATGGTTGTGTTTTATGACTTTTTGCCCAAAGTCCACCCCACTTGACTTATTGACTGTGATGTGATATAATATACTTGTTGGAGGTATAATATGAAGCAAACAAAATTGGATGCACTGGTTTTTGATGTGGATGGAACATTATACAAAAATCACAAATTGAGAGAGGGTGTTTCGGCACTTTTCAGCGAAATAGCAAAAACAAATATCCCAGTGATTTTCATTTCTGGGATGAACACAAAAGAACTGGTTTGTGTTGTGTCAAAAATTGAAAAAGAGGCGGGTGCAAGGCTCAACAAATGCATTATTGCATCGCACATGGGTGCGCATGTTGAAAATTACCACACTTCTGAAATTCTTTTGCAAGATTTGCCAATCAATGCAGAAGAAATTCAAAAAATAAAGAAAGTTGTCAATCACATGGCACCAACTTCAATTCTTGTATACAGAACTGAAAATCAAAATTATCAAGAAAGACCATATCTTGATGACGAAAAATTTTTCCGTGGCATAAAAAACTTTATCGGGAAGCAATTTGTTGGCGGGCTGAAATCCCTGCTTGAAAAAGCAAAAGTGATTGAATTTGACACCGAAAAAGCAAAAATAATGCAACTGCAAAGACTTATCGAAGATAAAAAAGTTTTGTCAGTTGACATCATCACACTGTCACGAAAGAAGAAAAAAATTACAAGCCAACTCAACGGCACAACTCCCCTGTCAGTTTCAAATGGTTCACTCATTCAACTGTCCCACACAAGCAAATTGAAAACTCTTGAAAAGATTTGTCAAGTGTGCAATTTGAATGTTGACAACATTGCTTATTTTGGCGACAGTGCCAACGATATTGAATGCTTAAAAAGGGCAAAAGTCGCCTTTGCGACAAACTCGACAAATGAAGAAGTGTTGAAAATGGCAATCGACGAAAACCTAAGCGGAAAAATGACCTACATAACAAACTCTTTGGGAGATATCAATGTGATTGAGTGTGTGACTGGCAATGAATTTGATGAAAAGAAATTAAGAGAAGACACATACGAAATTGCAAAAGAGCAAAAAATTTATTATGTTGAACACACAAAAACAAAGCATAAATAAAAAAATGTTGCTAAATTTAGCAACATTTTTTTATTATTTGTTGTTGATATCTTTTCCTGCTTTCAAATCTTTGATCATATCTGCAACACCAAATTTCTTTGCAATTGCTTGATACTTCTTTTCGCTTTCTTCTTTTTGTGCTTTAAGTTTTTTAGATCTCAAAACAAGCAAAAGCACAGCACCAAAGAGCACAACAACCACGGCTCCGCCACCAATCAATCCATAGAGCAATGCATTTGCGATTGCGGTCTTGATGTCGTTGTTCAAAGTCAAATTGTCTTCTTCCAACAAGTTTGCACTTGCCATTGCATCCAAAAATTCTTCCGTTGCAACAACTGTGACAGTGTTTCCTTCTTGTTTTGCACCCAATTCTTCCAAAGTTTTCCCAGCGATTTTCCAATCTTTGATTGAATAAGTTCCCTTTGGAGTGTATGAAATCATGATTGTGTCACCAAGTTGGAATGTCTCCGTATATTTGATATCCGCAGTTATTTCGGCATTATAAACTGCTTGAAGTTGATAAGTTGCTTTCTCAAATCCAAATGCGATTGTTTTTGCACTTGTGATATTGAGAGTCGCAACATCTTTTCCATTTTCAGAAACAAAACTCTCTGTGTTTGAATCCGCTGAAACAAAGTCAGCATATGCACTTTCAGTTGTTGCATAGACTTTCAAAGTCAAGCCCGTGTCAAACAACATTGTGTCATCATCTTTGACTCTGATTCTTTCAGATGTCAAATTCTTTGTTCCGTCACTTGCGAATGAGCCAATCACTGCATTGTTTTCATCAAGAACATCAACACGATAAGAGCCCATTTGGATATTGTCTGTCTTCCCATCACTTGCAGTCAAACCTGTTGCACTCACAACAACATTGTATTGTTTGATAATTTCTGCCATGATGTCGACATTTCCCGCATCGTCAACATATCTGTCATAGAAAGTGTTGTCAATTGTGATAAATCCGTCTTTGTCAACAATTTCAGCCACTGACACATATTGTCCTGCAAGACTCTTGAGCATATAGCCGGCAAATCTATATTCCATGTTGTCAAGCAAAACTTTGTTGGCAAGTGTTTCAGAACCTTGCTCTGATGTTCCATACACCAATTTGATTTTTTGTCCCAAAGCCCAACCATTTGATGTGTTGCTTTCAAGGAAGTTTCCGTCTGCGTCATAAACATCATAATAGATGATTCCAGATGCATATTGAGTTGCACTTCTCACATTTTCTCCGTCAACAGGATCTGTCACCTTTGACAATTCAACAGCGTCTTTTGAAATAGTCAAATTCTTTGAAACAAACACCAAATTGATTTCCAAATTATCTGTGAATGACTTGTTTCCAATCTTGTTTGAAGCATAGTCATCATCTTGATTCAAAGAAACTCCACCAATCGTGCTGGCAGTTTCATCAAGAGAAACCCTCTTGTTTCCTTTGATATTGATTGTTATCTTTGTGTCTTCATCGAGAGTGTAGACCATTGCATCGCTATACACACCATCATTCAAACTTGAAATAGTTTGTTTGTCACCATTTTCATCCTTGTATGTGAGAGTGTAATAACTTGAGAATGCTGTGTCAGTCTCAGTCGATGTGTTCTCTTGTTTTGTGTAATAAGCGCCATTTTCAAATGTCTCAGATGTCACACTTGTGTCAAGTTCATATTGCTCGCCATTCAAAACATAATATTCTGTGCCCTCAATATAATTTGTGGCTTGTGTATATGAATATGTTGTGTTTGTTGAAACAAATGCATCGTTCCCGACATTGATTGTCAAATTGTATTGTCTTTGGAACACTGCAACAAATTGAAATTTGTTGTCAGAATCCAAATATTTATTCATATCTGCTTCCGTCACAGCGAGTTTGCTGATTTTCTTTTCAGTTGTGAAATACTCATCTGAATCAGCATATTTCCAACCAATAAATCTATACATAACACCATCAACAGTCTTCACACGAGAATCTTCGCTGTCCGTGTTCACTTCAAGGTCTGATACTTCTGCGTTCACTGAAACTGTCTTTGTGTCGATATCCTTTATCAATGATGATGACAAATTGTTTGATGTCGTGCTGATTGTCACACCACTCTTGTTTTTGATTGAAACAGCAAATTTGTATGCAATCTTTTCAACATCAACGGAAATTGCTGTGTCCGCACTTACACTACTTATTGTGGCAGTGTATTGCGAGCCATTATTTGATTCACTTGAAAGAGTCGCTTTCGCACCATTACCCAAAGTCACACCCTTGATTGTGTAATATTTGTCCGCTTTAATTGTGATTGTCGCTGATTGAGTAGCACTTATTCTGTTTTGCAATACATTGGAACTGGTTGCGTCATCTGAAATAACTGATATTGTGCAGTTGTCCAAAGACTCACCATCAGTTGTCTTTTCAACACTCACTGCATATGTGGTTGTTCCGCTCAAAGAAACTCCAAACGCCAAGTTTTCAACTTGATTTTCAAGATATCCATATGATTGCAAACATGTCAACAATTCATTCTTTGTGAATGTCTTTGTTGCAGTCTTGTTGCCCTCATTACCAGTCAAAGCCGTTCCATCACTTCTTCCAATTTGGATATACTTTCCAGTGTCTTTGTTGTATGCTTGCCAAATGATGTTTTGGACTGAAGTTCCCGTTCCAGTATATTTCACTGTCAATGTGATGCCGTCCGTGTCTTTGTCAACAGCGGTCTTGTCGGCAGTCAATGTCACATCTTTCTCATTATCACTGCTCACTGTTGCGACTTTGTATTCCGCATTTCCAACAACGGCAGTCAAAACTGTGATTTGAGATGACAATTCGGCGGACGCACCCATTGTGTATGATGTTGGAGTCACTTCAGTTCCATTCCAAGATTTCAAAGTGTCTCCAAAAGATGAGATGACAGGTGTGTCTTCGTCAATGAATGCCCCTTGCACATTGAATGTGTATTTTCCGTTTCCGTCAGCATCAACAACTTCTGCAACAGGTGTCACACCCGTGTTGTCGCCAAGGTCATAAACAACAATCTTCTTTGTCAATTGGTAGTCTTGTTCTGGATTTGAATTTTTTGATGTGTCTGTGAAAGTCCATTCAGTCAATCCATCATTTTTCTTGACATCACTTGCGGAAACAGTGTTCTTCACGCACAAAATGTTTGAAGAGAACTGTTTTTCGTCAGTCAGTGAATCATCAAATGTGAATACCTTGCCTGAATAACCCGCTTGTTGTTCAATAGTGTTTGAACTTACACTCAAATCATTGTATTTATAAACCGTCTTTCGAACATAATATCCTGACACATCTGTTCCGTCAGCCACGGTCACTTTCTCATATGTGCCATTCGTCAATGTGAAATATTTTGTGCCAGATTGAGCGGTGCCAGTTGCACTTTCATACAAATCTGAAAGTGAAGTCAAAACTGTGTATTCATCACAACCCTTGACTGACAAATCCTTCAACCCACTGACAGAATCAACAATAACATTGTTTGCAATGTATCCATCTCTCAATCCTGCATAGAAGCGGTTGTAGACTGCTCTTTTATTTCCACAATAATTCTCACCAAATGTGTTCCAAACATAGTTGCTTTGAGTCAATCCATAGACTTGCTTGCTGAAATCATGCTTAATGTCGTCACTTCCACTCTTGATATTGTTCAAAACATAGTTGTTTCTGATGTAGATGTTTTCTTTATAACTTGAACTTCCGTTTGTGGCGTTGAAACAGCCATAGAGCATACCCATATAGCAACGGGTTGTTGGAGTTGAAAGCAACTCTCCACTGCTCAAATCTTCTGTATAGATATGTCCTGTTGAAACGCAGTTTTCAAGACGAATTGTTCTTTCGCTTGAATCATTTCTTGCATCACGTAAACCAATAATTCCGCCCAAATATGAAGTTCCTCTCATATTGTCGTAGATATCGCCCGCATTCAAGCAGTTTACGATTGTTTCATCATAATATGAAGAATAATCAGTTGTTATTCCGCCGACTCTTTGTCCTGTCAATGTTCCATAGTTTGCACAAGTGTCAAAGAGTGTGCTTGCATAGGCAATTCCCGCAACCCATGAAGTTGTTGAGCCAGTTGCTGACAATTCTCCAAAGTTCAAACACCTCTCAACTTTGTTTGCTGAAATATATGAAATTCCGCAAGTGAAAGCGCTTGATTTGTCATTCACAGCAGAAACTGTTGATGTGTTGACACAGCCAATCGCTTGACTTACATAGAATGCCACGCCCGATGCACGAACGTCAGCATCATCAGGAATTTTGTATGTCTTTGTGATTCCGCTTTCAGTGTATGTTTGATTTGTTCTTGTTGCTGAAATGTCATTCTTTGTTGAATAACAGTTTTCAATTCTTGTTCTGTCATAATATCCTGGAGTCCAAGTTGTGTCATTTGCATAGCAAACTCCGACAGCATAAGCGCTGTTTCTTGTTGAATTTGCTGTGATTGTGCTTTCTTTTGTTTCACAGTTTGTCACATTGAGTTTTCTATTGCAATTGTCTTCTCTCTTGACATTTCCAACGACAAGTGAATAACCTTTGTAATCACCATGTTTTGTGTAGGTTGAACTGTATGTGTTGATTGCGTCAGCCTTGATAATGCAGTTGTCAACAACATTCTTGTCATATGTGATATCGTCAGTCAAATAACCGCTTGCGTTATCCATGCTCAAAGTGAACATTCCTGTCACATAGTTTTGATTGTTGAACACAGCATCTTTTGATGTCGCAACAAGTTTTGAATTTGTGAGGGAACAATTTGTGACTGAAAGTTTGTTCCTTCCTGAAATGTATCCCATTCCATAAGCGACAATGCTTTGGTCACGCCCTGCAACATTTTCTCTGTGAATATTCACATCAACTTGATCCATTTGGATGTTGTCAACTTCAATATTATACCAGCGTGCATAAGCCGTGTAGTATGCACCATAATATGATGCTCCGCTGTTTGCATAAAGGTCATAAGAAACATTCTTGACAGAGTTGTTTTTGAAAGTTGTCTTTCCAAAAGCCGTATCTCCATATCTATTCATATCAGAACTATCGAAATACCTATCATTGTTTTGCCACAAAATACCCGTAAATCTGAAACGCGCGTTGTTTTCTTTTTGAGCATTTCCGTTTATGTCGCAATTTGAAATACTGCAATTCTCAACATCAATTTCTTTCACATTTCCTTCTGAATAGAACATCCCCGAAACATCCACATATTCTCTGTTTGCATCCAAATCAAACACACAATTCTTCACACTTGTGTTTGTTGCATACGATTTTGCAGTGCTTCTTGTCGCAGTGTTTGAATCGGTCGAACTACTCAAAGTTTCAGTCACTCCCGCATTGAACAATGTTCCCACACCATACAAATTTTGTGTGCAGTTTCTGTCATAGAAGAATGAATCCCATTGGTCATCTGTGTATCCATAAGAATCTTTGTCATTTATTTTTGCTTCATAAGAGTTGTCGAGTTTGTAATGCACTTTTTCAACTGAACAATTGTCAAAAGAACCGCTTCCAATTCCGAATGTGTATGTTTGAATCATATTCCAACTCAAATATGGATTGTAATATGATGACAAATTAAGCCCTGGTCTATAATTTCCAAAGTCCAAAACTCCATCAACCTTGTTCACAAGGTCGCAAGATGTCACATGACAGTCTGTGTAATTTGCTGTCGCAGATCCAGATGAAAGAGATGGCCATTCACTGTATATTGGCGTCCCCATTCCAGAAACGCTTTGCATTGCATGCATCTTGTAGTATTTGTCAGTTTGGACATAATAGTCGCCACTCATGCTTGCACCAACAGTGACATTCGCTTTTTCATATTTATCGTCGCTTGCGTTGTAAGTATAATAAACTCTTCCGCTTTGAGCAGTCGTGTCACTTGTCTTTGTGAAATACTCTCCAACGCATGTGTTGTTGACTGTCAAATTTCCAGCAACATTTGAGTTTGTCACATTGCAATTATCGAATGTGTTGTGAACAGTTGTTGTGTTTGAGCCGTATGTGTTTGCCATTCCCGCAACTATGTTGTATGAAACGAAAGACCCAGACCTCTCGAAAGTGTGAGTGTTTGTGATGTCAATGTTTCCTGAAACATCACTGTTTTCAACTGTGCAGTCTTCATAAGAGACTGTTGCTGATGTGTTCCATCCTCTTGCAATACCAGTTGTCAATGATCTGCTTCTGAATGCCATTGCATTATTATCATGAGCAAATGTAGAATTGTTTTTTGGATTGTATGAAACATTTGTTTGAACTTCAGAGTTTTTCACTGTGATATTTTTCATCACAACATTTGCGCTGTCAGTGTCCTGACAATATACAGCCCCAATTGTGTATATGTTGTAGCCAGTTTCCCAATAACTTGAAATGTTGCTTGCAATGATTTCATTTTCAATATTAACATTTGAAGAAACTTCGCAGTTGTCGACAGTCAAATTTTCAAACAATTGATAGTTTTTATCCTCACTGACGACATAATTTGCATCGCAAACCCTCTTGAAAACAAGACCTGAAACAGTCACAGTTTGTGTTTTATTTCCATTCAAGCCTTTGAGATAGTATGTGCCACCACTCAAATCATCGCCCGTATTCTTATTTGCATTTGTATATTTCTTTGTGTCTTCATTGTAGGTGTAGTAAACTTTTCCGTTTTGAGCGGTTGTATCACTTGTCTTTGTGTAATAATCAGATTCATAATCTGTGGATTCATATTTGACAACACTGTTTTTGATTTCACAGTTTGTTGCCGAAGTGTATGCCCAGCCAAGACCAGCCACACGGAATGTTCTATTTGTGTCCCAAGTCAAATATTGTCCAGAAGATGTTCTCACCGTTCTCAACTCTTCATCATTTGGATTGACAACAACGGAGCAGTTGTTGAGTTTGCAGTTGTCATAAGATTTTGCACAAATCGCAACACCATATGCTTCTGTCCCAGAAACAACGGAGCAGTTGTTAAGTGTGATGTTAGAGAATGTCAAAGTGCTTTCACTGTTTGCACTTGCAACAATAGATGTGTATAACAAGCCTTTCATGTCAACATTTTCAAATGTCAAATTTGTGATTGCACCTTTCTTCCAGCATCCAAAGAATGAGTTGTAATATATATTGGATGTTTCAAAGTTTCTGTAATAAACATTTGAAATTGTCTTTCCATTTCCATTGAAGTTGATTTCGTTGTTGTTTCCGTCAGTGTAATTCACAATTGGAACCCATTCATATCCAGTCAAGTCAATATCATTCATAAGTGTGAATGTCTTGCCAGACAAACTTAAATCGCTTGTGTTTTTCACAGCATTGCAGTATGCAACCAAGAAAGCGAGTTCCTCTTTTGAATAAATAGTATATCCAGCACGAAAAACATAATATGGGGTTTCACTTTGGAGTTCACCACTCACAGGGTTATACATTCCGTTGTCATCTTTTGTGAAATAAGTCTCTCCACTTTTAGCGACAGTATCATTCGTTTTCATATAATTTTGGAAAATATTCCCATTATCTCTGTCCAATTCGTTCAATTGTTCTTTTGCCAATTCAGAATATTTCTTTCCTGCATAATCCCCACTTGACACAGTTATATCTGTGATTTTTTGCGTCACATAATATTCTTTGGTTGTGTCCAATTCTTCACCATTCAAAAGTGAAGCATATGTATATTTTCCAGAAGCATCCTTTGTGTAATATGCCACGCCAGATTTCGCTGTCGTCACAGTGTAATAATCTCCACTCAATGTATCACCAGCAGTGAGTGTCGCCAATGTGTATGTGGCATTGTCATAAGTGTAATAATTTTTCCCTGACACTGCTTTTGTGTCAGTCGTCTTTGTGTAGTTGTCAACCTTGTTGTATACAACGCTTGATGCGACAGAAACATCTGCACCATTGAGCAAATAATATGAACTTACATCAGTCGTCCCGACCTCAATGTTTGATGATGCAACAGGAGTATATGTTGAACCGTCATAAGAATAATATGTTCTGCCCGCTTGTGCCGTTCCCGTTGCCTTGACATATTGTGTCACCCCAACTGTGCCAGAAGCACCCGTTGAAACATCTTGAAGAACATAGTATTGTCCCTCTGAAATGCTTGAACCAACATCTGGTGTTGCTTTTGTGTATTTTTTCGATTCACTGTCATAGGTGTAATAATCAACATCTTTTTTAACTGTGCTGTCCTTTGTTTCCACATACTCCTGCTCAACACCTGTGTCCACAGTTTGAAGACCAGAACCCGCAACAGCACTGCTGTTTGCAGAAACTGAAGATGTTTCAGTTGAAAGAGCGTCAACAATTTCCTCCGAAACAGTTTTGTTTTGAGATTGTGATTCTCCCGTTTGAGTTGTTGTATACAAGTTGTTGTCACTCAAAGTTTGTGCCAGTGGCATAACAGATGGCGAAGACAAAAGGACGGACAATCCCAGTGCGCTTGCTGCCAAAAAGTTTAGTGGCTTGTTTTTTGATGAACGAGTCTTTTGAATGCTAGTTTTTTTGTTTTTCATTTTACTCTCCTTACAAAAATTTAATTACACAAAGAATTAAATCACCTTTAGTATAATCAATTTTTTTGCAAACTCAAAATATTTTTCAAAAAAAACAAAAAAAATTTTATAAAAAATAAAAATCTTCGCAAAATTCATTCTCCCACACTCCCCCATGGTGAAAAGTGGAATAAATGCAAGTATAACAAGATAACAAAAAATTCAATTTTATGTGATTATTTGCCATTTTGAAAGTTGTCCAAAAAAAACAAATTCTCGTATAAAAAAAACTCTCCACAGATTTTTCTCCCTGGAAAGTTTTTTGATATTTGACTTTCAAATCTAGTCGTCTTGCTTCGACCCGCATTTTTCGCAATAGAGTGCGGATTGTTTTATTTTTGCCCCGCAATATTGACAATATTTTGTCTCAGTTTCAGTTTTCTGCTCGGTCTTCCTTTCAACCTTTTTCTCGCCCACCTCAAAATCACCAAATTCCACATCTGGCAAATACAATTCTTCGCCTTGAAAATTTGTGATGTGTTGTTCTTGATTGTTGATAAACACAGAAAATTTAGGTTTTGGCGTAAACCAATAATTTCCAACATTGATTCTTATGCTCAAATTTGGACTTTGATAAGTCAAAGTTTTGCCCACAGAATATGATATCGGTTGGGAATCAACAAGTTTATCTCCAATAAACAATTGTCCTGCTTTGTATTGTGAACCCGCAACAAAAGATATTTTCACTCCATTGAGAAAGAAATAGTATGTTTTATGATAGTTTTGAACACTTTGTATGCAAAATACTATAACCCAACAAATAAAAGCAATCAATGCTATCAACATAACAACCACAAAAACAGCAAACATACGCCTTGAAACCCCATATTTTTTTCTTGTGTTTGAAATAGACAATTTGGTGCGCCTGGAGGAGTTCGAATCCCCAACCTTTGGTTCCGTAGACCAACGCTCTATCCAGTTGAGCTACAAGCGCATATAAAACAACCTAATTATAGATTGTTTTTTTTGATATGTCAAGTGTTTTTATCTCGGTTTCGATAATATTCTTCGTCATCGAAGTCATTGATTTTTTCCAATTCGGAGAGAGCGTCATTCTCTTCCGCCTTTTTTCTGACTCTCTTTATTATCCTTGGAACAATGAAGTAAGCCGACACAATCACCAAAGCAATCACAATAAAGATATTTGCGAAAATGAAATTTGACAAATTGAATCTCTTATCCATTATTGTTGACATCAAATCATCAAGTGTCATCATGAGCGCTTCACTTCGAGTGATGCCATTTGTGTTTGATTTGTCAACAAGCGTGTCCACAAAATCTTGTGCCATATCGTCCGTGAGAATATCCTTAATCTCTTCTCCACGAATATTGGATAAATGACTAATTTCATCCCAGCAAACTGTTATCAGCCAATGTTTTTCATCGTGTATATTACGACAATAGGTTGCATATGTCCATTCCGATACATCACTTGGATTTGCTTTACTTTTTTTGATTGTATAAATAGAAATTGTGATTCCTGTCTTATCTTGAAACTCTTTAAGTTTGTTTTTCAAATCTTCCTTATTTGCATACATGCCCAAACCGTCTGAAATAACAATTTCAGAATCCTCTGGCAATGAGAGTTTTTGTGGAACATACACTGTTTTTGAATAGAAAATTATTGAGGAAGTCAAACAAATTGCCACACAAATCAATATCACAACTCGTGTCAGAATTTTTTCTGGTTTTGTTCTTTTTGAGACCATAAAATTTCCCCTTTTCAAATATGTTTAATGTGTTTTATAGTAAATAAAAATGTATAATGCAACAATAGTTCCAATAACAAACCAAACAACTCCCATAACAACAAAAACAGTGTCCACATGAAATTTCATCACACTTGTGGCAGTCTCATCAAATGCTTTTGCGACTGCCTGGCTCTTTGTGTATAAAGTGTCCGTATAAAGATATTTTTTTAGTTGAATATGGAGATCGGAGGTATAACTATCTTCAAGAAGTTTGGCGGTATATCCCCCACGATAACTCGCAATCTCCACAACTCCTGAAGAAGCAAACGAACAAACAGCAACAAAATGTCGTTCATCTTCTCCAAAATTGGTTCTATAACAATATTCCGCATACGTTCCCAAACTGCTGTATGACGACTCCCAATTTTCTTGAGTTGTTGTGCAGACCATGGCAGTTATTCCAGTTTTGTCTTGAAAGTTTTTCAGTGCAGTTTCCAGTTCTGATGTGTCATCAAACACACTCGCTTTGTCCTCAATTTTTATCTCCGAATTTGCTGACACACTCACTTTGTTTGGATAGTGAGCATCAGCAAAAATAAAAGCCAAACTAGGGAGCAAAAACATAAATATCAGCATAAGAACCCAAGAAATTATTTGTCCTTTTCTTGAAAGTTGTCCACCCATAGTCGAACTCCACCATGCCGAAGTTTCCTTCTTCTTCACCCCTCGTTTTTTTATTTCATCATCTGTCACAAATGGCATATTTTTCTCCTGTTATCATCAATATTCATTTTTTTCAGTTTTTGTTTTTTTTGATTGTTTATTTTTATGTTTCTCTTTCCACTTCTCCTTGTTGACTATAATAAGCACAATAGAAGTAATAACAGCCCATCCAAACAAAATACAGAGAAAAACAATCCCCCCAGCATTCACTTTCATCGCATTTGTGGCAGTTTCATCAAATGCTTTTGCAAATGCTTGCTCTGCCGTGTAGGCACTTTTATTATACAAGTATTTCTTCAATTGTATTTCAAAGTTTTCAACATACTTATCTTTAAGAAGTTTGCTTGTGCCCACCCCTCGACAACTTGCAATAGTTATTCCATCGGTTCCATCTGAATAAACAACAACCCAATGCTTTTCATCTTCAAATTTGTTTAGATAACAAGACTTTGCATATGCTTTCAAAGTGTCAAATTCTGCACTCCAAGTCTCCTCATTTGTTAAATAAACCATGACAGTTATTCCAGTTTTGTCTTGAAAATTTTGCAGTGTCGTTTCCAATTCCGATTTGTCACCAATCACACCCGCATCATCCACAACTTGAACCTGTGAATTCGCTGGCAATGCTATCTTTTGAGGTATAGGAGACATAAGAAAGCAAAAGAAAATGCCCGAAATCACACACACCACCACACCCCAAAAAAAAGCAGAAATCGTTTTATCTCCAGCCGTCTTCTCTACAACATCACCTGTTTTTGGATTGATTTGCTCAGTTTTTTTTGGTCCTTTATAAGCTTCCTTTATTTCATCATCTGTCACAAATGGCATATTTTTCTCCTATCACTTTCTATTGTCCACCGTCATAATAGGTGTCATCAACATACATTTCCTCTTCGTCAATATTTGTTTTTTCTCTCTGTGCATTATTTCTTCTTGCTTTTGCCCGCAATATTGCTGGACGAATAACAACAAAAATCATAAGAAGAGCGGGAACAACAACAAAAACTGCACCAGCAACAAATACCCCCCAATTGATTGTGTGATCCATTATTGTTGGGGTGACCTCCTTAAAAGCCTCTGTGAATGCCTGATTGACTGTATATATCTCATTTGCAAGTATTTTATCTCGCAATATATCTGAAAAATTATCATAAATTTCTCTTGTAAGAATACCGTCCGTGTCATCTCCTTGCTCACTCGCCCATTCTTCCAAGCCACAATAAACAAAAATCCAATGCTTTTGGTCATTTGGGCTTTTGTTGAGATAATAATAATGGGCCTCTCTCTCAACAGTCAGACTATACTTTTGACTTGAATTTACTGTGTATATACCAACAGTTATTCCTGTTTCCTCTTGAAAATCTTCAAGAACAGCCCTCAATTCAGTTGTATCACCAAGAATGCCCACCGTCCCGTCATCATTCTTATAGTTGTCAACAATTTCAATTTTCGAATCCTCTGGCAAAGTCAATTTTTCTGGGTTGTGAAATGCACAAGACGCTATAACAAATATGCCCGCAGCAATAATTAAAGAAAAAAATGGCACAAGAATCCAATTTATTTTGTCCCAATCACCACTGCCATGCGGATGATGCATGTGATGATGCGGACCACCGCCCACACGAACTGACGAATGACTTGAAGAGCCACTTCTTGAACCACCTCTTGATGAAGATGATAAATGTGACATGATAAAACCTCCTATGTGTTAAATTTCAATATAAATGACAAAAATGAAAAGCCATTTTGTCACGAATATTCGAACTTTTCAAGCATAATAATATCAACAAAAAAAATTTTTGTCAATCAACAATCAAAATTTTTTAATAATGATTCAGCAACTTTGATGCCGTCTTGTGCGCTTGACACAATTCCGCCCGCAAAACCTGCACCCTCACCAACTGGATAAATCCCCTTGATGTTGCACTCAAAATTTTCATCACGAACAATCGTGAGCGGGCAACTTGACCTTGATTCAACCGCCACAAGCAAGTTTGTGTCCTTTGAAAAACCATTCAATTTTTTGTCGAGAAGAGGCAAGCCCATTTTCAAACTTTCAACAACAAAATTTGGCAAACATTTTTCAAGTTTTGTGAAAGTCAGGTTTGGCAAATAAGAAAAATTTATGTCAGTTTTCACATCACCATGCCCCAAAAAACTTCCAACACTTTCCGCTGGTGCATTGAAATTTTTTCCGCCAATTTCAAAAGCCAATTTTTCAAATTTTTGTTGAAACCAAACTCCCGCAAGCGGATGATTTGAGCCATAGTCTTCTGGCAAAACATTGACAAGCACAGCACTGTTTGCATTCTCCTTGTCACGAGCAAACAAACTCATTCCATTTGTGACGACTTCACCGTCCTCAGAACTTGATGCAACAATTTCTCCACCAGGGCACATACAAAAAGTGAAAACCGCCCGCCCGTTTGGTAGGTGTGCAACCAATTTATAATCCGCATTTGGCAAGCCGTCAATTTTTTCTTTTCCATATTGACTCAAATTTATATCACTTTGTTTTTGCTCAATTCTCACACCCATAGCAAAAGGTTTTTGTCGAATTTCAACACCTTTGTCATAAAGCAACTGAAAAACATCTCTTGCACTATGCCCAACACACAGCAAAACATTTTCGGTTTCAATTTCAAAGATTTTGTCATTTTCAACATTTTTCACATAAATTTTGCAAATTTTCCCGTTTTTTACATCAAAATTTTGCATTTTTGTTGAAAAGTAAAATTTTCCGCCCAAAGAAATAATTTCTTCACGAATGTTTTTCACTACATTTTTCAACTTGTCACTGCCAATATGCGGTTTGCTTTGAAACAAGATTTCTTTTGGTGCCCCAAAGTGACACAACTCTTCAAGAACGATTTTGCAATAATCACTGTTCAAATTCGTGTTCAACTTCCCGTCACTAAATGTTCCCGCACCACCTTCACCAAACTGCACATTTGAAAATTTGTTCAACTTTCTTTCATTCCAAAAAGCAAGCACATCTTTTTCTCTCTCGTCAACCATTTTACCCTGTTCAACAACAATCGGATTCAAGCCCATTCTGGCAAGAGCAAGCGCAGAAAACATTCCGCTGGGGCCAAAGCCCACAACAACAATATTTCCCTTTGCACTCTTTTTTTCATAACTCAAATTCAAGTGCTTATTTTCAAATTTCAAAGACTTAAATTTGTCTTCCAAATTCCTTTTCAAAACAACACCAACATTTGCGACATATTTCACATTTGGTTTCTTTCTTGCATCAATTGCAAGTCGCAAAAATTCAAAACTTTCAATATCGCAAACTCTTATTTTCATTTTTTTTGCCACCGTCTCACAAACATCATCATTTGTGTATCGAACTGGCAAACTCAACTGCTCAACTTTTATCATAATCTCTCCCCCACAATACGACCAGATGTCCACGCCCACTGCAAATTATATCCCCCGCAAACACCGTCAACATCCACAATTTCTCCACAGAAAAACAAATTTTTGTGATTCAAACTCATCAAATTTTCGTCCAGACACGAGAGTTTCACTCCGCCCGAAAAAACTTGATTATTTTCACCACAACCCAGCACATCAAAATTCAAGTTTTTGATAATATTTGCCAATTCTTTCAACTCAATATCAGTCATTTTATTTACAAATTTGTTTGTGTCGATATGTGACCGCTTAAAAATTTCGTCCGCAACAACATTTTGAAACACCCCAACAAAGAATTTATCAACTTTCACATTCAAACCCCTTCTTTTTTTCAACTTTTCAAACAAGATTTCATAAGGAATTTCAGGCAATAAATCAATCGAAATTTTTCCACAAAAATTGTGTCCACGGGAAAACAAAGTTGATAAGTTAAAAACAACAATTCCGCTCAACCCATTTTCACGAAAAAGAACTTCGCCAACTTCACTTTTTGATTTTCCATCAAAATTTGTCGCTGTCACCACAACATTTGAAATACGAACCCCATTCAACTCTTTTGAAACATTTGCTTTGAGTGAAACCAAACTTGGCGAAGCGTTCGCAATCTCAACATTCAAATTTTCAAGCAAATTTGTCGAATTTCCACCCGTCGCAACAACCAACTTCAAGCACTCATATTCATCTTTTGAAGTTTTCACACAATATCCATTGCCCTTACAAGAAATTTTTTCAATTTTTTCATCCAAAAACAAAGAAATATCTTTATCTAATCCCAAATTCAACACATCAACGACCGACTTTGCCGAATTTGAAATTGGATAAACCCTTTTTTCGTCATCCGCAAACCATTCAAGTCCCAAATTTTCAAAAAAATGCAAGGTGTCCGTAGCCCCAAATTTAGACAGAAATTTGTCAATATTATGATTGAAAAAAGACGAATACATGTTCAAATTCGTAAGATTACATCTCCCATTGCCAGTCGCAAGAATCTTTTTTGCAAATTTCCCACAACAATCAATCATTGCAACACTGCCACTTTTTGCCGTCAAAGCACACATCGCTCCGCTTGCACCACAACCCAAAATAATCACATCAAAATATTTCATTTTTCTCTCCACAAGTCATTATATCACACTTTTTCAATTTTTCAAAGAAAATATAAAATCAAAACATAACTAAAAAATTATATTAAAAATATTAAAAATTCGATAAATAATGAGAGAAAAATATATATAAATTCATTTTTTTTGCAATTTTTTCAATATTTTTTATCATTTTTTACATTCACAAAATTTTTAAGATAGCATAAAATGATTTTGGAGTATTCACGAATGACAACAATTTCACTGACAATTTTTGCATTTTTATTCCCTTTTTGCATGACAGCACTAGGCGCATTTCTTTCTCTCACAATAAACAAAAACTCAACTCTCGCAAGCATTGTTGCAACAGGACTTTCCGCTGGAATTATGTTGTCAGCGTCAATATGGTCATTGCTGTTGCCCGCCATAAATCAATCAAAAAGCATTTTTGAGCAGGCGCAATTTGTGCCAATTTTGTGCGGATTTGCATTTGGTGGAATTTTTATGATTCTTATGAACATCTTTTGCGACAAAATCTTCAAAAACAACAATCGAAACAAGTCGCCATACACAATTTTCACCGCAGTCACCATACATAATATTCCAGAAGGACTTGCAATCGGCTTCACTCTTGGCTCCGCAATCGCCACACAATCTCAATTTTTGGGAGCGGTTTCAATTATACTTGGGATAGGAATACAAAACTTGCCAGAGGGGCTTGCAACTGCAATAACAATGCAAAATTGCATGAAAACACGCAAAAAATCAATTTTTTTAGGAATTTTAAGCGGAATTGTTGAGCCAATTTTTGCAATTATCGGATTTTTGTCCGCTTCCCACATCTCTTTTGCACTCCCGTGGCTACTCTCTTTTGCAAGCGGAACAATGATATTTGTTGTCATTGAAGAACTTATGCCTCAACTATGCGAAAACAAAGGAAACTCTCTCGGCACAATCTCTTTTCTTGTTGGATTTTTGGGGATAACTCTTCTTGAAACATTTTTATAAAGAAAAAATATAAGAGAAACTATTTATAATATCTAAAATAATGGGAAAGAAATAAATCTAAAAATTATGTAAAAATTCAAAAAAATATGAAAAAACATGTTTTTTTATAAAAAATCTGCAATTTTTGGGGTTGCAGACTTTATTTTTCATTTTCAAAGTATTTTTTTATGTCAATCGCAAGTGCTTCATGTATGCCCTTGACCAAAGACAATTCTTCAACGCTTGCCTTTTTGATATTTTCAGTTGTGCCAAAGGCTTTGAGCAAATTTTGAATCTTTGTTTTTCCAAGTCCTTGAATATTTTCAAGTTCGGACGCAGTTTGATTTTTCACACGAAGTTGTCGATGAAAAGTTATGGCAAAACGATGCGCCTCATCTCTTGCCCTCTGCAAAAGTTTAAGTTCCGCACTCCCCGCTTTCAAAATTTTTGGCTCTTGTTGCCCGACAACAAAAACTTCTTCCTCTCTTTTTGCAAGAGAAACAATTTCAATGTCGTTTTCAAGGTGAAAGTTTTGCAAAATCTCATAGCAAGATGAAAGTTGCCCCTTTCCACCATCGATAACGAGCAAATTTGGTTTTTCTTTGAAACTCTCCCCGTTTTTGTCGAGCAATCGTTGAAATCTTCGAGTTAATGTTTCTTTCAGACACTCAAAATCGTTATTCCCCTCAACAGTTTTGATTTTGAATTTTCGATATTGTTTTTTGCTGGCAATTCCATTCTCAAACACAACCATTGACGCAACTTTGTTCGTTCCGCTTATGTGTGAGATGTCATAGCATTCAATGCGGGTTGGAAGATTTTTGAGTGATAAACTTTCTTGCAGTTGTCGCATTGCCCCAATACTTGTATTGTAGAGAATTTTCTCTCGCCCAATATGCTTTTCAAGGTGTTCTTGTGCATTTTCTTTCGCCATATTCAAAAGCGTCGAATTGACGCCATGCGGATTTGTGATTGCTTTGACGGATTTGTTTAGATATTCCCCCAAAAGTGACGAATCAATTTCATGACTCAACACAATTTCATGTGGCACAATCATTTTTGAATAATATTCCACAACAAAATTGAACAGCGTTTCACTCTCTTCAAGTTCGGCATCGTTTTGTGAAAAGTTTGCAATCCCAAGAATTTTGCCCCCTCGCACAATCATCACCGTGACAACTCCCGAAAGTCCGTCCGTGCAGTATGCAAAGACATCTTTGTCAACATCTTTTGACAAGTTTGCAACAACTTTTTGTTTTAGGGTGTTTATCATTTTAAGTGCATTTCGAAGTTCAATCGCCCGTTCAAAATTTTCAAGATTTGAAGCAATTTCCATTTTCTTCCGCAAAATATCTTCAATCTCTTCATCGTTCCCATTCAAAAAGCGGACAACTTTTTTCAATTCTTCTTGATATTCTTCTTTGGTCACTCTCCCCGTGCATGGGGCAAGACATAAGTCAAGAGAGAAATTCAAACACTCCCGAGGCAATTTCTTTTTTGCTGAAATTTTATGCGAGCATGTGCGAAGTCTGAATGCCATGTTGATTGATTTGAGCAGTTCTTGCGGAGAAATTCCTGCAATGTATGGTCCAAAATATTTCACCCCGTCTTCTTTTTTGACTTTTCTCACAATTTCAAGTCGTGGGAATTCTTCTTTCATGTCAATCTTTATATATGGAAACATTTTTCCGTCTTTAAGCAAGATGTTGTAAAATGGTTGATGTTTGTGAATTAGATTGCTTTCAAGTGCCAAAGCGTCAAGTTCCGACATGGCGATAAAATAATCAAAATCGTCAATATTGTTCACCATGGCTTGAACTTTGCTGGGTTTTGGGCTGTTGCGGAAATATTGCGACACTCTGTTTTTGAGATTTTTCGCCTTTCCTATGTATATAATCTCCCCACTTTTGTCACGCATGACATACACCCCTGGTTTTGTGGTCAAAGTCTTCAATTTCGCTTTAATTTTCTCATTCATAGTTTTATTTTATCACTTTTTGCGAAAGAAAACAAAGTCTTGGGCAAAATTTTTGGCTTGATTTGGTGTTTTTTTGGACTTTTTGTTGTTTTTTAAGATTTTATTTGTTATAATTGAAGAAAATATTAGATATATAAGGAGTTTGTCTTATGCAAAGCATGATGTTAAGTTTCTTGGGCGGAATTGCTGATTCAATTGTCAATTCAATCAAAAACTTGTTCCTAGAACTTGTGAGTCTCATCCCAAAAGTTATGTATCTTTTGTATGCGTCTGTCGCTTGTGTTTTGGACGCAATGCAACTCTTTTTCCGTAAACTTGCGGGACTTGATGTGTATTATGTTGGCGGCACGGCAACGCAGGGCGACTTGGTGACAAACTTTATCACTGGCATTTTGGGTATAAATGGAAACAACTCCATGTATCCCGCACTGTCGACTGTGTTTTGGTCAATGTTGATTTTTGGTGTTGTTTTGGCGCTGGGTTCAACATTCGTTGCTCTCATTCGAGCACATTATTCCTATGATGAAAAAGCCGCAAAAGCAGGCCCAATGCAATATGTCTACACGGGTGTCAAGGCGATCGTGAACATGGTCTGCACACCAATTATCATTGTTCTTGCTCTGTGGGTTTCGACTGCGCTTTTGACCGCTCTCGACTCAATCACAATCACGACAAGTGGAAATGTTGTTTCAACTTTCGGCTCTGGCTCAACTCAATATCTCAAATCGGCAAAAGACAAATCGGGGACGGAAACATATATTGCCTATGACATGTTTGGATATTCAATCATGTATGAAGAAAATGACGAAGCATTCGCAAAAGTCGCCGCCAAGACGGAGACCTTTTCGGGTTCAATGTTCAGGGCCTGCGCCTATCAGGCAAATCGTGCAAGAAACAACGACTTCTTTGTTGTCAACACGGCTGGCATAAAGAGTGTCAGCGATTTGCCAGGAAAGGATACAATTTTTGTAAATTATACAAAATTTGACCCCACGAAATATAATTCGGAAGAAGCCTATCTTGCGGACATGATTGACACCGCATTTGCATGCAGTGTGCATTTGAAAGATGAAGTGAATGTGAATTACAGCACAATCATTCCACTTTGGGATGTGGGAAACATTTCAGGATTTTCAAAGTTTGACATCGGCACAGTTTGGGTCTATTATGATCTATGGAAATTCAACTTCATCATCGGCTTTGCGGGAGTTATCACATGTGTGACGCTGTTCTTAAACATCATTCTCGGGTTGATTCAGCGTATCTTCATGTGCGTCATTTTGTTCTTGATTCAAGCACCACTCTTTGCGATTGCTCCGCTCGACAACGGAAAGGCCGCCAAGGGCTGGTTTGAACAATTCAGAAGCCAACTTCTCATGGCATTCGGTGCCGTGGTGGGCATGAACTTGATGCTTATGCTGTTGCCGTATCTGACAGACATCAGTTTCTTCAACATTGAAATTGTAGACTATCTCATAAACACAATCATTGTCATCGCTGCTCTTGTTTCGGTCAAGGCAGTCATTGCGACATTGTCAAAAATTATTGGTGGTGCTGATGCACAAGATGTGGGAAGCAAAATGGCTGGTGATGTGGCATCCACAGCAGGAAAGGCAACAAAACTCACAATGGCAAGCGCAAAAGTCGGCATGAAAGCAGTCGGAGTCGCAGCAAAACCATTGCAATTCGCAGGTGGAGCAATTGACGGAGCAACAGGCAATCATTTTGCAGGTGCAAAAGATAGAGCAAAGGATGCAATTCTCGGTAAAACAAATGAAGACGAGGTAAACAAGAATTTCCGTTACGATGAGGCAACCAAAAAATATTATAAGAAAGATGCCTATGGACATGAGGTTGAATCATCTACTGCCGAATATGAAGCCGCTCTAAAGGCGAGATCTGGCGGACTTAAAGGCATGGGAACAAATCTCAAAAATGCTTGGGCTGACCCTGCTGCTGCAGGTCGTGCTGCAGGCGGACAAGTCGCCCTAGAAGTGGAAAAGACCCGTATGGCACTTGCTGACTTACAAGATGCAAGATATGATCCAGAAAAAATGAAAGAACGCCAACAAAATAAGAAGAGAAAGCATAGGGAAGCAAGGAATTCCGCTGACAACACAACATGGTTGGGCAGAAAAAAGAAAAATTACCACGCCAAGAGAGTTGCTGATTTCGGAAGTGATGCGTCTATTGGCAATTTCGGCACACATTTTGGCAAGTTCGCCCTTGCCCTTGGACAAGATACACAGAGCAGAATTGATAAAGCAACAGAGCGACAAAAGAAAAGAAATAAAAAAATAAATGATCACTTAGTTGGAATGGATGGAAGCAATTTCTTAAAGTCTAGATATCATAAGTGGAGATATCATAAGTGGCAAGGCAAAACATGGGATGGAAAAGACACAAATGACGAAGAAAAGTATGATACAAGCCTCTATAAAGCAAAAGAGGCAACCGATAAAATTGGTGAACGGGGAATTATTAATCATGTTAAACATCCAATCACATCTGTGTCAGAAAAATACTATAAACATGAAGAAAGGAAATACAAAGCAGATAAAGATGAGGAAGGAAATTTCTCAGCAAAAAAAAGATATCAAAAGAATATCGACAATCAATCAACCTACACAGAAAAACAAAAAGAAAATCTCTCTGGTGCATATCAAAAGAAATACTTTGATGCAGAAGGGAACAGAACAAAAGACAAACTTGGTATCGAGCGTGGTCTTGCGGGGACATTCAAGTTTGTTGGTGCAAATGTTGTGTTTGACAGTTTCGCTCAAGATTCTCTCAAGAAATTCCTTGAAGAGTCTGACATAAAGCCAAAACCTCGTCACGACGAAGCCACAGCAAGCAACACAAAATCAATTGTTGACGAACTCAAAAAATTGAACAAAGCAAACAGTTCAGGTGCGAGTGAAGCAAACAATGAAGCAATCTTGCAAGCACTTCAAGAAATCAAAGAAGCCCTTGCAAAGAAAGAAGATGGCGGTGGCAGTGGAAAAGGCACTCCATAGCACATCAAAAAACTCTATCAACAAAAGATAGAGTTTTTTCTTTGTGAAAATCAACCTTTTCGCAAAATGTGGGATGACTTGATTTGAACTTTCAAAACATCGGAGCGTTTGACGCCATAATTCGAAAAAATGAGAATCGCCAATGTGAGTGCAATTGCACTGCCAAAGAAAACCATTTCGGCAAGTCCGCTCTGCACACTCAAAATTTGAAAATCTTTTGTCGAATCAAAGCCAACAACATCGAGCAAGACACCAACAACAAAAAGTGAGATTGAATTTGTGAAATTGTAGGTGAAAGTGTAATAGCCCGTGTATCGCCCCGCATTGTTTTGACCCGTGCGGAACTGTTCGAGAGTGACAACATCTGCATACATCGAGTGTGGCAAGGAGTAAAGCGCTCCCGCACCAATTCCACAAACAAAAAGACATGGGGCAACAAAACAAAAGATGTGATTTGTTGTGAAAAACATGCGGAACAAAAAAGTCACACTGGACAGGGCAATGCCCAAAAGCATGACGGACAGGGCAAAAATCAATGTCTGCTTTTTGTCATATTTTTTCACAACATTGATCCACAAGAATTGTGAGAGAATTGCCCCGCCGAACAAACAAAACATCAAGATTGAAATTTGCGTGCTTGAAAAGTGATAGCAAAAAGTGAATAGATGCATGCCAACTGACGAGATAAATGCCATGGCAATCAAACAAACGGAATATCCCAGCATGACGGAGCGGAAATCTTTTTTCTTGAATATCTCAAAATATCCCAAAAGCAATTTTTTCAAATCAAATTTTGTTTTCTTTTCAAACGCAACGCTTTTCTCATAGTTTGGCATCGCCCTTGCCCTTTTCAAAGAGCCAAAACACGAGAGCAAGCCACAAATCAAAAACACAAGAGAGTTTATTGTCGCCATGTAGATATATCCGCTTTTGGAGAGTTGTCCGCCCACATGTGGCATGATTGACCACATCAAAATGCTGGGCAAAATCATTCCAAAAATGCTAAACACCGTTTTGTAGCCCTGAATTTGTGTCTGGTCGTTGTAGTCAGGTGCAATGTCAATCCCCAACGCTGAATATGGCGTGGAAAAGAAAGTGTTGAAAGTTTCTTGCATAAGCAAAAACACAAGAAGCCACAGTGCAACAAAAATTTCGTTGTCAAAACTTGGGCATGTCCAAAGAAAAATATTGTTTATCGCCAAGGCAAAGCACGCAAAAAGCATAAAGCCAATGCGACGCCCAAATCTCTTGCTTTTTGTCTTGTCCGACAAAAAACCGACAAGCGGGTCTGAAATGCCGTCCCACAGGGATGTTAAAGCAACAACAATCCCCACCAAAACCCCCGAAAGCCCAAGAACGCTTGTGCCAAAAAACATAACACAACTTGAAACGGTTTGTCCAATTGAGCCGTAGCCCAAACTGCCCGCCCCATAGCATATTTTTGTCTTGAAACCCAAAAAGTTTTTTCGCATAAAGTATTTATATGAAACAAAATCCACAAAAAGACATCAAAAAAAGAGATAAAAATCTCTTTCTTATTCTTCCACTTTCTCTTCCTTTTTCTTCTTCTCTTTTTTCTTGCCCTTTTGCTGTTCTATATCCGCAGGCACACGAGGTTTCACCGCAACTTCTGAAATTTCAAAATGGTTTCTGTTGAGTGGCACAAGTTCCTTGCAAAAACGGTCAATCGTCTCCAAAATATGCTCCCTTTCTTTCTCAAAAAGTGGGTCAAGTTCCATTGTGATTGAGAAGTTTTTGAATTTCGCCTTTTTGCCCGTTCTTGCATCTTTCGCACGAATCAATTCGTATGAAATCATCGCTTCATAACCCGTTCCGCTGACAATCCTGTATCTATTCCCCGACACATCCGAAATGATGTATGGCGAGCAATGTTGCACAACATCAACAAGGTTTATGGTGAACAAATTGTTGAAAATGTTGTTTATTCCGTCAGCAATCTGCACTGGGAAGTCGCTTGGCTGGTCTCCCGCCTCACATTCCCCCAAAAATGCGGATTTTTCACGGTCACGCAAACTTGGCAAACTGCTTATTCGCACGAGCGAAAAATATGACCTTGTCGCAGTCTGCTTTTTTCTCAAAATAAGTCCCGCAGTCGTCAAAAGATATTTGTCCGTGTCATACACAGTCTCAATTTCATGAAATTTTGAGTCATACACAATCGTGTAAAATCCAAGTTTTCGCATGAATTTTGAAATCAACTTCTTTTCTTTGTCAATCAAAATATCATAATTGTATCGCATGATACGATATTTGCTGGGTTGCCCCCTGTCGCCAAGATACATATTCTCTCCTTTAAGAGTATTTTACTCAAAAACGAAAAAAAAAGCAAATGTTTAACAATAGAATTTCCAGTCAATATTAAGATTGTAAAAGGAGATTATTATGAATTTTGAAGAAAGCGTCACAAAAACAAATTTGGCAAGGAGTTTCGCAGGGGAATGTCAAGCGGGAGCAAGATATCAATTTATGTCAAAGGTGGCACTGCAAGAACAAATGCAATTCTTGTCCGACACAATGAAAACTCTTGCAAAAAATGAAATGGCACATGCAAAAATTTTCTACGACCTAATCACCGCAAAAAGTTCTGGCTCAGTCCGAAACATTCCAATTGAAGCAGGTTTCCCATTCGAGCAACCCGACATAAAAACGGGTCTGTTTGAAGAAGTTCAAAATGAAATTGCCGAAGCACAAAACATCTATCCAAATTTTGCACGAATTGCAAAGGATGAGGGCTTTGAAGATGTTGCAAAGAAGTTTGAACAAATTGCAGAAATTGAAAATCATCACGCTCAAATTTTGGAATTTTTGGCAAATCACATAAAAAATGGAAAACTCTACAAACGGCAAACTCAAAACAAATGGAAATGCTCAAATTGTGGATATGTGGAAATCGAAAAAGAAGCGTGGAAAACTTGCCCCGTTTGCGACAGCGAGCAAGGTTGTGTCATCATCGACATAGAAAAAGAGTTGTCAGATTGACAACTCTTTTTTTTGAATGAGATTTATTCATTAAATATAGCAACAAAACTCTTTCCGAATTTGAATTTTGCAACTTTTCTTGCAGGAACTTTCACAGTTTCTTTTGTCATTGGGTTGATTTTTGTTGTTGCTGCTTTGTTTACAAGTTCATAAACTCCAAATCCAGGGATTTGAATTTTTTCACCTTTCTTCAAAACGCTCACAATTGTGTCAACCATAGCATCAAAAACAATGCCTGCGTCCTTTTGTGTGCAATTTGCTTTGTCAGCGACTGCTTTAACGAATTCACCTTTATTCATAATTTTTCTATCTCCTTCAGATAAATTTGCATTACCAATGCTGTTTATATCTTACCATAATAAATAAAAAATTCCAAACAATTTCACCAAAAAACAAAAATTATTTAGTAAAAAAGATTCCAACCTGCTTGAAAAAGTGCTTTACAGCACACCAAAAGCGATTTACGACGTTTTGATTAGGCACTGTCACATCAACTGCGCCGACAACATTATCCGCCGTGCAGAACCCGTTTTGGCGAGAATCGGAACTGTCTTTTCGATTGTCACCCAAATAAAAATAACAATTTTCAGGCACTTGAACATACACAAGCCCTGACACCGTGATTGTGTTGTGGGAGGTCTCAAACAAAAAAGTTGAATAGAAATCACTTTCATAACTCCAACCGTCCATCTCAACAGTTGCTGTTTTTGTCGCCCACTCGTCATAACTTTTTATCTCATAGCCATTCTGCCCGCTTTCCTCAACCTTTGCGCTTCCATTGTCAAAGTTTGTGGTGTCCGTGCCACTCTCAATGCGATATAAATGATATGTGTTTTCATCGCTCGACATCGCAATTGTCACATAATCACCCGCCATTCCCACGATTCTTTTTATGATAGGCGCTTGAATTTTTCTGTTTATGACAACAACATCAAAAAGTTTGACATCCGAATTTGATTTGACATACACAGCGTCCTTTCTGTCGCCCTCATTCAATGTGTTTTGCATTGAAGAACCTTCAACGATATAATATTTGTGAGTTGACACAAAAACCATATACCAAACAAAAAAGATGAGAATAAATGCGAGAAAAATATACAATATAATATGAAAAGCGAGCGAAATTCTCTCTTTCACTTTCGATTTTTCAGGGCTTACATCTTTTTTTTCAATATCCGTCATAAATTCCCCTCTTCTTTCAATCTCTTTCTTTCTGCAATTTCTTGCTCCATAATCGCTTTTCCAAACAAACAACCGCAATAATTTTGTCGATACAGTCCAAGTTGTTTGGAAAGTTCACAACTGCGAAGATATCCGTCTTTTTTCTTGAAACTCTCCGCCAGAAAGTCAATTTGCATCCTTTTTGAGATTTCCTCTCCAATTGCATTGATAACTTGCGTGTTTTTATATGGACTGACAGTCAATGTTGTTGAAAAAATATCAAAATTGTTTGTCTTTGCAAAGTCCGCCGTTCTTTCAAGACGATAAAAAAAGCACTTTTTACATCTTTCCCCGCCCTCTCTTTCTTTCTCAAAACCAGCAACAAACTTCCGCCATTCAGGGTTGTCCCAGTCGCAATCAATCACATTGATGCCAAAATAAGCACAAACTTTCTTTTGCTCCGCCTTGCGTTTTTCATATTCTTCCCTTGGCTCGATGTTTGGATTGTAATAAAAAACAGTGACATCAAACAAATCTTTCAATCTTTCGATACAAACTGTGGAACATGGCCCACAGCACGAATGCAACAACAATTTTCTCATGTCTATATCTTACAAAAAAAATGTGAATTTGTCAAGCAAAGTCAAGAGATGACCTTGATTGCAAACATCATCAATTCATTGACTGCGGAAGAGTTCAAAAAATAGGTTATCACTTTGCCGTCCCTTTTGCAATCGACAATATTTTGCTCTTTCAAAGATTTAAGTTGATGAGAAATTGTTGTTTGATTTGCATTCAATATCCTCGACAAATCGTTCACGCAAAGTTCACTCATGGACAGAGCGGACAAAATTTTTATCCGTGTTTGGTCGGAAAAATTTTGAAAATAACCTGCCAACCTCTCCACAACTTTATCATCGGGCATAAGTCCCTGCATTTCAATTTTTCCCCGCTCACTGAGTTTCAACAATTTATATTCCATTTCAAGAACCCCTTTTCACATTTTTTTTTGAATAATCATACAAAATATCAGCAAAACCATTTCAAAAAGATTTTGCCAAACAAAAGAAAAAATTCAAAAGTGAATTTTGTCACTTTGTGAATAATCATAAAATTTTTTGTTGGAAAGGAGGAAACAAAATGTCACAAGAATTTTTATGGATTTTTCTTTTGTCGATTTTAAGTTCTCAAAACGACACAAATCTCGCAACAAACACAAATATTTTGCTCTTGTTGCTACTGGGACTGTCAAACTCAAATTCAAACGGATTGACAACAAGTGCCACAAGTTGCAACAGATGTTTCGGCACTTTTTGACAATTTTTCTTGTTTTTTGCAAAAAATACATAAAAAATGCTTAAAAATCCCATAAACACACGCAAAAAAATAATTTCAAAAAATAATTAAAAATCAATTAAAAATATTTTTCAAAAATTTTTATTTTTTTTTGAAAATCATTTGGAAATTTTCTTCTTATATGTTATCATTATCTCGTAATCACAAGAAAGCAAGAATATATTCGCACTTCTTGGAGAAAAATATGTATATGGAGGAAAAAATGGGAAGTTTAATGGCTGTATCTAGTTGGGGAGATGTTGTAAAAAAAATAGAGGATGCAAAGACTCCACTTGCATCTAATTGGTCTTGGCTCTTCACTTTGATGGACACTCTTTCAGTTATTTTGTGGGTTTGTCTTGCACTTGTTGGTGCTGCTGGTGGAATTTATTGTTTGTATGTCGGCATCAAAATGGCAAGAGCGGATAGCGCTGACCAAAGAGATGAGAACAAAAAGAGAATGATAAACATCATTGTGACGATTGTTGTTGTGATACTGTTGATTGTTGTTATCAATGTGTTCTTGCCAATGATTTTGGATGCATTTAATGTATTTGATCCAATTTCACAAACCACGGATGATGGCACCGGCCAAACAACTTAAATTTTGTTAAAATTATAAAATCTCATTTTTCAAATATGTGAAGACTGCACAACTTGTGCGGTTTTTTTCATTCAAATGAGTTTTCTAGTCAAAAAAGAAAAGGGCGGAGCCTATTGCATATTTTGCAAAAGTTCTGTCCTTTCTTTCAATATCATCGCATCAATAAATTCATCAAGATTTCCATTCAAAACGCCATTTAAGTCATAGGACGACAAATTTGTGCGGTGGTCAGTCACTCTTCCTTGTGGGAAATTGTATGTTCTTATTCTTTCATTTCGATTTCCCCTGCCAACCAAACTCTTTCTGTTGGCGTCATATTCACTGTTGCGTTGCTCTTCATAGTAGTCATAAATTCTCGATTTCAAAATCGCCATTGCCTTTTCTTTGTTTTTGAGTTGAGAACGCTCATCTTGGCATGTGACAACAATGTTGAGTGGCAAATATGTCATTCTTATTGCAGTTTCAACTTTGTTGACATTTTGTCCACCCGCTCCGCCTGAATGGAACACATCGATTCTCAAATCTTTGTCCAAAATTTCAATATCAATATCTTCAACCTCTGGCAAACATGCAACAGTCACCGTAGAGGTGTGAATTCGCCCTTGACTTTCGGTCTCTGGCACTCTTTGAACTCTATGCACACCGCTTTCATATTTCAATCTTGAATAAGCACCCTTGCCACGAATCATAAGTGTCGCTTCTTTCACTCCGCCAAGTTCCGTTTCGTTCATTTCAATATATTCAACTTTCCAGCGTTTCGCTTCCGCATAATGACTATACATTCTGCACAATTCCATTCCAAAAAGTGCGGACTCTTCCCCGCCAGCAGCCCCACGAATTTCCAAAATCGCATTGCTGTCATCATTTTCATCTTTTGGCAAAAGCAAAATTTTCATATCTTCAGTTTTTTGTGAAATTTTTTCATCAAGACTTTGAATTTCGCTTTGATACAATTTTTTCATTTCAGCATCAGTTTCTTTTGCAACATCCGCCTGACACTTGTCATAGTCATCAATCAAAGACTGCAACTCAACATATGCATTTGCAACATCTTCAATCGCACTGCGTTCCTTGACAAGTTTTTTCCACTCCAAATTGTCAGCGATGATTTCAGGTTTCATCACAAGTTCTGTCAACTCGTCATATCTTTCTTTTGTCTTTTTGGTCTTTTCAACCAACTCTCTACTTAACTCTTCCATAAACTATCCTTTCAATTTTGTTGTAATCTTTTGCAATTTTCACATCTTCATAACCATTTTCTTTCAAGAGTTTTTTTACGGCAACCGATTGACCTTCGCCAACCTCAAAAAAAATTTGCCCTTTTGAAAAAAGACGATTTTTTGCGTCAACAACAATTTTTCTGTAAAAATCCAAGCCATCTTCCCCGCCATCCAACGCCAAAAGTGGGTCACACTCTTTGACATTTTTGTCAAGATTTTGAATGTCGGCGGTTGGAATATATGGTGGATTTGAAACTATTATATCAAACTTTCTTTTCTTTTTCAAGTTTTCAAACAAATTTGAACATATAAATTCAATTTTCACATTGTTTTTTTCTGCATTTTTCTGTGCGACTGCAAGTGCGCTTTTACTTATATCAATTGCAGTCACCTTTGCATCACAATTCTTTGCAAGTGAAATTGCAATTGCACCAGAACCCGTTCCAACATCAAGAATGGTGCAATTTTTTTTCTCTTGAACACTTTTCAAAACAAGTTCCACCAAAATTTCAGTTTCCATGCGTGGTGTGAGGACATTTTTGTTGACATCAAATTTCAAGCCATAAAATTCCGTCCAACCAAAAATATTGTCCACACTTTCGCCATTCGCTCGGCGTTCCGTTGCCTGCATAATCTCATTGTATTCTTTATCAGAAATGTTTTTCAAAAACTTTGCTTCGCCACGCTTTTTGCCCAGCACAATAGCAATAATCCACTCCGCATCACTTTTGTCCACAACCCCAGCAGGCACAAGTTTGTTTCTCACTTCATTAAACACAACCGCATATGGTCTTTCAATTTGTTCATCCATAAAACTTTTTCCTTTTTTCAACAAGTCCAATTCTTCATTTGCAATCATCACAGCATCAATATGTGTTTTTGTCGGATTTTCATAGACAAGAAACCCCAAAACTCTTTTCACTTTCTCATCAAACACATTTGAAAAGAAAAAACATATTTCAAAGCAAACCCCAACACTCACAAAAAACACTGCAATATTGAATAAAAAATTGAAAAACGCTCCAAATCTCGCTCCACTTAATATTATCACAATTGAATTAAAAACAAAACAAAAAACAAGAAAACTCAAAAAATTTGGATAAAATATCTCTTTTTTGTTCTTTTTTCGTCCCCTTTTTGCTCCTGAACAAATTTTCATTGCAACACAATTAAACTTGAAAATATCATTCACTGCTGGCAAAATGCGAATTGAAAACATAAACAGCACAAAAAAGACAAGCCGAGCCACCAAAATCATCAAATTTCTTTCTGAGTAAGTCGCTTCAACTCCGCAAATCGAAAAACCAATCCAGGACGGCAAAAATCCAAAGAAAACTGATGAAAAAATCATCGCACAGAGCGCAAAAACAATGTATAATGCAATATTTTTTGCCACTGAAATTTCTTTTTTCTTCTTTGCTTTGCACATGTCAAAAGCCTTGATGCAAGCATTTATCCACAAAATTATCCCGCAAAACATATATTGAATGCCCCGCAAAAATGGAAAATTCCAAAAAATAACTTTGTTTTTTGTTTTGAAACTCACAAGTTTTCTTTGCCCAAATGTGTCAACAACTGACACACACTCTTTGTCATCGCACAGCATTGCCACACCCTGTGGCAGTGGAAAAACAATTTTCGCCATATATAAAATATGCCCAAAAATTGATTGTTGAAACAAAAAAGAGCAGTCATCCGATTGCCCTTTTCAAAAAACTAATTCAAGTTGTATTTTTTCTTGAATGTGTCAACAGTTCCGCTTGCGTCAACAATTTTCTTCTTTCCTGTGTAGAATGGGTGGCACTTGTTGCAAATATCAATTTTGAGTGTGTCACCTTTGATGCAAGAGCCTGTCACGAATGAATTTCCACATGCACAAGTCACAGTCACTTTGTGATAATCTGGATGTATATCTTTTCTCATTTCCAAATCTCCTTTTAACTAGTCTCCAACATATGGAAGAAGAGCCATATTTCTTGCTCTCTTGACCGCTGTTGTGATTTCTCTTTGATGGAAAGAACAAACTCCTGTTTGTCTTCTTGGCAAAATTTTGCCTTTTTCTGTGACATACTTTTTGATTTTTGTCACATCTTTATAGTCAATGCTTTTCTCCCCAGCAACGCAGAAAGGACAAACTTTTTTCTTTGCTGGTTTACGAAATTTTTTCACTGGCATTTTTTCTTCAGTTTTTTCAATTTTTTCTGCTTTTTCAGCAATAACTTCAACTTCGCTCATTTTTATCTCCTTTATAAATTTTTGTTTCTTTGAATTTTAGAAAGGAAGACTGTCATCTTCAATAGGTTCAAGTTCAGTGCTTTTTGATGCATTTTTTTGTTCTGAATAATTGTTGTTTGAAGAACCATATCCTTGTCCCTCATCTCCATCATTATTGTTTCTGCTTCCGATAAATTCAACCTCTTCCGCAACGATATCAAAAGATGTTCTCTTTGAGCCATCTTGTGCATCATATGTTGTCACTTGAATTCTTCCGCAAATCGCACATTTTGAACCTTTTTTCAAATATTTATGGCAATTTTCCGCTGGTTTTCCCCAAACTGTGATGTTTAAGAAGTCAACACCTCTTTCCCCATCAGCATTTGAAAATCTTCTTTGAACCGCAAGACCAAATCTGCAAACAGATGTTCCACTGTTTGTTGTTTGAAGTTCTGGATCTCTTGTCAAATTTCCTATCAATTCAACTTTGTTCATTTTTCTCTCCTAAATTCGTTTTTATTTTCTCACAAACATGTGACGGCAAATTCCGTCAGTGATGTTCATAAGTTTGCTCATTGCGTCAACTTCTTTTGGTTCCATTTCAATATTAAAAAGAACATAGAATCCTTCATTTTTGAAGTTGATTGGATAAGCAAGTTTTTTCATCCCTATTTTCTCGATTCCAGCAATTGAGCCGTTGTGAGATTCAACATACTTCTTGAATTTTTCAACAAGTGCTTCTCTCTTTTCTTCGGCAACATCGCTTTCAACGATAAACATAAGTTCATACTTATTCATCATATTTACCTCCTTTTGGACTAGTGGCTCTTTCTCAAAAAAGAGCAAGGACAGCATAAATATACACTGCTTGTGTCATTTTATCACATTCAAAATGGATTTGTCAAGAAAAAAAAGAAAAAGGCGGGTTGTAATTGCACAAATTTCCTCTTTTTCTTTCAATTTTACTTCTCAAATGTGAAATTTTCAAATGTGTATCCAAAATCTTTCAGTTTCTCAAACAAGAAACTTGGAGAAATTCCAAACACTGTGTTGTAGTCACCATTCACTTTTTCTAGGAAAATTGACGCTTTGCCCAAAAGAGCATATCCCGCACAATCATACACACTTTTTTCGTTGTCAACATACCACTCAATCTCTTCGTCTGTCATTCTTTTGAATGTGACATAGGCATTGTCCGTATAACTCTCAATATGGTTTGTATACATATCAAAAATTGTCACACCCGTCGTCGCAACGCTCACACCATTTGAAAGTGCTTTTATCATTTTTATTGCTTCCGCCCTATCTTTTGGTTTTCCAAATTCTTCACCATTCTTGTATATAACAGTGTCAGCAGTGACAACAACTGCATTGCCTTTCACTTTTTTTGCAACCGCTTTTGCTTTCATATAAGAAATTTGTTTTGCATATTCACTTGGGTCTGTTTCGTCACAATCTTCATCGATATCACTTGTCACAACAGTGTATTTAAGCCCTATCATATCCAAAATTTGTTGTCTTCTTTCCGAAGCGGAACCCAAAACAAACTCTCTTTCCAAAACTTCACTCTTTTTTCTCATCGTTTTCCCCTATAAATATATATTATCATACAAAGTGACAAAATGCAACAAATTATCAAAAAAAATTCCAAAATCAACCATAATGGTGACTGGAATTTTTTTTATTTTAACAACCTAGAACTAGTCTTTGGTCAGTTCTTTTATCGCCACAATAATTTTTTTTACTTTATTCTTGCGGGCTTCTTTTTTATCTTCTTTATAATACTTCTCCGACTTAATTTCTTTTGTCTTTAAGTCAAGAATTTCAAGTTCATCCCAACCTTCTGGTTTGAGAAAAACCTTATTAAAACCTTTTTTCGCCCAAGAATAATATTGATTGCCATAATGATACTTTTTCCTCTTCATATCATAAGCAAGTGGATAATCAAAATATTGAATATCTCTTTTCTTAAAGTCATATTGAAAACCATATTTTTTGAAAACTGCATTAAATTCTTCCTTTATATGCTCTTTATTACTCTTGAAATAATCCATCACAACTCTGTCGTCGATAAAAGAATTGTTTCCAGCAACTGTCGCCGAAAATAACAAAATGTTCTCAACACAATTCACCACATCAATTTCTGGGATTTTCTTCCCTTTCACAAGAGCGTCAATCACATGCTTTTGAGTTGCATGAAGCGACACGGTGAGTTTTTTTATATTATCCAAATCTGTTTGAGAAATATCCTTATCGTCACGACACAAGTTTGCTATTGAATCTGCTTGTTCCACATTACGAAAGAAACAAAAACAGTATTTCAAAAATTCTACACCGCTTTTTGGTGCTTCTTCCATAGTGTTCAAAATGTCTCTTTTTAGTGAACCGACCATCGTGGAAAATTCCGTAAAATCTCTGTTGTATGGACTTCCTTTTCTGCAAATTGTTTTGTCAATTTGAAAATCAATCCCCTGCTCAAAATCCAAATTATACTTCATAAAATTCATCTCCCTTTCATTGTAATGAATATATCACATTTCACCATAAGTGTCAACACCCAAATTTTCAAAAATGGTGTAAATTTTTGCTTTTTTTTGAAAATTTTTGCAATTTTTTTGCATTTTCAATCTTTTATTAAATCTTTCACAACTTCGCCCGCCAAAATATATCCCACAACAGGAGGAACAAAAGCCACGCTCCCAACAGTTCGCTCCCCATTTTCAGAGCAATCAACTTTCATTGGCAATTCTTTTGAATAGACAACTTTTGTGTGTTCTATCCCATATTTTTTCAACTCTCTTCGCATAACCCTTGCAAGAGGACAAACACTTGTTTTTGAGATGTCGCAAACTTCAAAAAGTGTTGGATTTGTTTTGTTCCCCGCACCCATTGCAGAAATAATTGGAACATTCTCTTTCTTTGCTTTTTCAATCAGTTGAACTTTGCCCGCCACTGTGTCGATTGCGTCAACAACATAATCAAACTGCGAAAAATCAAATTCGTTTTGCGTTTCTGGCAAAAAGAATATCTTTTTTGTCTCAACTTGACATTTTGGATTTATTTCCAAAACTCTCTCTTTTGCGACATCAACCTTGTTTCGTCCAACGGTTTTCGTTGTTGCCAAAATCTGCCTGTTTATATTTGTCTTTGAAATCTCATCGCTATCCACCAAAGTCAACTTCCCAATTCCACTTCTTGCGAGCGCTTCAACAACACTTCCGCCAACTCCACCAACTCCAAAAACTGCGACATTTTTCTTTTGCAATTTTTCAACCGCATTTTCGCCCAAAAGCAATTTTGTTCTCATCAACCAATCTTCCATGACATTTCCCTTTTTTACAAGATTATTATACAAAAATTTCAATTTTTTCACAATAAAATATGCATTTTTTCAAAGAAAAAACAAGGTCGAGCCTTGTTTTTATTTTCAAATTATTGTTTCTTTGAATTTGCCATTGCTTTTGTTTTTTCTGCACTTGATTTTCTTTGGCTAATTTTTTCAAGTTTGTCTTTGCAAACTCTTATACGAGCCTGCAAGAATGCAACATCATTTGATGCCAAATTCACTTTGCGTTGCAACTTTTCTTTGTCGTTCTTTGGTTTTGTTTCCAATCTTCCATCAGTGTATAACTTTTTATATGCTTCACAATATCTGTTGCTTGCCAAAGATGTGTCAATATTTTTGTATTTTGCATATTCTTCTTCCAACTGATTTTTCAATGCAACCAATTCTTCCAATTTTCCTTTCAATGCTTTGTATGATTCGCTCATTTTCCACCCCTTGTTTCTTACACACAAATGATACCACACAAAACGCTCACTGTCAAGGGGCAATTTCGATTTTTTTTGCAAAAAATTCACTTTTTTTATCAATTTTCAATGGTTTTTTCATCAAGATAAGTTGCCATATAATCAGCAAGGTGCAACAAGTATGCAACGGGGAACTTTGAAAAAACATTTTTGAGAATACTTGAATTGTTCTTCGCTCTTTCATCAAATGCGCCCATGTGCCAATTTATCGCCATTGCCTCTTCTCTGGAAAGACGCATAAACCCAGAAATCATATAGACAGATTTTTCTCCATGCCCATAGGGAAGACTGTCATCAACTTTGTAATACGGCCTTTGAACCCACTCTCCGTCAACTTTCACATTTCGCATTTCAATTTTATAAAAATTCACCTTGCAAATGTCGTGCAGAAGAGCCATAACGGTTGCACTTTCATTTGAAACGACATTTTGCCAATCTTCACCATATTCATTTTTCAGCAATTTCACAAATCTTTTGTAGACATTCATGCTATGCAAGCACAATCCACCCTCAAAATTTGAATGGAATTTTGAAGATGCAGGAGCGGTGAAAAAATCAGATTTCTCCAAAAAATTGAGCAACTCTTCCGCTCCGTCACGCTCAATATTGTAATATAACTCCAAAAATTCTTGTTTTGTCTCTTCCAAATCTATTTCCATAATTCCCTCCATAATTTTAGCAATAAATAATTCCAAAAATCAAATAATATATCGCATTTTCAACTTGCATTTGTCCATTTTTTATATAAAAATCGACATCGTTCAACATTCCATATATATTTTTCAGTTGCAATTTCGAAAAATTTTTCGCTATCGAACGAGCCTTTGTGATTGCATACTCCTTAACCCCCAAAAGTTCACTCAATTCTCTGTCAGTCAAATCTGAAATTGATGCAAAGAAAAGTCTTCGAAAATGATTCAGTATCAAAGAAAAAGTCTTTGTGTCTTTGTCCATAAGGTTCAACAGTTCCACTGCCTTTTTCCCGTCCTTTCTTGACAATGCATCAGTGAGTTCAAAAACAGTGTATTCTGTCTGCTTGCAAACCAAACTGTCAATGGTTTTTGTTGATATATTTTCATCATCGCAAAAAGCAAGTTTGTCAAGTTCATTCTTTATCAATGAATAATAATTGCAACACGATTCAATAAGTTGAGAAACGGCATCTCCGTCAATCGTTTTTCCATGTGACGCAAGTTCTTTGATGATAATTTCTTTCAAAGACTCGTCATCAAGACGCTTCGCACTCACGCTTTCACTTATCACAAAATCAAATTTGTTGAAAAAATCAAAAATGACAAGGCAAGTGCTTCCGACAGGATTTTTCAAATATGCTTTCAATTTTTCTTTGAATGAATTTCCAAATTTTGTCAAATTTTTCAGTAAAACAATTTTGTAATCACTGCATATTGGCAATGTTTCGCAAGTGTTTATAATCAAATCTTCATTGAATGAGTCATCATCAAAAACTGTGAAATTAAAATCTTCCATTTGCAAATTTATTGCGTCTTTGATAAGTTTGAGTGCTTTGTCATACAACAAAACATCTTCGCCCTGCACAAGATAACTTGCCTCAATCTTTTTTTGCAATCTGCTTTTTAATGTTTTCAATCCAACTGTCTCCTTTCAAGGTTGTTATTTTCAAACTTAAATGAAATATTCCCGTCTTTATCATATGAAAAATCAACATTTTCATCTCTTTCCTGTGTGATTATCGTTGTTTGCGATGAAAATTGTTTTGCAAACTGACTTTGCTGTCCCAACACTATTATATCATAACATTCTTTTTGAATTTCTTCAACTGGAATTTCATCAAAACTTGAATTTTTTAATATAAAAATTTTTAATCCGTCAAAAGAAATTTCAAGACCAAGCAATTTTTTCTCATAGGACTTGAAAACATATTCAAAGCCCAAAACCATTCCCCTTTCATCAAATTCGCACTTCCTCTCGTCTTCATAACCTTGCAGAGTGCCAGTGCGAAAGACATTCCCAGCACCTGCAATTTTGTAAACATCGCTTTTTAGTTTTGTGTTTTGCAACAAAAACACGCTTGAAACATTGTCAATTTGATTTTTGTTTAACAATTTCTTTGTGAAACTGTCATAAGCCAAATCAACCAAAACAGCACCGCCACTTTTGTTTGTCAACAAAATTGTTTCGTTTGAATAACTGCAACAATAAGAAATTGTTGTTTCATTTTTCTTTGACAAACTCCCACAAACAACATCAACGGAAAGCACGCACACAAGAATTGCACAAGCAATCGCCTTAACCCGCTTTTTTGTCATCAAAAATTTGCTTATTGCAAAGCATGCGACAAAAACACATGCCACGACAAATTGGTCAAATGGGGATAAGTCAAGAGCCAAACTTGTGGATGCAAAAAATTTTGCGACAAATGTTATAAAATCAAAACCTAAACTGCAAAAGTGGAGCAAAAATGACATAAACGGCAAAATACAACAAATCATTGTCACCACAAACAAAAATGGATACAAAATCCCAAAAAACGGAATCACAATCAAATTTGCAAACACTGACAAAAAGTTTAGTGTCCCAAACATATCTGCCATAAATGGCAAAATTCCAATTTGTGTCGCAATTGAAATTGACATCGCATCAGCCAAACCTTTGGGCATGATTTTTGATAGATATTTGCTCAAAATTGGAGAAATGACAAAAATTCCCATAACGCAAAAGAAACTCATCAAAAAGCCCAAATCAAGAGCGGACAGCGGAGAACAAATCAATATCAAAAACCCCGCAAGCCCCAAACTGTTGAGATTGTCATATCGTTTCCCAACCATTGTTGCACCGACACAAACAAGCCCCATCACTCCCGCTCGCACAACGGACGGAGAAAAACCGCATAAATAAGCATATATGAAAAGGAAAACAAAGCAAATCACAAAATTTGTCAGTCCCTTGACATGCAACTTTTTCAAGAAAAATCCAAGCATTGCAACCAAAAAAGAAATGTGAAGACCTGACACTGTGAGCAAGTGAATTATGCCTGAAACTCTGTAAGCCTCATAAGTTTCGTCATAGACATCGGTTTTGTCGCCAAACAAAACGGCATAACCTATCGCCCCATTTTCTTCGCCCATTGAAGAATATAAAAGCGATTTCACTTTCATTCTCAACTTTTCATCAAATGAAACATAGTTGCCAACAACACTCACTTCCGAACTTGAAACGGTGCAAGTATATGCACAATTATTTCTGAAATTATACACACTGAATGTTGACAACTCAAACAGTCTTGTGTTGTTCACCTCTTGTGAAAAAGTGATTTTGTCGCCAATAGAAAACTCCATATTGTCATCATTTTCGATGATAAGACTCATATTTTTCGTTTCTTCACCATTTATTTTGACATCTTTCAGCACAAGTTTCCACCTGTCGCCATAAGTCGATTGTTGAAGACTGTCACTTATTCTGCCAGAAACTTCACAAGTCCCCGAATATTCTTTTGTGGAAAATGTGGATAAACCGACATAAAACCAACCAATTCCAAAAAGAAAAACACAAATAAGAAAGAGAAAAATTTTCCAATTTCTTTGATAAACGCATATCCCAACCAAAATCAATAGACAAAGAATGCACAGTAAAGAGCTTGCAACACTTCCCGAAAACAAAAAATTTGCCACAGTCAATGAAAGTAGCAATGTTAAAAAGCCATAAAACAGTGGACGAGAATTGATTATTTTCTTTTGTGCTTTCTTCATAAAATCACAATTTTCTTGTTATGCACTTCGCTCTTTTGACAGGAATTGGAGTGACTTGTTGTGAAATATGTCTATCAATTCTCAAAACGACCGCCTCTGTCTGCTCATCCAAAGAGCCATAAGGCACTTCAACAACATCACCCTCATTCAAAGATTTTATCTTGCTGATATACCACAAAATATCACCAGTCGAAGAAATCCGCACCTTTGCAAAATCAAAATACTTCTTTTCTCTCACAACTCCACCCGACATGGAGTGAACCATATTATATCCCATGTTTTGATTCTATCACACTTCAACAAGAAATCAAAGAAAATTTTTGGATTTTATCAAATCGACAAAAAAATTTGACTAAAACACAATTTCAACCACTTCAAACACCCGCAAACCATGCAAAAATTGTCATAATTTGTTTTTTTTATAAAAATCATTTGACTTTTTTTTGAAATTATGTATAATAGAGAGTGAAAGTTTGAATGAAATTGAAAATAGTAATCTGTGTCATGAATAGTTTTTGTTCTACTTCACACAATACTTTTACTCCTTTTAAAATAAATTTTTAATAAATAAACTTTTCATTCAGTAATTCGTGCATAGAAGTTTCAACCCCCTTATCACAATCACAAGTCAAATTGTGTGAGTGAAAGTCTTTGAATCCATGTTGTCATGCACACCTTTCACTAAGACAAATGATCCCCATTTGTCTTTTTTATTGTCAAAAAGCCCATACAATAAAAAAATATTAACAGCCCAAAACTCAACAAAATTTTTGGCGAATTTTCCAAAAGAAAAAAGACTTGAATGCACTATATGCTTTCAAGTCCTATTGCTTATAAATTGGAGCGGACGATGGGAGTCGGACCCACCTCTCAAGCTTGGGAAGCTCGCATACTACCGATGTACTACGCCCGCATGGTTGCAGTCAACTGACTGCATTTTTTTATTCTTGCAAATTTGGTGGTGTGACAATTGGCCCCAAAATTGTGTTTAGTGTCAAGTTTGTGATGACATTTGAAACATAAGAAATCAAAATTCTCACTGGTTGACTGTTCTTTATGAAAGTTTTTGCATCGTCAAGTTTTGAAAATTCAATTGAATCAACTGGAATATCAATGCTCATTGTCACAGCCATTCTCATCACATCACTTGGCGTGATTTCCAGGGTTCTTGTCAAAGTCGCTCTGACAATCTCTTCAGAAATTTTTCTCACTTCAAGTTCATCTTGTGGCTTGATGTTTATCATTGCGTTTTGTTGTGGCATTTGCATTGTTTCATACACAACTTTGTCCAAAATAGGTTTCACCAAATGTGGCTTAATAACATTTCCTTGCGCCATAATTTCTCCTTACCATTCTATAATAACACAAATTTCAAAAAAATCAAATAGTTTTTTCAAAATTCCCAAAATAAAAAGATTATTTTTCAAAAGAATGCTTTCAATTTGAATGTTTTTGTGATAAACTACCATTATGGAAACTGAAAAATCACAAATTTGTTCAACATGCCCAAGAGCATGCAAAATTGACAGAAATCTCTCGCTTGGCTTTTGCAAAGAATCAAATTTGATTCGCATTGCAAAAATTATCGAACATTTCACATGGGAAGAACCCTGTGTGACAGGCGAAAAAGGAACTTTGGCAATCTTTTTTTCTGGCTGTAATTTGCGATGTGATTATTGCCAAAATTATGAAATTTCACACATTGGAAAAGGGAAAACATACACCATTGAAGAATTTGCAAATTTGATTGTTGAGAAACAAAAAAATCACTCTTCAATCGACTTAATCACTCCGACCCATTTTTCAAAACAACTTAAACAAGCATTTTCTCTTTTCAAAAAGACTGTTCCTGTCATTTGGAACACAAACAGTTATGAAACGCTGGAAAATATCGAAAATGTGGGGACTTTTGTAGATGTCTTTCTTGCCGATTTGAAATATTCAAATGATGAACTTGGAGCAAAATTCTCCGCATGCAAAGATTATTTTTCAGTTGCACTGCCCGCAATAAAAAAGATGTGCGAACTCAAAAAAGATGTCATCACTGATGATTTTATGCAACAAGGTGTCATCATAAGACATTTGGTTTTGCCAGGATACATTCAAAATTCGCTCAACACTCTTGATATTATAAATGAAAATTTCCCAACACGAAAAGTCAGTGTCATGAGTCAATTCACGCCAAATGGACACAGCACATTAACTAGAAAACTTACCCCGATTGAATACAAAATTGTTGTGAAACATCTTGAAAATTTGGAGATTTCAAACGGCTACATACAAGATTTTGACAGTGCAAGTGATATTTTTGTCCCAAATTTTGAATAACTCAATCAATTTTTCTTGACTTATTTGTAAAAAAAGAATATCATAATCAAAAGGAGTGGAAAATGTCTTCAAACAAAAGTTCGATAAGAAATGTTTTTTTTAGTTTATTCTTCTGCTTACTCACAATTTTGTTTGCAGGATTATATCATTTCAAAGTGCTGTCAAGACTTGATGAGATTTTGACACTCACGTATTGTTCATATTTCATTGGCCTAGCATTTGCTTTCAATCACTCATTTTTATATGAAAAAGGGAAAAAGGTTTCCGCAAATTTCAATCTCACATTAAGCATACTTTTGTCACTTTTCGCAATCAGTCTTCTTGTTTATGGTTTGATAACAGGTCAAATTGAAATGTTTTAATCAAAAAAAGATGTTGAAAATTTCAACATCTTTTTTCTTATTCATTTTCATCTTTGTTTGTGTCACCATTCACATCATTGATTTCAGTCAACAAGTTGTCAATTTCAACCAAAACATTTTCAAGTTTTTCATTGATTTCTCGAACTTCTTCTTCTGAACTGTTGTCAGATGACATAACACCCTGCGCTTCATTTTGCAATTCGTCAATGTTGAGCAAGAGTGCATCTCTCTTTTCTTGCAATTCATCCGTTCTCGAATCTTTCCCTTCGGCAGTCACTTTTGCAATTTCAGAACTCAATGCTTCTCGCATTTCAGCAAGTTTCTTTTCTTCTTCAGAAAGTCTCTTGTTTAATTCATAAAGCGAACTGCTTTTCTTTGGTCTGCCTCTTGGTCGTTTCTCCGCTGGATTTTCTTCCCCAGGTTTCACAATTTTCTTTGGTCTCCCAGGTTTTCTCACAATTTTAGGTTCATTCGAAACAGCCTTTCTTGGTCTGCCTGCTTTTTTCTTTTGTTTCACAGGTTCTTCTATGGCAACTTCTTCAAAAGCCTTTGCTTCCTCCGCTGTCCCATTTTCAACTTCTTCTTGTTCAACATTTTCATCTTGTTGTTCAATTTCTTGATTGTTTATATCGCCCGTTTCAACATTTTCACTTGAATCACTTTCAAACCCTTCACTTGAAGACACATTTTCAGCAGTGTCACCCTCAACCTCTTCGTTTGAATATTCTTGTTCCATATTACTTTCGAAATTTTCCTCAACATCAGTCTCGTTTTCTTCGCCAGTTTCTTCTTTTTCAACTCTTCCGCTGTTGATAACTTCAATTTCGTTGTCTTTGTCAACCGCTTTGATAATGTCTTCTGCTGTGTCATAAATATTTTGCTTTTGAGCCTCATCAGTTGTGAAATCAAAACTGTCCAAATCGTCAAAGTTGACAAGTTTTTTGCCGTCTTCGGTCGTCGTCTTCTTTTCTTCAACCCGCTTGCTTATAGGTTCGCCAATTCCCAAATATTGTCCGTCTTGCGTGTAGATGCTTCCGTCCAAATCATGGAAATGCCCATCTGTGTCATAATATGTTCCATTTGCATAAACATAATTGCCTTTTTCATCATAAGAGCCTTCATTTGATGTTTCGTCAGCATTTTCAGCAGGTTCTTCACTTTCAGGAGTTTCATTTTCTTCAACTTGCCCCTCTTCATCTTGATGATTTTCTTCATTTGGCATTTCTTGTGAAGCGTTGTTCATCTTGACTTCAAGTTCAGTTATATATTGTCTATATTTTTCATTTTCTTCTTTCAAAGAATTTAATTTTTCAGCAAACACTGTTGCAACAACTTTTTCCGCACTTCGACAGAACTTATCAAAGAATGTTTGATATTCATTTATCATCGCTTGTTGAGTTTCAAGTTTATAACCCTCAAGTTCTTGTTTAAGGGCATTGATTTCGTCTTCACACTCTTTCTTTTCAAGCAAATATTTTGTTCTTTGTTGTTCAAATTCTTGTTCCAACTGCTCTTGCTTTGCCGCTTCTTGAGTTTGTTGCTTTCTATAATAGTTGCTTTCGATTCTGTTTGTTGTTTCTTCTTGCATCTTCCTCAAGTTGAGGATATTCTCTTTTGATGCCTGAATTTTTGTTTGTGATTCTTTTTGAACATTGTCAAAATTCTTTCTTCGTGAGTCCAACTCGCTTTCAAGTTGAGAAATTTTTACCAATGTTTTTTCTTGTCGTTTCAAGAACTTTTCGCTCTCTCTCATCGCTCTTTCAAGCACAATTGAACCATCAACACCCGTTGATGAAAAGTCGTATTGAACATATGTGATATCTTCTTCTTTTGCTTTGTTGAATGCCTCTTGCTCTCTTCGTGCTTTCAAATCTTGAAACTCTCGAATGATAACTTGTCCTTTGTCAATTTCTCTTGGTGTGAACAAAATTTGATAATCAATATATGATGTCAAATTCACACAAGCGTTGTCCATAAATCTTCCAAGCATTGAAACCGTGTTATACAAATTGTCAAGAAGTTTTCTTTTTCTTGCATTGAAAATTCCAACAAAAATGTATCCAATTAAAGTGATTAAAACTCCCAACAACAGCGACAAAACAACCGCTTCACCAGTTATCACACCCGATTCAGACATTGCTTTTATCACCAAAACAAACAAAGTCGCACACAAAGCCCAAATCACCGTGAAAAGCGACAATGTTCTTATACTCGCACTGTATGAACTCGTCTTCAATGGTCTTTCAATCAAATTTTCACTGGACAAATATTTTGATGGAGGTCCCTCTCTGAAAAGTGCATACCTTGTCCAAAAGTTGAAAAGCAATTTTGGAGATTTTGCTTTCACCACCTGATTGAACTCTCGAACATTCTCTTCCGTGACACCTTCTTTTCTTCTGAACAGCCAATCGATAATTGCATTGCAACCACGAATCAGGCGGACTTCATAAGAAAAAGCAAGTCGAATCAAGAAAATAATGACAAAAAGTGCTTCAACTGCAAGCCCAATCAAAAAAGCCATATCAAGCCCAATTTTGTTTGCACAATCGACAAGCGTATTTTTTATCCCATCGACAACTGCACAACTTGTTGAAAACATAAAAACCTCCTATTACATTTCATAGTATAGCACAAATAAAAAAATAATTGCTAGCAATTTTTAATAATTTCAAAAAAATATTTTATATTCGTAAAATAAAAGGGGAAAAATCATTTCAAAAAACAATTTTTCTCCAATTTTTTTGTATTTATTTAGATGTCCAATTCAATCAATTTGCAAGTTTTCAATGACAGCAAAAAACTTTTTTCAACTGTTTTGCCAGTCCACTGCTCAATCGCCTGCTTATACAATTTAAGTTGTTTTGAATATTTGTTTTTCAAATATTCTTCATTCCCGCCCGAATATTTGTAGTCAATCAAAACTATTTTTTCGCCCTCAACTGCAAAAAGGTCAACAGTCCCTTGCACCAAAATTTCGTCATCAAAATCACAATCTTCAACAAGTTCACAAATTTTGTTTTTCATCATAAATTCTTTTTCTTTGTAAATTGTGTAGCCATGAAGCAAATCTTTCAGTGTCAAAATATTTTTCAGTAGCAACTCTTTGTCAACAAGTTCAATCCCCACAAGAGCATTTTTATAAACACTTATTTGTTCACTCAAATCTTCAATCGTTGAAATTTTTTCAAAATCCAAAATTTTCAACGCCAAGTGATAAGCGTTTCCAATTTCCGCACTCGCACTGCCAAACGAAAAATTTTCATTTGAATATTTTGAAAGAATATTTTCCGCATTTTTGTTGTTTAATTCAGTGACCGTTTCTTTCAATTTGAAATTCATTCTGTCACTATATTTATATTGATAAGAGAAATAATCCCTCATCGACTGCAACAATTTTTCATCAACTGCAACATTTTCAAGAGGTTGATTTGCTCCAAAATCTGCCATTTGCAAATTTCCCAAAACTTCAATCAAAACAGAATCACTCTCAAATTTCCCTGACTTCAAAACCAAATTTGCTTCATCTTTTAGCGCATAAAAAATCAAATCAAAATATGAATTGCACTCGAAAATTGAACTTTTTTCAAAGTTTTTCTCATTATATTCCCCAAAGAGATACAAACGATTTTTCGCTCTTGTAAGTGCGACATAGAAAAGCATCAAACTGTCAACAAATTCCTTTTTCATTGTCGCAATCTTCATCGCTTTCATTTTGACTGTCGTCATTTCAGTGTTGCTTTCAAAGTCAAAATATTTCACAGAAAATCCAAAATCTTCACTTGCAAAAACATCACTCTTTTTCCCCGAAGAACTCCAAACCTTGTCGCATTCAACAAGAAAAACAATTGGATATTCAAGCCCTTTGCTGTTGTGAATTGTTGACAACAAAACGGCATCTGAACTTGGTGAAACTTCACTTGTCACTTGAATGTCAACATTTTCAAAATGATGAATGAGTGACGGGATGTCATCATCAAATTTTGAAGATGAAATTTCATTCAAAAAGCACTCAACATATCTCCAAATTTTCGTCCCATTTATCAAATTGTTGACATAGCCCGAATAGTCAATTTCATCAAAAAGCAACTCAAATGCGTGTTTAATTCCAAAAATAACTGCATTTTTTTTGAATTTTTGAATTAAATTCCTAAAATTTTCAAATTTTTCACTTTCAAAAACAATTTCACATAAAGTTTTGTCATAGCCAGATTTTTCTTTCACAATCTCTTCAAAAGAGAACCCGCCAAAGACGGAAGTCAAAACAGACAACATCGCAACATCATCATCAAAGTTCAAAGCAATTTTCAAAATATTTAAGAGAATTTTTGTCTCTGAAATATCAAAAATTTTGTCATTTGAATTTGAAATAACAGGAATTCCACTTTGTGCCAAATCATTTTCTAGGTCAGAGAACATCCCAACTCTATTTCTAAACAAAATCGCTATATCGCTGTATCTGCAATCTCTAAATTGTTTCTTTTCTATATCATAAATTTGAGATTTCATCACCTCAAAAATTTGTCTTTTTATGTCAAGAACTTGCATTTGCATTTTCTTTTCCACAAAAGTTTTTGCATTTTTCACACTGTAAACATCTGGATTTTTTTCCTCAACTTCTTCATTTTCAACAATCAAATCAATGTAAATCGATTTTTTTCCGTCATCCAAAAACTCTTTTTTCCCGTCCAACATTGAAGTTTTTTTATAGTCAATTCCGCATGATTGTTTTGTCATGCAAATTGAACAAACAGAATTTACAAAATCAAGCACATTTTTTGCACTTCTAAAATTTGATTTCAAATAGCGAACATTTGAATTTTCATCAATTTCAAACTGCTCAACATCGTTCATGAAAATTTCACAACTTGCTTGACGAAAACCATAAATACCTTGCTTTGCATCGCCAAATGCAACAAAATTGCAGTTTTTTGCAACATTTTTAACAAAATTTTCTTGAATTTTGTTTGTATCTTGATATTCGTCAATAAAAACATACTTGAAATTTTCAAACAAATTTGCCTGTTTTGACAAACAACTCATGTATCTTTCAATATCACCAAAACTTAAACAATTGTTCAATTTGAGCAGTTTTTCTTTTTCATCACAATAAAGTTCATACAACACAAGCAAAACTTTTTCCAAAACAGCGTTTCGCTCAAAATCAATTTTTGCTTTGTCATCAAGTTGTAGTTTCAAAATATCATCAACCAAATTTTTGATTGTTGAAACAATGTTTTTTGTTTGTTGTGAAATTTCTTGCCCAACAAGTTTTTTATTCACAGATGACGGCTTGACAAAATCTTTCGCTTTGCCAAAAAGTTCAATCAAATTTTCACTCTCAACAAGAGATTTAACACTGTTTTTCACTTCATTTTCAAAGTCAAACAAATGAAGGCCTTCGACTTGCTTTATCAATTCATCAATTTTCCACTTAAAATCTGACAAAATATATTCACACGCATCGTCAAAAAGTTTTTCTGGATTTTCGATATTTTTTTTCAAAAAACTTTCCTTGTCAGCAAGAGCATCAGTTATTGCATCGATTTGGAAAAGAATTGTTTTTATCTTTGCCTTGTTGTTTTTATACAAATCCACAAGCCACAAAAAATCTTCTTGATGTTTTTCTTCAAAAATTTTCAAAGCATTGTCGAAAGAATTTTGTTTGATATCATTTATCAAACTTTCATCTGCAACCTCAAAATTGTCACTAATTCCAAGCAAATTTGCATATTTTTTCACACATTTTTCGCAAAAAGAGTCAATTGTTGAAATATTTGAAACCGACAAATTGTCAAGTTGTTCAACAACATATGCATTGTTCCCCTGTTCTAGCAAACGTTTTTTCAGTTTGTTTTTCATCTCTGTGGCAGCCGATTTCGTGAAAGTCAAAACGACCAAATTTTTCACTGGCACTTTTTCTTCACAAACAAGTTGAATGATATAATCAATCATGACCTTTGTTTTTCCACTGCCCGCAGACGCACTGACAATCATGTTTTTCGCCTTATTTTGCAACACTTTTTGTTGCTCTTCAATCACAAGATTTTCACTCATCTTCTTTCCTTTTTCGAATTTCCTTTCTCTCTCCGTCAATTTCCCTATGCCCACAAATTGAAGAAAATGGACATCTTTCGCACTCATTTTTGAACGGCTTTGCCTCAATATAACCACCCATTATTTCATCAATCGCCTGACAAGAAATTTTTTGTGCATAATCAAATTCCGCTTCAAAACTCACTTTGTTTGGCAAATATTTGAAAGCAAATTCGCCTTTTTTTGCACTCTTTTTTCTCAATGTGCCCAATATGTTTGACTTGAAATTTTCATCGTCAAGCCTAAAATCACTCGCATAAACAACATCATTATCCGCCAGCGTCAAGCCTGTCAAAATTTTTTCTCCACTGCCAACCTTGCCATATTTGTGCTTGCAATCAAAATAATAAATCCCCGAGCAGTCTTTTTTGAGTTCTTCTTTAAGTGTCATTGCATACAAAACGAGTTGCAATTTTTTCCCATTCAACAAATCATTTTCAATTGGCGAAGTTTGCCCCGTTTTGTAGTCAATCACTCTGAAATAATTTTCAAACTCATCAACCCTGTCAACATAACCCACAAATGACAAATTTTTATAAAAATTCTTCACTATTTTTTTCTCAAATGCAGCAGGTGTGAAATTTGAATATTTTTGTTCAAAAACCGCTCTTTGCAAAATAATTTTGCTTGCTCTATGCAAAAATTTGACAAAATAAGCCTTTTTTATCACTTTTTCGTCATAAATTCTTTTTGCAATTTCAATTAAATTGATTTTCAAAAAATTTTCGACATCATCATCTGTCAAATTTTTGAGGTTATCCACATTTTCTTCCACAAATTTATGCAGTAATTCATGTGCAAGAATTCCAAATCGTTTTGCATTCGGATCTATATTCTCATTCTCTTTTATCTTCAATCCATAAGTCACAAAATGCCTGAATGGACACTTAAAATAAGTTTCAAGTTGAGTGACAGAAAAGTGGTTTCTTGTGAAAAAAACATCGCAAGCATTGTCAATTTGCAAATTCGAATTTTTCTTTTCTTCAAATTTAGTTTCCCCACACAACTCTTTCATCGTTCCATAAAAAGCAACTGGCAATTTCTTTTTGTTTTTCAAATATGCAAATGCAAAGCGGGAATTTTTTGCAATTCCAACAAACATCTTCAACTCCTCACACCTTTCATCTTTTGAAAAACCTGCAAAATCAATATCTTCAAGTTGGACAGTTTGCAAAACATTCTCATCGGTGCCATTTCCAAACATCTTTTTTAAGTCGCCAACAAAACTTGCTTTTTCAACCAACTTTCCACCCTCAACACTGGGAGTGCAAACATAGAGCCTCTTTGTTGCATGTTGCAAGCATTCAAAAAGTTTCAATCGACTTCTTCTGTTCAGCACGCTTATTTGCGGTTCAAGAATAAAATTCAATCGCAATTTTTCAATATCGTCATCGTCAATAATTCCAACATCAGCACGCATTTTTGGCATTGAACTTTCAGTCGCCCCCAAAACAAAAAGTGTTGAAACATCTTGAAAATATGAATTTGAAACATCTCCAATAAAAATTGCATCAATATAGGACGGAACAGTTTCAACCTTGACAGATTTTGTCGCCAGCAAGAAAATTGACTCAAAATCAACAATATCAAAATTTTCATCTTTTCCAATTTCAGAAAGCCTGTCCAAAACTTCAATTATCAAATTTTCTGCTTGCGAATTTTCACTTTCTTTTTTATAAAGTTTGTCGTCAGAAATCAAATTCAAAACATTTTTATGTTTTTCACTCACAAAATCAACAATTTCTTTCAAAATTTCAGTAAAATTTTGCATTTTTTTTGCAAAAGAAAGTTTTTTTATGAGAGAGATAATTTTTTCATAAGAACAAAATCTTTGCAAAAATTCTTGTTCGTCTTCAACAACATAGAATTTTATATCTTTCAAAATTTGAAGTGTCTCATCAGTTGAAAGAAATGGATGCGAAACAAGAAATTCAAAACTTTCTTGTGAAAAGCCAACCTTGGCAATGTTGATAATTTTTGTCAAAAATTTCCCCAAAATTGTTTGAGACAAATCTAGGGCATCATCACAATAAAATGTCAAATCATATTGTGAAAAAACATTTTTTATCTTTTCATAATATTCAGGTCCCGCAACTGCAACTGCAAAATCTTTGAATCTCACACCATTATAAACATCATATTTTATCTTTTTTGCAACAAATTCAATTTCATCATTCATATTTTTTGCTTGAACATTGACAAAAAAATCACTTTTTCCTTGTTCAACATCAAAAGCAAACAAATTTTGAGCCATTTTCAATCGCTCACCAGTCAAGTTTGTTTGATTGTTTTGCACTTGCACCATAACGGAATTTTCTTTCGCCAAACTCATCGTCTTTTTATGTATATCATCTTCATAGATATATGCATTTTTTTGTGAAGAAGTTGGCACTGCTTGCCCGATAAAAACTTGATTAACATATTTGGAAAGTTTACAAATAAAATCATGAATTTCAAGAGAAAAACTGTCAAAATTCACAAAAAAGAGGTTGTAATTCTTCAAATTTTCATAACTATGTGCATTTTTTATTGAAAATTCCAATAATTTTGACAAATCAAGTTTTTTGCCCAACATCTGCTCATATTTTTCATAAATCATTCGTAAGTCAGAAATTTTCTTGTCCAAATTTTCATTTCCAACAGTTTTCAATGCCTTGTAAGAAATTTTGCACGACTTGAATTGCTTTATTATTTGTAAAATTTTTTGACAAAAATCAATTCCACATTTGGAAAAATATTGAAAATCTTTTTCACATTCTTTCACAACTTTGTAGATTGTGAAAACTTCATCAAGCCCCGAAATTCTTTGATAAGGAATATTTTGGTCTCGCAAAATTTTGCTCGCAAGTTTTGACACACCAACAACATTGATATTGAAAGATGACTTTATTTTCAAAACATCAAAAATCAAATTTTCCGCTTGCATAGAAAAAGAATCTGGCACAATCACCAAATTTTCCTTTTCAAAATCATTGACATCAATTTGCTTTATCGTGTTGACTCCCGCCTCATAAATCGTGAGCCCCGTTATCAACTGAATATTCATACTTTGATTTTAACACAAATGTCATATAATTCAAAGCGATTTTAATTTTCATTTAATTTTTGCAAATCTTTTTTGTTGAAAAAGTTTTTCAAATCGTTTGCTTTTGAAATATTTTGCAGTTGTCTTTTCAAATTTTCGTTTTCCTTTTTCAACAATTCAAACTCCGCTTTCAACTCCAAAATCTGCTTATCTTTTTTGTTCAAATCAACAAATGCACGCCTCAACAAAAAAGTTGTCCTGCTTGATTGCTCATTTGAAGAATATTCTTCAATCGCATTCTTTTTTATCAATTTGACAAGACCTTGAAGCAAACTGTTTATATCTTCATTCGTCAAAATTTTGGGCTTTTTGAACACAACAATATTTTGTTTTTTCTTGAGATTTTGATATTTATTTTGAAGACGAGTCATCAAAGTGACATTTCCGCATGAAATTTTTTCACATGCTCCACGAACTGAATAACCACTTTCAATCAGCGAATCGATTTGCTCAACCAAGCACCCCTCCGAATTTTTGTCAAACCCCACAAAATGTGATTTTGTAAGTTCTTTCAAATCAACACCAATTTCTTTGCATTTTCCTTCATTATTTTTCAATTCGTCCAATATTTTGTAATAAAAATTTTTCACACTTCCCGCACTTCGTGAATATTTTTTTGCATGCAAATCAAATGCAATTTGCATTGATTTTCCAAGATTTTTGACTTTTTTCACATTTTCAATCAAAAAAGCAATTTCTTCATTTTTCCATTCAACCATATTTATCTCCTTTCAAAATAATTTCCAATCTGCAAAATAATAATCATTTGTGTATAAAAAATTTTCAATTGTCATATATTTTTATATGAAATATTGTATAAAAACGCCATATCACTGCCTTGTGAAAACACAATCTCAAATGTTTGAACTCGACTCACAAGACAGCCTTGAATGTGAAAATGAAGACAATTTGATTGTTTATCCAATAGGGCAAAAAATCCCGTCCTTTTGCATTTCGCTAAATTCAGAAAAATCTCAATTCTACTCATTTTTCTCACACAAAGAGAAAAAATATATAATTTTGGAAAAAATGAATGATTTTTTGATAAAAAATAAAGAAAAATTCAATTTTTCTGGCAAATTTTGTTATTTGACCATTGGGAATAATTTTATAAAATTTGAAACCGATTCAAAAGAAATTGAAATTTCTTGCTCGCACTCTTGCAACGAATACAATCTTCACAAGTTGAAAAATTTTGCATGCATTGAATTTGAAAAAGATTTTTACGCGTTTTCAATTATCGAAAATAAAATATATCATTTCAGCGGAACAAAAATATCTTTCGATGATAACAAACTGACCGTCACGAAAAAATACAATGACAGCAATTTAAGAGAGAAAGTGTCAACATACAATTTTTCACAAGATATCACTCTTGAAAGTGAAAATTTTGTCAGCAATCAAAATTGTGATTTTGATGAAATATTGCCATTCAAATTTCTTGAAGGGGTGAAAGCAAAAGATTATTCTTCAATTTTGCACTTTTTATCGCAAAATTTGCGTGAAAAAATTGATGAAACAAAATTGCAAAAATTTTTTGGAAATGTGAATGAAATTATGCCACTTTCCATAAACGAATTTATTTTGATAACAAATTCAACAAAAAAATTTGTCACTTTTTCATTACAAAACAAAAAAATCACCGATATATCAATCGATGATTTATGACAAAAGTCCAATAAATTTCAAATTTTTGTCAAATCTAAATGAAAAATTTTTTGTCAAAATTTTTAGCAGTCCAATCTCACTTCCTTCGGCAAATTTCAAAGTTCTCAACTTTTCAAAATCAGTTTGTGACAAAAATTTCATCGCCAAATATGTTGTTTTTTCAAGTTCTTCACTATTGAAATTTTTGCAACCAGCACAAACAATCTCTCCACTTGAATAATCTATGTAAAATTTTTCAAATGCGGTCGCACCACAACACGAACATTTGTTTGTAAGAAGTGGAAATCCGCTTATTTTGAAAATTTCAAGCATAAATTTTTCCAAAACATAGCACCCTCTCACCTTGTCAAAGCAAAGAGTTTTCAAAGCATTTATTGCAAGAACAAAAATTTGTTTTCTGTCCCTTTCCGTTTCAAACTCCATTGCATTCAAGATTTCCAAAATAGCAGTTCCCTCAAAATATTTATCAACATCCTCACTTATTTCATGAAATGTTTCAATTGACTCAAATCCTGTGACAATCTGCCCCATTTTTCCATTTTCAAGAATAAATTCTCCAAAACAAAAGGGATTTTGTGCGATTTTCATTTTTGCAGAAGAATTTTTCACTCCTTTCAATGTTGCCCAAATTTTCCCCTTTTCAATCGAAAAAAGGAGAATATTTTTATCCTTCTCCTTTTTGTCACTCGCTCTTACAACAATTGCCCTAACTTTTTCCATTTTTACGCACGGCCACCATCAGCATTGCGCGATTTATCTTGTGAATGTCGTTTTTCTTCTTCTTTCATCAAACTAAATATATATGGATTTCCAGTCATTTTGAAAGCAAGCCAAAGAATTTTTTCTCGAAGACTTGAAAAGTTGCCTTTTTTCATAACCACCTCCATATATATTTTACGCAATGTCACCACTTATATTTCTATATTATCATTTTTTTCGATAAAAATCAAGAAAATCGCATAGATTGTAAAAATTATGTTTTTCACAACTTCACAATCGACAAACTTGACGAAACCGCTTGAACACTTTCACTCGAATAATTGACAATTTTGAGATTGCTTGTCTGTTGAATTGTCACAATCAATGTTTGATTTAGATTTGCAATTCCGCCACTTGTCAACAATCCTGTCACTCTCGAACCTGAAATTTCCAAATCATTCAGCGACAAGGCAACAGCAATTTCTTGCCCCGCCAAAGCCGTTCCGCTCACATTGAATGTGATTTGATAGTCACCCGTAGGCAAAAGGACTCCACCATTTCCGTCAGACAAAATCAATCCGCTTCCACGGACATAATTTTGTGATATCGCTCCATTTGCGACAATCGTTCCACCTTGCAAATTGTTGAAATAGGCAAAATTGTTTGTCAAAACTGGATTTACAACTTCATTCCCCGTGCATGAAAAATCTCTTCTACAAAAAATTTGATTTGGTTGGTTCAAAAAACAATTATTTGGCATATATTTCTCCTGTTTAAGCATTTTTTGCTCAAAAACATAATATGCCACTCAAACAGTTTTTGCGACTATGGATTCAATCTATCTGGGCCACGGAAGATATACATTGCTTCCTTGATGCTTGGCAAATCCAAGAGAAGCATCAGAACTCTGTCAAGCCCCATTCCAAATCCACCATGTGGAGGACAACCATTTTTGAAGAAATTGATATAATCTTGCATTGGTGTTGGGTCAATTCCCTTGTCCTTGATTTGTTTGAGTAAAATTTCAGGTCTATGTTCTCTTTGCGCTCCCGATGTGATTTCAATGTCCTTGAAATACAAATCATAAGATTTTGAATATTGTGGGTCATCTTCATTTGCCATTGTGTAGAATGGACGAATTGATGATGGGTATCCCGTCACAAAGAAGAATTGATGTCCGTTTTGCTCTTCCATATATTTGCAAAGTGCGACTTCTTGGTCGGATGTGAAATCGTCTCCGTCATTGATTTGAATGGAGAGTCTTTCTCTCAAAACTTTGTATGCATCTTTCATGTCAATTCTTGGGAAAGGCAAAGTTGGAACAACAATCTCAACCCCCAACAATTCACGAATCTTTTCGCCATGTTTTTTTGCCACTTCACCTATTGCATAAGCAAGCATTTCTTCTTCAAACTTCATCACATCTTCATGCGAATTTATATAACTCAATTCAATATCAAATCCGCTAAACTCTGTCGCATGCTTTTTTGTGAAAGATTTCTCCGCACGGAAAACTGGTGTGTTGACAAGCACACGCTCAAAACCCGCACACATTGCCATTTGCTTGTAGAATTGTGGGCTTTGAATCAAATATGCCTTGCGGTCAAAATATTTGACTTCAAAAACATCCGAACCGCCCTCACTTGATGCACCAATAAGAGTTGGAGTGTGAATCTCAATGCAACCATTGTCAATCGCAAATTGTCTCATTGCTTGATTGAGTGTTGTTTCAACTTGAAAAATAAGTGCTTTTGCAGGGGTCCTCAAATCTATCCAACGATAATCCAATCTTTGATCAATTGAACTTTCTTGCCCGATTGGAAGAGGTTCTGCATGAGAAGTGATTTCCACTTGTTCTGGAATAATCTCAACTCCACCCATTTTCACAAACTCATTTGCAACCGCTTCCCCAACAATTTTCACAGTTGATTCAAGAGTTGCATGAGAAAATATTTCAGCAATTTCAGGTTTCTCTTCTTTTATGATAGTCACCTGCACTTTGCCCGTCAAATCACGAACAACAATAAATTGCATATTTTTTTTGTCTCTCAAATTTTCAATCCAGCCTTGAATTTCGACTTTTCCTGGTTTTATTTCTCCAATTTTTGTCATTTTTTCTTCTCCTATAATTGTTTCATGATGATATCACTTTTCGCCCCAAAAGTCAACTAACTCACTGCATTTTGCGGAAGCGTTCTGTTTGCCTTAAACCATTCACTATCTTTGAGCCAAATGTTGTTGTTTGAGCATTTGACATTATAATTGCTCCCTTGCGACATATACACAATATTCCCGTTAAATGAAGTAAATTCGTCATTTTTGTAGTCAACACACATTGTTGTCACATAAATTTCGCTTGTGTATACACTCACTCTGTCAATAAACTCTTGTGTTGGAAATTGATTATTTGCAACAGTCGTATATTCACTGCTTCCAGCACAACAGCAAACACAAATTGTTTTTGGCTGTATCACTTCAAGAAAATCTTTGTTTGAAGATGTTTTTGAGCCGTGATGTCCCGCCTTATACAAATCAACATGTGACAAATTGTCATTTTGGGCAAGATATGTTTCTCCTTCCGCTTCCAAATCTCCTGTAAACAAAAAATTCTTCTCTTTTTCGCCAACTTTTTGCGTTATCAATGTGCAAACTGAATTGTTGTTTTCATTTGTTGTGTCAGGTGTTGAATAATATTGACTGTCAAGAATTTTCATCGTTATTCCCTCTGCAAGGGTAAAAATTTTGTTTTCATTCACACAATCAAGAGCGGTGTAATGCTCGGCACCCGCTTCTATCTCTGCGGAGAGTTCTCTTTGATAATTTTTATACATTGTTGTGTCTTTTTTTCCATTTGTCACACCCGCAAAATCAATAATCGTTTTACACTCATACAAATCAAAAATTCCGTCAATCTTTGCAGATGTCGCAAAACCTGCATAATGGTCTTGGTGAGCATGCGTGACGATCACATATTCCAAAATATTGTCTGTGACATATTGATTTAGATAATTTGACACAGTTTCAACACTGTTTGATTTCGAGCCACAATCAATCAAAATATCCGTGTCGCCCGCTTTGATGTATGTGCAGTCGCCCGTATATTTGTTTCCAAGTTCCAAAAAATGAATTGATATATCAGCGCTTTCAATATCAATAGATTCATTTGTTTGCGTTCCACCTTTTGAGTAGTAAATCTCACCAGCGACAACACTTTCCGTTTCGGGCAAGGTGACATAATTCACAACACCAAAGCATGCCACAAAACCGACAACAAATCCCAAAAATCCCATTAAAATGGCACTCAAACCTTTTTTCTTACTCATTTAGACACCACCTTTCAAACTTTCTGTCAAAACATCTTCACTGTCTTCAACGAAAGTGATAAGTCTCACCTTTTCAACCTTGAAAATTTTCCCATATTTTATATCGTCAGATGAATATTTTATGTAATAAGTCCCAACATCTTCCGCATAATAATTCCCATTTTCATCAACTTTCAAATTCGTTTCAATTTTTGCTGTTGTTGACAAGTCCTTTCCAAGTGAAATAATTTTGACTCCCTCATCTTTGTAATGCTCTGACAATGTGAATGAAAGTTCGTCCTGTCCCACTATTTTGAAGCAATCGTTCTTTCCAACAAAAAACCAAACACCCGCTCCAACAAGAACACCAACAAAAAGACACACAAGCCCAACAAGCCACGCTTTCAAACTTGTTTTCTTTAATGCTGACACCGTCTTTTTCTCTGTTTTTTTATTTCTTGTGACACTCACATTCACTGATGCTTTGCCAGATGTTTTGCTTGCAGTTTTCTTTGCCGCCATATTTTCTCCTCAATTCAATAAATTGCTTTAATAAAAGTATATAAAAAATTTTTCTTTTTTGCAAATAAACACATAAAAAAACTATACAAAATGTATAGCCTTTTTCAAATTACTTGCTTTTTTCAACTGCTTTTTTGAAAATCGCAATTTCTCTTTCTGCTGATTCAGGGCTATCAGATGAGTGAACAACATTTTTTGTCACATCTCCAATTCCAAAATCTCCACGAATTGTGCCTTTTGGAGCATTTTTTGTTGGACCTGCAAGCGTTCTGATTGTTGAAATTGCATTTTCTCCAACAATAATCATTCCAAACGCTTTGTCGCTTGTGATGTAGTTGAGAAGTTCTGGATAAAATCCCTTTCCCTTATGCTCTGCATAATGCTCTGATGCTGTTTCCTCGTCATATCGAACATAACTTGAAAATTCAATTTTCAGTCCCGCATCTTCAACTCTTTTTTGAACTGCTGACACCAATTCGTCATCATTTGCAAATTCTGGTTTCACCATAAAATAAGTTTTTTCAATCATTTTTCCCTCCAATTCAAGATTTTTTCTTGAATAGATATATTCTATCAAATCTCAACAAAGTTTGTCAAGAAAACAACTTTATTTCACAAAAATATCAATATGTCGTGGCAAAACTTCATAATCAAAACTCCCCGAAAAGCCATGTTCCCCGTCAAGATTCACAACTTCATCATTTGGGATTTCAATTGAACAGCGACTGATTTTTTTGATAAGAAAATCTTTTTTGTTTTTTATTCCACTCGCACCAAACAAAAAAATGCTAAAAATTTTCATAAAGCACGAAAACGGCACTTTGCCATTTTTCTTTTTCTTGCATTTGACAAAAACAACTTCTGATTTCCCGTCATCAAAAGCGGATTTTGGATTTGTTTTGTATCCTGCGACATATTTGTCATTTGAAATTATCGCAAGCGCACAATAAAACTGTTCCGTCACCCCATCACACTCAAACTTGACTGGAATTGCCTTTGCTGAAAAAAGTTCTTTTATCCCATATTTATAATATGCAAAAGTGCCAAGTTTTTTCTTCTGACTTTGTTCCGTCAAATAAGACGATTTTGTGAACGCTCCAAAACAACAAACATAAATCCCATACTTTTCGCCCGCCCTGAAAACATCATGGGAAACAATGTTTCCTTGCAAAATTATATCGACCGCTTTTTTCACATTTTTTGGAATGCGTAAAGTGTGTGCCAAATCATTTGTCGTTCCCGCTGGAATATAACCAATTTTTGGCTTGTTTTCCTGCGTTGCAAGAGCGTTGACAACTTCATTCATTGTGCCGTCACCACCAGACACAACAAAAACATCATATTTCCCGCAAGCCTGTTTTGCAAAAACACCCGCATCACCTGCTTTCTGCGTTGCCATGCAATCAACAACATCAAACTTTGTCTTCAACTTGGACAAAATATAATCTTTCTTTTTTCTGCTATTTTGTTTCCCGCTTGTCGGATTGTATACATAAACACATTTCATACACAAATTATATCATTTTTTTGAAAATATAAAAAGATTTTTGTATAACAAATAAAAAAAAGTGCAATTTCTGCACTTTTTCCTATTCAAGATGAGCAAAATCAAGTCCGTCAACGGTGTATGCTTCAAGTTCAACTGATTGCTTTTTGGTCACAGTTGTTTCAACTCCCTCAACAGTTTCCGTCACTTCAACTTCTCTTTCGACTGTAAATTGCACCACATCTCCTGTCCTTAATGCCACATATAGGTCATCAATTTGGAACGCTCTTGTGATTTCATATGTGTTGACTATGGTTTTCTCTACCGTCTGCTCTCCGTCAAGTTCACTCGTCTTTCTTGTGACAACAACCGATTTCACAACATCTCCAACTTTCATTCCCATTTGATTTTCGACAGTTTGAGAATTTTCTCCAACGGAGGAAACAATCACATCTTCAACAATATTGCCATATCCAGACACTTCGTCATACACATATCTTGAATTTTGAGATGAAAAGACTGCATAGCATGAAAATTTCATAACACCTTCCGTTGCGGACTTCCCGTCATTTGCATAATAAACAATGTTTTCAACTGCATTTTTCACAACTTGCACTGGAACAGCATAGTTGATGCTGTCATATTGTGTTGCTCCTGCGTTGCAAAGCCCAATAAGTTCTCCTTTCGAGTTGAAAAGACCGCCACCTGAAATTCCGCTGTAAGTCTCCGCATCAAATCTCAAACTTCTGTATGTTCTTTCCGTTCCGTCAATGTCAAGTTCTATATTTTGATTGTCAATGCTCACAATTCCAGATGAAACGCTCAAATCAAATGCAGCGGAATTTCCAATCGCATAGACTGTTTCGCCCACATAATAATCATCAGCAAATGTGACTGCGGAAATATTTTCATTCACTTTCTTTAAGTCAGCAGTTTTTGCTCTCAAAACTGCAACATCACATGAAACAGAGCCGTCAACATATTCAAGTTCAACAACATTTCCGCCATAAGTGTATTGTGTGTAGCCATTTTCATCTTTTGTTTCTGATTTTGAAACATCATCTTCACATTCACTGCCATACAAATATCCATATATATGTCGAGCAAAGTTTGATGGCTTGTCTGTCAATGAATTTCTTGTTGCATCAGCACTTTTCAAATAAACGACATGATAGTTTGTGATGATATAAGTGTAATCATTGTCCATAATTGAATAAATCACCGCAGAACCTGTGTAAACAGATGTGTCATATGTTGTCGATGTCGTTTGACCAAACATGTTTATTGATGTCGTGCCAACAATAAACTCTGTGTATAATTTCATTGTTGATTGCAACGCTTTGTTTATATTGTGAACAGAAGTATTGTTGTTGTTTAAGTAATTTTCTGAAAGATATTTCAAAAAGTCTTCATATGTTGCATTTGCATTGACATTTGTCCTATACCACTTATAGACATCATCAATCGTCAAACTTTTACCGTCCGTTCCATTCTTTCCATTTTGTCCATTTTCTCCGTCAACACCATTTGTGACTGTGTATTCTTGTGTTGAGCCGTCAGAAAATGTGATTGTGTATGTGTCATTTGAACCGTCAGTTTTTGTTTTCTCAATGTTTGTGATGCCATTGCCGTCCGTCCCGTCAACACCATCCTTTCCGTTTGTGACGGAAAAAGTGCCTGTTGAGCCGTCAGAAAAATATATTGTATAGGTGTCAACAAGCCCTTCCGAGTCAGTTTTCACAATGCTTGTGATTGAAATTGCACTGTTTTTCACATCATTGTCTAAATCGCAAGCAGAGAGAGTGCAAACTCCAAAAACAAACATCAAACTCAACGCAATGCCATAAATCAATTTTTTCAAACTCATTTTATTTTCCATTATCAATTCTCCTTTTCAATTTCATGTGGAATTTTCTTTTCCACCAAAAATTTCTTTTTTGAAATATTCATCATCGGCAAATCACTCATCGAATCGGAATAAAACGCTTCCAAAGTTTTTTCTCCAAACATTTTTTTGAACCTTTCAACCTTTTCTTCTCCATAGCAATTGTTTCCAACAATTTTTCCCGTTTTTAGGTCATAATGTGTGCAATCAAAGTTTGTGACGCCAAGCCTCTTCATTGCAGGGACAAACACAAAATCAAGTGACGCACTCAATATAACATCATCATTTTTTTGTTGATTTTTATACCAAGGATAAATCTTCTTCCAATTTTTATCCCAAAACTTTTCCACAAGTTTATCCACATTTTTGTGCCAAGGGATAAAGAAAAAATACAATTCCTTTGCCTTTTTCTTGCTCAATATTTTCAACAAATAGAGCAACGCAACACATGCAAGCCATGGCAAAAACAAAAGCATATATGGCCGTCTGAACAAAAAAAATATAAGAAAGTTTGTTGAACTGTCCCCGTCATAAATTGTTTTATCAAAATCGTATCCGACCATTTTTTCTCCTTTTTCTATTATATCACTGTGAAAAGAAAAAAAGCGAATAATTTTTCGCCTTTTTATAAATTATTTTTCAACTTCTTTTTGTTCTTCCTCAACATTTTGAATTTTTTCAATATCTTCCTTTTTTGTGTCGACATTCTTTTTCTTTTTTGGTCTTACAAATGCCAAAACACTCAAAGCAATTTGAATTGGAATCCCAATCAAAAACACAAGCCATGATGTGCTTGACAAAAATTGTAAAAACAATGATGCAAGTGTCGACCACAAACAAATTGTTTCAATCACAAAACTATACACACGACTTTTCCATGTGAATCTGAATGGAAACAAAGCTACACATGTTGCTGGCACTGCCCACACAAACAAAATCCATGGATTTGTCATCTTAAAACTCTTGCAAAAGACATACATCATAATAAAAATCAGCCAAACAAGAGATGCACAAACAATACTTGTCGAAATCCCCATCAAAATTCTTGACGAACGAGTTTTTTCACTTTCAACAGGTTTTTGCTCAACTGCTTTTTCTTTCAACAGCGATTCAATTGGAATGTTGAAAAGTTCGCTTATTTGCACAAGACTTTCAACACTGGGAGTGATTTCTGCATGCTCCCACCTTGAAATTGTGTTGTCGGAATACATCAATTTTTTTGCCAATTCATTTTGAGTCATATCATGTTCTTTTCGCAGGGTGACAATATTCTCTGCAATAATTTCCTTGATATCTTTCATGCAACTTTCCTTTATAAAGTCCAAATTTTCATATATAATATCAAAAAAATAAGAAAAAATCAAATATTTTTGAAAAAATTCAACATTTCTTTACAAATTTTATAAAAAATGTTATAAAATTCAAAAGGGGGATTTATGGAAAAGAAAACACCACTTCAACAAAAATTTGACAAGGCGATTGAGAAAAGAAAAATCGCAAAAAAATCAAACGGCAACAAATTTTGGTCGGACTCATGGGTTGATGAAATGGAGGATATGGAGGAGAAAAAATATTGATTTTATAAAAATCCTCAATATCTTTTTTTGCACACATTTTTCAATTTGAAAGTTTTTATAGTAAATTTTTTGCAAAACAATTTCTCACATCAAAAAAGGATTTCTCTTCAAATGAAATCCTTTTTATTTTGTCATAAATCTTCTTTTTTCGCATTTTTCTTCTTCAATCTCTTTCGCTCTTTTCTTGCTTTCTTTTCCGCTTCTCTTTCAGCCTTCTCACGCCTACCCTTTTTGATTATATCTTCAAGCGAAGCAGTTTCAAGATCCAAATCATCATCAAACACTCTGACTTTTTCAACTCGTTCTGGCAAGCCTTTCCCAACCACAGGAGCATTGACAACATCTTTTCTTTCACGCACCTCAACTTGTTTATAAGGCACTGAAATGTTGTTTCTTCTAAACTCATTATACACATGCTCCATGACATAATAATAAACTTCCCAATAATCTTCCGTGTCGCACCAACAGTTTGAGAAAAAGTCAAGACAATTTGTGTTTATTGCTTTGAGTTTGCAAAAAGGTGCTGGATCAAGATACACTTTCCCATTGCTTTTCATCACATCTGTGACTGTTTTTTTGACGAGTTCCAAATCACTTTCGTGTGCAACTGAAAATGTGAAATCAACTCTTCTTTTTGGATTCGCCCCCAAATTCACCAAACTGCTCCCAACAATTGACGAGTTTGGAATTGTGACTTTTTTGTTGTCATAAGTTGTCAAAGTTGTGAACAAGAAATGCACTTCCGTGACAAGCCCCTCGACCCCATTGACAACAAGATAATCACCCTTTTTGAACATGTGCGTCGCAATGATAACAATTCCATTTGCCAAGTTTGCAATGTTGCTTTGAAGTGCCATTCCAATCGCAAGAATGCAAGCACTCAATGCCGTGAGAATGCCCGAAACTTGAATGCCGATTTCACTAAACAAAATCAAAATCCAAACAAGATACAAGCAAAATTTCACAACCGCACACAAAAATTGTTGTGTGATATCTTCCATTTTTGTTCTTTTGAATATTCTTCGAATGATATTCATCAAAATTTTTATAACAATAATGCCCAAAATCAATGTCATTGCAAACCAAAAGATATTCCACGCATTGTTGCTGAAAAATGACACAATATCATTCCAAATTCCCTGCCAATCCATATATTTTCTCCTTTATAAATATTTTCGACAAAACACCTCGAAAAACCACTGATAAAAAAACTTTAAGTCTCCTTAAAGTCTTTTTTGAAACTATTCGTTTTCTGATTGTGTTTCTGTTTCAACAGGTTTTTGTTCAACGAATTGTGGTCTTTGTTGAGCCTTTCTTGCTCTTCTGCAAGCAGGACATCTTTTAGGTTCGTTTGTCAAACCTTTTTGTTGATAAAATTCTTGTTCACCAACAGTCCAAACAAATTCTTGTCCACAATCTTTGCAAACCAATTTTTTGTCTTCCATATGCTCTCCTTTATTAGATTTTAGTAACAGTTAGACAAAGAAAATTAGTTTATTACCAGATATCTTTTGTGAAATTTCTTGAATAATAATTTGATTGTTTTATTGTTACCATCTTGTATAACACAAGATATGAAAATATTATCACAAACACAATAAATATGTCAATTTAATTTGCGATGAAACAAAAAAATTTGCTAAAATTGCCAAAATTTAACCATTTTTGCCACTTCTTCAACATAATTCAATTCCCCGCTTTTCAAAAAATTTGAGAATTTTTGATTTTTTTTGAATAAATGCTTGACACTTTTTGCGATTATAGTTATAATGAAAGAGCATTTAATATACGGGCAATATCCCCGCCAGTATTTTGAATGTTGATGGATTGTAGCTCAGCTGGTTAGAGCACCACCCTGATAAGGCGTGCAAGACCAATTTAGAGCAAGTCTGCGACAGTTGTTAAAGTCGTTAAAACAAACATATAGGATTGTAGCTCAGCCGGTTAGAGCACCACCCTGATAAGGTGGGGGTCGGTGGTTCGAGTCCACTCAATCCTACCAAGTTTGAGAGCGAATTTCGCTCTCATTTTTTTATCCAAAAAATGGCTAAAACCCAGTAATTTCGGGCATTTCAGGGCTTTGACAAAGTTTTAATTTTTAGAAATTCGGGTGTATTAAAATCAAAAATTTTACTCTAAATTTTGACATCAAATGCACCAAAATTTGACATCAAATATTTTTTACTTAAAAATTTGCAATAAAAAAGACCGATAAGAACAAAATTTTCCTATCGGTCTTTTTCTAACTAAAACTATCTAAAACTGATACATTTGATGTCAATTGATGTCAAAATTGATGTCAACTTTTACATCTCA
>CAZIRI010000002.1:0-21063 GCA_964541815.1 uncultured Lachnospiraceae bacterium
ATTGTGTTGCAAAGCCGACCTTTCCAACCTTTGGAAGAGTTGGAGCAAAACACCCATCAAAAGACACAGATTTGTCCGCATTAAAAACCCCTAAACAATTTGGGCCAATGACATTGATATCATATTGTTCAATTTTCGACTTGATAGTGTGTTCCATCACAGCACCATCACCGCCAACTTCTTTGAAACCGCTTGAAATTATGATAACATTTTTCACGCCAACACTATGACATTCATCAATCACACCCTCAACAACTTTTGCAGGCACAGCAATGACAACCAAATCAATGTCTTTCTTTATATCAGAAAGCGTGTGATAGCATTTCAGCCCCATAATCTGCTCGTGCTTCATGTTGACTGGATAAATTTCTCCCGTAAAAGAAAATTCAGTCATTCGTTTTAGAAGTTCATTTCCAACTGAACCTTCTTTTTCACTGGCTCCAACAAGTGCAACTGATTTTGGATACATAATTTTGTCTAATTTCTTCATTTTATACCACCTTTTTAACATTATAACTCAAACAAAAAAATAAGTCTATCAAAGTGAAATTTGTTTTTAATTTTTTTGAAAACAAACAATTTTTTTGCATAAAAAATTCCGCCATAAAAACGGAATTATTCATAAATCAATGTTATATAAGGAAATTTGTTATTTTTTTATACCAATTCATCAAATTCAATAAGTCCACGAACATCGTTGACAGGAACAGAAAAACAAATGCCATTTCCCTTTTCTTGCAAATGCGTTCTTGCACTGATTTCTTTCATAACTTTTTTTCTTATTGATTTTGGAACAACAATCAAAACAATTTCTTTTTCAGTGGCAAATTTTATCCCCGCAATTTCTCCACACTTTTCCTTGTTTTCACTTTTCCCCGTCATAATTGTTGCACCCGTTGCCCCAGCATCTCTCGCCGCATCAACAACAAAATCAGAATAACCACGATTGATGACAACAACAATCATTTCGTTCCCTTTCAATTTGACAACTTTTTTTGTCTTTTTTTCAGTGTTTTTTTTCACTTCTTTAACTTTTTTAGTTTCAACTTTTTTTTCTTGCGCCTTGTCAGCCTCAATCTTTTTTGCCATAAGCACCTCCTATGAAATTTTCAAACCCAACCTTTCAACCATATCACTTGAAATTGCCGTGACATCAATTGTGAAAGCAATTCCCGTTTTGTTTTTTTGCATCAATAACCCAACATCCAAAGCATTCAAAAGTTGTGTTGACTTTTCTTTTTCCACGATAGAAAAAATCAATTTTCTGTCCATAATTCCAAACCCAAACAAATTCCCGATTGCCGTGTCCGCAGTCCCTTCTCCAATCGTGAAAACTTTTCCATTCACGCCGAAAAGGTCAAGAATTTCAACTGCTTTCTTTTCAAGTTCTGGCTCGACAGCACACACCAAGCATTCAATAGGCGTTTTACGTTTCATTTCTCACCTCAATCAAATTCAATAATAGAGACTTTCCCTTCTTTTGATTCGTCCAAAAGTTTTTGATTTCTTGCATATCTTTTTTCATTAATCGCAATTCGAAGTCCCATAATTTCGACCAAAACAATTGGCACCAAAATGACAATTCCAATCGTTCCAAATCCATAAGTCATTGTGTCCAAGCCTCTCGCTTGACAAACACCTTTCATAAACGGCAAAACGAATGAAGAACTCATACTCCCCGTTGCAACACCGCCCGAATCAAAAGCGATAGCCGTGATATGATTTGGAATAAAGAATGTCAAAATAATCATCAATGCCACAAGAGGAACATAGATATACAAAATGTCAATTTTGAAGAAAATTCTCAAAATCGCAAGCACAATTGAAATCGAAACCCCAGCGGACACATACAAAAGCATTGTTTTTTTCGTTATCGCACCATTTGACAAATCTTCAACTTGTTTTGTCAAGACATGAACAGCAGGTTCTGCAATGGCAAGGAAAAGCCCCACAACGAAGCAAATAGGAATCAACAGCCATTGAACCCATGATGACGATGAAGCAATTGTCATGGACAAGATGTTTGCAATTGGCAAAAATCCCGCACTGACACCTGTGAAGAAGAGTGTGATGCCAACATATGCAAACAAAACACCAATCATCAATCTCAAAATGTTTTTCCAAGGCAATTTAAGTGCAGAAACCTGATAAACCATAAAAAATGCAACAATAGGAAGCAAAATAATGGCAACTTCCCAAATGTTTGTGAGAAGAGCGCTCCCCATTTCTTTCATCATTTGACCAAAACCACCCAAAACTTCATATGTGACAGGTTCAGCAGATTGAACACCACCTGAAAGAATAACACTCAAAATCATAACTGCAAAAATTGGTCCAATAGAACACATTGCAAGAAAGCCAAACTCATCATCACGATTTTTCTTTCCCGACATAACGGTGACAATTCCAAGCCCAAAAGCCATGATAAAAGGCACGGACAGTGGCCCAGTTGTCACACCACTCGCATCAAAGCAAATAGGTAAAAATCTTTTATCAACAAAGAACATCAAAATCAAAATAATAAGATAACTCACTGCCAATATGTATTTTATTTTTATTTTCAAAAGCACACGAGCGATTGCGAGCATCAAAAAGACGCCAACACCAATTGCGGTTGCAATAAGCAAAATCCAGTCATCGAGTCCGTCAACTTGCGATGCCAAAACTTTCAAATCAGGTTCTGCAATTGTTATCACAGCACCAATCAAAAGCGAGCAAATGAGCATCAACAAAACTTTTTTCGTTTTGCTCAAATGTGAGCCGACATACTCCCCCATTTTCATCAAAGACATTTCACAGCCAATGTTGAAAAGACAAATTCCAAGCATAAGCAAGATTGCACAAATCGCAAAATTAAAGACTGTCCAACCGCAATTTGGAACAAAAATAAGTGACAAAACAACAACAATCAATGCAATTGGCAAGATTGAAACAACGGATTCTTTCAATTTTTTTAAGAAGACAGCAGACATTTTCATAATTTATTTTGATTATAACACACACATTTTTCAAAAATCAAAAAAAATTGCATATTTGCAAAAAAAATTATGAATAAATTTTCAAAACAACCTTGTTTTTGAAATCCACCTTTTCAATTTTGTCAACTCTGAATTTCCCTTTGTGACGAACGGACACAATATCTCCCTCTTTCAACTCCAAACTTTGATTTTTGCAAGCCACATCATTGACAAAAACATCGCCCGATTTTGCCAAAACTTGCCCTTCACTGCGGGAAAGATGATACATTTTTGAAACAATCAAATCAATTCTTGACGACTCAACATAAAAAACGAGTGTTTTGAATTTTTTGAAAACCAAAACTTCGCTCACATTGACAATTTCAACAAAAACCTTTGTTCTTTTGACGGACAGCAAATTTTGCACAAAGAAATCACTTATTGATTTCAAGCAAAAGAGATAACCAACATTATCCAAAACAAAAAGGTCGCCGATCATTGAATTGTCCACCCCCAAATTCATAATTGCACCCAAAAAATCCTTGTGATGCAGTTTTTCAGCATACTTTTCATTTTGTGGAGAAATTTTTAAGCACACCAAATTCCAAAAATGTTCGTCATTAAAAAACACGCATTTCCTTTCACACAATTCATGTCCGCCAAACAAAATTGGATGAGAAAACTCCAAACTTTTTTTATGAATATTGAAAATTTCTTGCTCATGCAAATTCAAAAAATGCGAATTGAGCGGAATTCCCCGAGAATATGCCTTGTTTGCCATGTCAAAAAGTTTGTTCTTTATCAAATTATCTTCGTCAATCATACAAACATTATACATTTTCACAAGTGATTATGCAAGCAAATTGCAATTTTCATAAATATATAAAAAAAGATTTGTGCAAAAAATATACACAAATCTCTTTATAATATTATTGTGAAATAACCTCAGATGTTTCTGGAGTTTCTTCAACTCGAACAGGAACAACGGTTCTGTATTGTTTCAAACCAGTTCCCGCTGGGATAAGTTTTCCAATAATAACATTTTCTTTTATTCCGACCAAATTGTCGACTTTGCCTTTCAATGCAGCGTCTGTCAAAACTCTTGAAGTCTCTTGGAATGAAGATGCTGAAAGGAAAGATTCCGTTGAAAGGGATGCTTTTGTAATTCCAAGAAGGATTCTTCTTGCAACGGCAGGTCTTCCACCCTCTCTCAAAACTCTTTCATTTTCTTCTTCACATTTTGAAACATCAACCACATCACCCGTAAGCAAATTTGTGTCGCCAGAGTCTTCAATTTTGACTTTTTTAAGCATTTGTCTAATGATAATTTCAACATGTTTGTCGTTGACTTTAACATCTTGACTTCTATAAACTGAAATAACTTCTGAAAGCAAATATTGTTGAAGCCCTTTCAAACCTCTTGTGACAAGCAGGTCTGATGGATTGATTGCACCAGCAGTAAGTTGTGTTCCAGGTTCGACAGTGTCGCCATTTTTAACTTTCAAAACGGCAGGTTTTCTGACTTCATAGTCAATGTCACCTTCGCCCGTCACAACAGTGATTGTGTAAGTTTTTGCATCCTCTTTGATTTTGACTTTTCCAGCAACTTCGCAAAGAACGCATTCACCCTTTGGTCTTCTTGCTTCAAAGATTTCTTCAACTCTTGGAAGACCTTGTGTGATATCGGCAGCCACAGCAGAACCACCAGTGTGGAAAGTTCTCATTGTGAGCTGTGTTCCAGGTTCACCAATTGATTGAGCAGCGATAATTCCAACTGCTTCACCCATTGTCACCAATTCCTTTCCAGCCAAACTTCTTCCATAACACTTTGCGCAAACACCATGTTTGCATTGACAAGTGATGAGTGAACGAATTTCGACCTCTTTGATTCCCGCTTCAACAACTGCGGATGCTTGTTCCTTTGAAACCATTGTGTTTGCAGGAACAATAATCTCTTTTGTTTTTGGATTTACGACATCATTCACAACAAATCTGCCATAAATTCTTTCAGCAAGAGTTTCTTGAACTGAACCGTCTGAAACAAGGTCAGAAACAACAACACCACGAACTTTTTCGCCATTGTCAGCAAAACAATCTTCTGATGTGATGACAACATCTTGTGCAATATCAACAAGTCTTCTTGTCAAATAACCAGAGTCAGCGGTCTTCAAAGCAGTGTCGGACAAACCTTTTCTCGCACCACGAGAGTTGATAAAGTATTCAATTGGGTTAAGTCCTTGCTTGAACGATGACTTGATAGGTGTGTCATTCTTTGTCCCTGATGCAGTTGATTTAATTCCAATCAATCCGCAATCCAAAGCCAACTGTGTTTTATTTCCACGAGCCCCAGACACAACCATAAGGTTGAATGGATTGAATGTGTCAATATCATCAATAATCGCTTGTTGAACTTGAATAGCCGCTTCATTCCAAAGATTTACATTTTCATTTATCTTTTCATCAAGTGAAATAAGTCCACGATGAAGCAATTTTTCATTTTCAAGAACTTTTGCTTCGGTTTCTTTCAAAATTTCCGCTTTTTCAACAGGTTCTTGAAGGTCATAAATATTGACAGTGATAGAAGCCAATGTTGAATATTTATAACCCAAAGCTTTGATTCTATCGACAAGTTTTGAACATTCTGTTGTCCCATATTTCGCATAACAAATTGCAACAATATTGCTCAATTCTTTTTTCATCACAGGTTTATTGATTTCAAGTTCACAAATATTGTCTGGATTTGTTCTATCAACATATCCCAAGTCTTGAGGAATGATATCATTGAATATAAGTCTTCCAACAGATGTGACAACTCTCTTTGAATAAGTCTTTCCGTCAACAGTTTTTGTTATTCTGACAGTGATTTCTGCTTGCAAATCCAAATTCTTTGTTTGGTGTGCATACATCGCTTCATCAATAGAAGAATAGAATGAGCCTTCACCCTTTGCACCAGGTTTAAGCAATGTTATATAATAGCATCCCAAAACCATATCCTGTGCAGGAGAAACAATAGGTTCTCCGTCAGAAAGTTTCAAAATATTGTTTGATGCAAGCATCAAAGTTCTTGCTTCCGCTCTTGCATCGATAGACAAAGGAATGTGAATTGGCATTTGGTCACCATCGAAGTCAGCGTTGAACGCTGCACAAACTGATGGGTGCAACTTTATTGCTCTTCCTTCAACCAAAACAGGTTCAAACGCTTGAACAGAAAGTCTGTGCAATGTTGGTGCTCTGTTCAAAAGAACAGGGTGGTCCTTGATAACATCAGCAACGACATTCCAAACGCTTGGTTTTTCTCTGTCAATCATACGCTTTGCGCTCTTTATGTTGTTTGCTTCATTAAGTTCAATCAAACGATTGATAATAAATGGCTTAAAGAGTTCGAGTGCCATTTCTTTTGGCACACCGCATTGATACATTTTAAGTTCTGGCCCAACGACAATAACTGAACGCCCAGAATAGTCAACTCTTTTTCCAAGCAAGTTTTGTCTGAAACGCCCTTGCTTTCCGCCGAGCATTGCAGTGAGAGATTTCAATCCTCTTTGTTTTGGCCCTGTGACAGGTTTTCCATGTTTCCCATTGTCAATCAAGTTGTCAACTGCTTCTTGAAGCATTCTCTTTTCGTTTCTAACAATGACATCAGGAGCGCCAAGTTCCATCAATTTTTTCAAACGATTGTTTCTGTTTATAACTCTTCGATACAAATCATTCAAATCGCTTGTTGCATATCTTCCCCCATCAAGTGGAACCATAGGTCTCAAATCTGGTGGAATGACAGGAATAACATCCAAAACCATCCAAGTTGGATTGTTTCCGCTCTTTCTGAAAGATTCAACAACATCAAGTTTCTTTGCTGCCTTTATCTTTCTTTGTCCCTTTGCTGTTTTGAGTTCTTCTTTCAAAGATGCGCTATCTTTGTCAAGGTCAACTTTTGAAAGCAAAACCTTGATTGCCTCTGCCCCCATTCCAGCATCAAAAGCATCATGTCCATATTTTTCAATGGCATCACGATATTCTTTGTCGTTTAATATTTGTTTATATTCAAGGTCAGTGTTTTTTGGGTCGGTGACAATGTAGTTGATGTAATAAACAACTTGCTCCAAAGTTTTTGGAGTTAAATCCAGCAATGTCCCGATTCTTGAAGGAACGGATCTGAAATACCAAAGGTGAGTGACTGGACAAGCAAGTTCAATATGCCCCATTCTTTCACGACGCACTTTTGACCTTGTGACTTCAACGCCACACTTGTCACAAACGACTCCACGATATCTCACTCTTTTATATTTTCCGCAATGACATTCCCAGTCTTTTTTAGGCCCAAAAATCTTTTCACAGAAAAGTCCATCTCTTTCAGGTTTTTGAGTTCTGTAATTGATAGTTTCTGGTTTTGTCACTTCGCCGTGAGACCATTCTCTGATTTTTTCAGGTGAAGCAATTCCTATTTTAATTTTTTCAAAATTGTTAAGTTCAAACATAATATTTCCCCTTAATTAACAACAACTTTTGCCAAAAAGACTACTCGTCATCGAAATCTCCAAAATCTGCATCAAACATATCAATATCGTCAACTCCACCTGGATTTGTTTCGTCAGCGATTTCAGTTTCGATGTCATTTTTGCCGTCATCGTCAGCAATCATTGCTTCAATGTCGACAATTTCTTGTTTCAAATCTTTTTCAACATCATCTGAAAGACTTGCTTTGTCTCTTTCATCTTGCAAAAGTTCAGGCAAATCAATTTCTTCATCATTTTCAGTCAAAATCTTGACATCAAGTGCCAAAGCCTGCAACTCTTTTATCAAAACTTTGAAACTTTCAGGAATTCCAGGTTCTGCAATAGGTCTTCCCTTAACGATTGCTTCAAAAGTCTTCACTCTTCCAACAACATCATCGGATTTCACAGTGAGCATTTCTTGCAAAACATGTGAAGCACCATATGCTTCCAAAGCCCAAACTTCCATTTCACCAAATCTCTGTCCACCAAAGAGTGCTTTTCCTCCAAGAGGTTGTTGTGTGACAAGTGAGTAAGGTCCAATTGAACGAGCGTGAATCTTGCTGTCAACCATGTGGTTCAATTTGAGCATATATTTTGTTCCGACAGTCGTTTTGTTTTCAAATGGTTCACCCGTTCTTCCATCATAGAGTTGGACTTTTCCGTCTTCTTCGTATCCATTGTGTAGCAAAAGTGTCTTAATCTTTTCAGCGTCAGCACCATCAAATGCAGGTGTTGCAACTTTCCAGCCTAATGTTCCAGCAACAAGTCCAAGGTGAACTTCCAAAAGTTGTCCCAAGTTCATACGAGATGGAACGCCCAATGGGTTCAAAACGATATCAAGTGTTCTTCCGTCAGATGTGAAAGGCATATCAGATTCTGGCAAAACGACTGAAATACACCCCTTGTTTCCATAACGACCACTCATCTTGTCCCCAACGGAAAGTTTTCTCTTTTGAGCAATTGTCACTTTGACAAGTTCGTTGACACCAGGTTCAAGTTCGTCTTTGTTTTCTCTTGAGAAGACTTGAACATCAACAACGACACCGCCCTTTCCATGTTGAACACGCAAAGATGTGTCCCTAACTTCTCTTGCCTTATCACCGAAAATTGCACGGAGCAATCTTTCTTCTGGAGAGAGTTCAGTTTCGCCCTTTGGAGTCACTTTTCCAACCAAGATATCTCCCGCACGAACTTCCGCACCAACACGAACAATTCCTCTCTCATCCAAGTTTTTGAGAGCGTCTTCTCCAAGATTTGGAATATCTCTTGTGATAACTTCATCACCAAGTTTTGTTGACCTGCACTTCAATTCATCAACTTTCAAGCAAATTGATGTGAAGACATCGTCTTTGACCAATCTTTCATTGATAACAACGGCATCCTCATAGTTGTATCCTTCCCAGTTCATATAACCGACAAGCACATTTTTCCCAAGAGCAAGTTCTCCATTGTCTGTTGAATATCCGTCAATGATAACTTGACTTTTCACAACCTTGTCACCCTTTTTAACGCAAGGTTTTTGATTGAAGCAAGTTTCATCATTTGTTTTGTCGAATTTTATCAATTCATATATATCTTCAGAGCCGTCAGCAACCTTGACTCTGACTTCGTCTGCACTGACATACACAACTTCACCATCATGGCGAGCAAGTTGAGTGTATCCACAATCATGTGCAACAACTTCTTCCATTCCTGTTCCAACAAGTGGTGCCTCCGCTTTGATAAGTGGCACTGCCTGTCTCTGCATGTTTGCACCCATCAACGCACGGTTTGCTTCGTTGTGGTTTACAAATGGAATCAAAGATGTTGCGACTGAAATAATTTGTCTTGGTGAAGCATCAACAAAATCAACTTTTGATGCTGGCACTTCAATTGCATAGTCTTTGTGTCTGCAAACGATACGCTTGTTGACAAATCTGCCCTGTTCATCAAGAGGTTCAGTCGCCTGTGCGATATATGCAGTGTCTTCAATATCAGCCATGTAATATTCGCACTTGTCAGAAACAATTCCTGTTTCCTTGTCAACTTTTCTGTAAGGAGTTTGCAAGAATCCATATTCATCGATTTTTGCATAACTTGTCAAGGTGTTCACAAGTCCGATTGCTTGTCCTTCGGGCGTTTCAATAGGACAAATTCTTCCGTAGTTTGTGTAGTGAATATCACGAACTTCGGCATCTGCTCTTTCCTTTTTGATACCTCCAGGACCAACTGCGGAAACTCTTCTCTTTTGAGTTATTCCTGACAATGGGTTGACTTGGTCCATAAGTTGTGACAACTGTGAAGAAGCCACGAAATCACGAAGCGCTCTGTTGACTGCTTTTGGATTGACAATTTGTCTTGGAGTGACTTCTGTCAATTCTTTTCCTTGCAATGTTTCTCTGACATTTGCAACAAGTTTTGTCACACCTGAACGGAAATGGTCATAGAACAATTCCCCCACAGTCGCAACTCTCTTGTTTGACAAGTGTTCGATTTTATCAGTTGGACAAACATCTTCCAAACAATCCAAATACATGCTGATTGAAGCCAAAATATCGTCCATTGTGAGAGTTGAAATCATCAAATCTTTTGCATGCTCTTTGATTGCTTCCATTCTCTTTTCTTTTGTTTTGTTGTCTTTGAGAATTTCTGCAAGAACAGGATAATAAACTTCTTCCAAAATTCCAAGTTCTTTCTCATCGCATGGGAACACATCAGAAAGTTTGACTCTGTTGTTTCCTCTCATCAAATATTTTTTGTCGTTAAGTTGAATCCAAACTTCGTTCACGCCAGATGCCTTGATTTTTTGTGCAAGTTCCGAAGAAACTTCCACCCCAGCCTTTGCAAGCAACTCTCCATCTGGAGAAATGACATCCTCTGCGAGCATTTGTCCAACAATTCTTCTTGCGATTGAGAGTTTTTTGTTGAGGTTGTATCTTCCAACTCTTGACAAGTTATACCATTGGTCAGAGAAGAACCACAAATTCAAATAACTTCTCGTTGTTTCCGCAGAAGGAACATCAGCAGGTCTTGTCTTTCTTGCAAATTCAAGCAATGCTTCTTCTTGTGTGTTTTGAGTTTCCTTTTCCAAAACATTTCGAATAAGTCTGTGGTCGCCAAAAAGTTTGCAAATTTCTTCGGCACTGTATCCAAAGCACTTCAAGAAAAGCCCCAAAGTGACCTTATTTTTTCTGTCAAGAACAACTTTCAAAAGTTCGTTTGCACCTTGCTCAAATTCAATATACATTCCTCTTTTTGGAATGATTTGACCATGCAATGTTGATTTATCATGTGGCTTGTCCATGAGCAAATAGAAGTTTGGTGATTTGATAATTTGATTGACAACAACTCTTTCAACGCCGTTGAAAATAAATGAGCCATCTTCGGTCATATGAGGAATATCGCCCAAGAAAACAGTGTCTTCAACCGCTTGTCCAGTTTCTTCAACAACAAATCTCGCTTTCACATTGAGTGGAATCGAATATGTGACACCTCTTCTCTTGCATTCTCTTTTGTCGTATTTTGGTTTTGCGTCCAAAATAGGGTCGAAGAGATAAAGTTTCGCCTTTCCAGAATAATCTACAATAGGAGAAAATTCATCAAGCACTTCCTTGATGCCGTCCTCCATAAAGTTCTTGAAACTGTTCTTTTGAATTTCAAGAAGTGGTGGAATGTCGATGTATTTTTTCAATTGAGAAAATGTAAATCGTTCACCATTGCCAAATTTTTGAGTTTTCATAAAACTTTCCATAATGCACCCCTTTATAAAGTTAAAAAAGGAGTTAGGGGGTCATAAAAACCTCCTACTCCACAATTTTTCAGTTAAAAGTAGTAATAATTCTTCAACATTGCGCCATTTAACTGATGTATTGTATCACAATCAATCTCTCTTGTCAACAAATTTCCAAAAATTTTTCAAAAACTTATTTAACCACATATATATTATCACAAAACAACAAAACTTCAAAACAAATTCAACATATTTTTCAAAAAAAATAAAAATGTGGACAAAAATCCACATTCTTATTTACTGAACACTTCGTATGAGCCATAGAAATGCATTGTGATTGGGAAGTAAAGATTCTTCCTATCTTCATCCGTATCATAAACAATTTCCAAATCACATTTGCATGTCGAATTGTTTTCAAGTACCTGGCTTGCATAAACCTTTGAATTTTCGCCCAAACTCAAAGTTTTTGTATTTTCATCAACTTTCACACTCATTGTGGCACTCTTGTAGTTGTTGGTCATTTTGTTGAGTGTCATTTTTCCAGTGATTTCCGAATCTGTGTTTGAAACGTTTGGACTGAAACCACTTTCATCAATTCGACCAACAACACTGCCAACATAGTTGTCCATTGAATTTTCATACAAATACACAACAACATCAATCTCACAAACAATCGAATTTTTGGTTGCAGGTGTGATTGTTGCAGAGGCGTCACCACTTTTCGTGTTTTCAACGGTTGGTGTGGACAAATCGAATGACGAATTGTCAATCATTCTTCCAAGGAATCCACCGCAACCAATTGCACGAACATTTTGTGCATACAAAGTAAGTTTTCCTGAATAGTTTATGTTAGAAAATTTTCCAAAGGTTGTGTCGCCTTGTATAATTCCAACAACACCGCCAACATAATCAAAGCCTGTCACATCGGCAGTTATATTAATGTTGTCAACTTTGACATATCCGTCAACTGCACCAACAAATCCGCCAACTGCACCAACTCCGACCTTGTCACCATTTTCAGAGCATTGAATTGATTGAGAGTTTTCCACATTTGAAACGCTCCCCGCACTCAACAAGCCAAAGCAACCACCAATAGCATCAGGAGTGTATGGAAGACGCTTGAAGCCTTCAAAGATTTGTCCATTTCCAACAACGGACACATCAGTGACAGTTCCAGCACTCTCCCCAGCAATAAATCCGCCGTAGTTATGAGCGGAAATTGACATCAAGTCCGTCACATTGATTGTCAATTTTTCAACACTTACATATTCTCCAATCAATCCAAATGCAAGACCCGCCTTGCTTGCGACAGATGACAATTGCAAATTGTCTGCGGATATTTCGCTGTCATAAATATTTGTTGAACCAGCCAAAACACCAACAATCGTCCCCGCAAATGAATATCCAGAGAAATTGTCCGAATTCTCAGTGTAGTGATTATCATCTCCAACCTTATACAACTTCGCTTTTGCACTGACTGTTGAATGAACATTGTTAATCAAACTCTTCCCAGAAGAAAGCCCAACAACGCCACCAACAATGTTGTTTCCAACGACAACTAGTTGAGTTCCTTCATAAGGATTGATATTGACATTCACAACAGTTCCGCCGTCAACAATCCCTGCAACTCCGCCAACAACATTTGCATTTGCAAACGAAACGACATTTGGTGAAACTGTGAAATTGAGAAGTGTTCCCACAGCACTTGCTTTGCTTGATTTTCCAACTTCCGCAAAAAGTCCTGCACTGTTCAATGCTTCACTTGACATCAATGCGATATTTGAGATTTCCATAAAGTTCCCTTCGAGATATCCCATAAATTTTACTTTGTAGAGCGAACTGTTTTCTTTATAGTCATCATATGATATATCATTTATAATTCTATAATAACAATAATTATATCCCGCATTGTTTGTCTCTTGTGCGAAATATTCTTCCATATTTTCAGCAGATGAAATCAAAATTGGATTGTAAACACTTCCAAGAGTTGGATGTCCACCAGCATATGTGTAGACATATTTCATGCTCTTTGCACCCGTTTCTTCATCAACAGTTTCTTCAACAGTGCTAAGATTTCTCACAGACTCTGCTGTGATATTTGCTGAAACAAGTTCCAATCGTTTTAGGAAACTCTTGCCATTGAAATCAGTTTTCAATGCTTTTCCATCATCAAAGAACCAAACAGAATTGATATCTCTTCCATTTGCAACAACGAAACTTGAAAAGTTTTCAACATTTGAAAAATCATCACATGAAAATTCTTTGATATCAATTTCGCCAGACTCTTGAATTTGCCCAATATTCACATTGACATTGTTTGCAACATCAGTCAAATAAGAACAATTTGTTATTGTCCCAACATTTGCATTGTCAGTGTTTGATTTTGCAAAGCCAAAGTTTGAGTCCTGATCATTGATGAGTTTGCAAGTTGCAAACGCATTGTTCACAGTCCCCGTGTTCATAGAAACAAATCCAGACGCATAAGCACCGCTCACAAGTTTGATGTTTGAATAGCAATCAGAAATCGCTCCATAGTTTTGATAAACAAAACCTGAAACATCATTTGAAGAGTTTATGAAATTGTTTTCGCCATTATAATAAATTTCTTCTTTTTCGTTTTCAGAAATATTTCCACTCACATAAGATGTGTAGATATTTCCACTGTTTTCAAGAACAAAACCTGCCGTGTATGAAGCAGAACTTTCCTTACTGCCATTTTTAAGACTTGCATTTGCAAAGTAAGAACTTGCAATGTCGCCATTGTTTTGAGCGACAAAGCCAGCCAAACTTGTGTTTGAAATCATATTCACTTCCGAACGAGAATTTGTGATATATCCATTGTTTGCCTCAACAAGTCCTGCGACATATGCCGTGGAAATTCCCGTTGAGCAAACAACTGACATTGTCGCATTTGAAGATGAAATAACTTCACAATTTGTCACACTACCTTCATTTGTTGCCGTCAAAAGCCCGACATTAAACGAATCAGAATCGAACTTCAAAACAACATCGCCAGTCAGCACAATTCTCACATTTTTCACAACACAATCTTCTGCAACAGATGCAAACAGTCCAACACTTGAAATGTCAGTCATTTCATATGTTCCATTCATCATAATGCTATGCCCATTGCCGTCAAAACTTGCGACTTGTGCCGTGATAGGAGTGAATTGTTCAAGCCCATTCACAGATGCATATTCAACACTTGGCAAAACAATATCTTCAAGAAGAATGTAATGCTCATCGTCCGACATGCTCATCAAATCAATGTAAGTTGTGATTGGGATTGGGCAATCTTCCGTGCTTTGGTCATGAACTTCAAATGTAAATTCAGTGTAAATTCTCAAAGAACCATTTAGTTCAGAAGAATAAGTGTATCCTCCATTTTTCATCACATAGTGAACTTCCGCTGTGAAGTGATAGAATTGGTTGGAAGAATTGTAGACAAGAAGTGGAGTGACCGTATATCCTTGAATTGAATAATATTTTGATTCGATTTTCTTTCCGCTTTCCAGTTTTGTTTCTTCTTTTCCAAAGAACACACTCCAATTGACTCCACTTGTCAAATCCGCCATAAATTCCGAAACTTTCTTCTCGACTATGCTATCCTCTTTGTCATATTCAATAAAATCCGACAAATCAAGTTTGAGTTCATAAGGAGTCCCAACAGAAGTGCTTATCACGCCATTGCTCATGCCATAAACAACATCTTCGTTTTTGGCGTCGCTATAATTCAACACATATTCCCTTGCATAAACATAGAGTGTGCTGATAAATTTGACTTTTGCCCCGTCGACTTCTTTTTCCGCCGTTGTTTCAATTTCAAACAAATGCCCCTTGTCGTCATATTGGTCAATCTTCGAAGAAACTTGCAAAACATATTTTCCATTTTGCTTTGTCACCGTCCCAACAGGAGTGGATGAAGAAACCTTGTCTTTCACTACAACAGAGACATTCTCATCGCTAAATCCATAACAATCCAAAGTCAAGCCATATGACAAGCCTTTTGCGACATAATAATATCCATCAACATCAGTCTTTGTGTCAAAGACAAGTCTTGCATAACTGTCAAGTTTGATATTTGCATACACAACTGTTTCTTGTGTCAATTTTGTGTCAATTCCATATGTGACTGAAACATTAAATGCAATTTCCGCATAGTCTTCAACATTGTATGAACTCACATAATAAGCAATATAGACTTTTCCAATGTATGAAACACCCTTTTCTTCAAAGAATTTCATCATTTGGTCATATGTGAATGTAAATGCATTGTTTTCATAAACACCAAAGTTGACATTCTTTTCGTAAGAAATTGCTCCCGTCGTCATGTCAATCACCTCATAAGCAAAGGTGAATTGCGCATTCCCCGAGCCATAATTTTCATTTATTTCGTCATTTGAAATCGTGAATGTGTCAAAAATTGCTTCAACAGGGTCAATGTCAACTTCAATCATTCCAAATTGTGATGGAATGACAACATTGTCAGACACTGACAAGTCATCATAATGAGAATAATTGCTTGCGATAATATAGTTGACTTCCGCCTCTTCAACTGACATCAAGAAACTGTTTGAAACACCCTTTTCCAATTCGCTTGCAAACAAAACCACTTTATAATTTCCATAGATATCATTCACAAGATTTCCATTTTCGTCAAGATCAAAGCGGTCATTGAATGTGTCACTTGTTTTGTTTAATGAAACTTCATATTTGAATATTTTTTGTTTGGTTTTGCTGTCATAAGAGATGCTTGAAATCTTGAAAATAAACAAATCTTGTTCAGTCCAAGAGTTGACAGAATTTTTCCATGCGTCATCCGCACTGCACAAATCCATTCTCTCTTGAATCAAAGTCAAATTGCCTGCGTCATCAACTTTGTATATTTGATAATACAAATGGTCTTCACTATTTTCCGTCTCAACACAAACCTTGTCTGAAAAACTGTTGTTTGTTTTGAAACTCGTTTGTGTGTAGTTTGGTCGAATTGAAGTTGCCGTTTTCTTGTATCGAACATCAACATCAATCGCCTTGTTTGTTTCATTGCCCATAAGAGTGTAGATATATTCATAACTCTTTCCGTCAATTGTGACTGACACGACAAGATTCACGCCGATTGAATATTTGTCAACATTATCTTCTGTCGCATAAATTTCATTTTCACGATAGAAAATAATTTTTTGTTTTTCAATTTCAACATCGGAGAATGCTTGCGAATCTTCCGCCATTGTCGCATTTGCAGTGATAAGTGAATTTTGTGTCACATAATAATCAACATTTTGATATCTCAAAACACCGCTTTCAGAAATTTTGAAGTTCTCCCCATTATATGTGTATGATGGAATGACATACAAAACAGTGTTTGAAGCCCCATAGACATTGACCTCCGACCCGTTCACAATTTTCATTCCGTCCGCACTTGGAGTGGCATATATCAAAGATGTTTTTGTTGATTTGTCAAAATAATTCACAACATAGACATAAATTCTTTTTGATTCGTTGACATTCAAAAGACTTGAAACATTCAAAATTGCCAGTCCAACACCAGAAACTTTGATATTTCCGTTGATATCAACCGTCAAGACATTTGAACTTGATGCTGAAATAAACACATCATTGTTTGTGATATCAAAAGGATAAAATTCACTGGCAGACGATATATTGTTCAACTCATCAACATTGTCTTGTGCGAGATTTCCCAAATTTCCAGAAACATCACTGTTGACTGAAAAATAATACATGAAATACACATCGTTTGCTGAACTATCTTTCCCCGTCAACTCATAACCCGTTGCATTCGTTCCAATCTTCACCGTGCTTCTTTGCACACTATAACAATTGTAATTGACATTTTCTCCATTTTTCACATATTGAATGTAATCACCATAAGTTGTTGTTGTGCTTGAAGAATTTTTGTCTATTTCAGTTTGTGTGACACATAGTGGTGGCTCCGCTGTGGCACCACAAATTGTTCTTGCACTGTAAGATGCGACAGATATTGTTTCACTAGCCCCAAAAGTATGTGAAGTGAGATTACTGAAATCTTTTGACGAGTTTCCTCTGACATCGTAATTCCCTATTGCAATAAGCAAATTAAATTTGCCAGTATCCTCCTTAACATTTGAAAGGTCATAAGCAAAATTTGTTGATTTTCTGATAACGCTTGCTGATTCATATGTGCCACGACCATCATCAATCATTTCGACCTTATTGCCAGTCCAATTCGTTAAACAATCCGTATTAAATCCTTTGCTAACTTCAGCACTACGCCCAACATCTCGACCAGCCAATGCCCCAACAAAGTCATAACCACGAACAAATGTTCTTGAAGTGTTGTTTTTTATAGTAATCTCGCCAAGATTCTGCGTGTTTGACTCGCCGACGAGTCCGCCGACACTGTCATACACCGCAGACCCATCTTGATATAAATCACCGCCAATATTCATTTCGCTTGTTGAAACTTCCCCGCCAACAAGAAGATTTGATATTGTGCTTGTTTGAGTTTGGTCTTTAATATATGTTTGCTTTCCAACACCTGCACCCAGACAAACAATTTTGCCCCCCAAATCGCCAGTGATGTATATAAGAGCATAAGCGGAATAGCCTGTGTAGCCATACATTTTGTATGTGGAACTTGCTGTTTTGCGAGAAATTTCACCAGAGGAAACACCCGCAATTCCCCCAGCATTGATTGTCGATGAATTTGACTTAATTTGCATTTTCCCTGAAAAATATGCCAAATTTTTTGATGTTTGCCCAGAATATTTCCAGTTTTCCAAAGTGTCTTTTGGATAAACACTTTCATCATCACTCAAACTTTCGTCATATTTTTCAAAGTTTTGAATGATTTTCCCTGAATTGTTTGCTGTCACTGCTCCAACATTCAAACTTGAACCTGTTTTACAATCGATTGAAGACTCCAAAACAGTCACGCCAACATTTTCAAGAGTTCCCGCATTTTCCGCCGTCAAAATTGATGCATTTACAGCACTTGCAGAAGAATTTTCACTCAAATTGAGATGAATTGCTCCCGAAAAGTCAACATTTTCAATGACTGCATCACTGTTTATTTTTGCAAACAATCCGCCATACAGCACACTCCCATTCTGTGTCACAAAATTGCTGTCAGAAACCATAATATTTGTGATTGATGCATAGGAAGAAGTTCCAACAATCGTTCCAGAAAAACCAAGCATATCCCCTTTACTGTCCGTCAAACTCCCAATAGGTGTTGCATTTTTTGCACCTATCATATCAATAACAGCATTTATTTGATAATGACTTTTAAGAGACGCTTCACTTTCTCCGATTGCCAAAACATCATCAACACTATCAAGCAAATATGGATTCATTATTGAACCATTTCTATATTGAATTTTAAGAGCAATCACATTTTTGCCATCAAGTTGCGTGTAATTATCGCCCCATTCCGTTGGATAGATAAACAAAACACCCGTCAAAGACTCGTCATTTTTAATATTTGAATAATTTTCAAAAAAATTCTTGGCTGACACTTTCACCGTGTATAACCCTTGACTGCTTGCCGTTGTGTCAACCTCATATTGAACCAAAGTGTATTTCGTTCCATTTGTTTGCACAAATTCCACAGTGATTTCTTTGTCTGTTGAATAATTTGGATAAGTGTAGACCGTCAAAACTTTTTCAAGGTCATCTTTTGAAAAATTGAGTTCAGTTTCGCCCGTCGAAAGTGAAATCCCCTCAATTGGCACATATTCTTGTGGCTCAATGCAAATATTGTATCTCTTTGTCAAATCTCTTTGTCTGATATTTGCTGACAATTTCAATGTTGAATGCTCATTTTTCAATGTTGAAGAACCTTCCACATATTTCAATGTGTTCATATCAAAAGAGTCTCCACCAAGATTGCTATCACTAATTTGAGAAAGATAATAAATATTCGAGAAAACTGCTTTGTATATGGCTTCAACGTTCCCATCTTCGTCATATTCAATATATTCAACATTGTCAAAATTTGCCATAAATCCGTCAGAGAATGTCATGAAAATATATTTTGTCGATTCCACATCGTCCTTGGTGGTGCAAGTGATTGTTAATTGTGTTCCAACAGTCGTTGCAATTGTTGCCTTTGCTGTGACAGAAGATGCATACATAAATATATAAGAATTGTCAAACTCACCTTTCACAAGTTCAGTTGTGGCATAATCTTCTGGTGCGGACATACTATAATAATAAACAGTCCCTTCACTCTTATCATTTTTTGCAATTTGATTTGTTTTCGTTCCTTCCTTATCAACCTTATCAAAAATACTTGATAATTTTTGCCCATTAAACTTGTATTTATAGAAATTTGTCGAGTTTCCATTTTTTGCAACAGCATTCAAATAAATTGTTCTGTCGCTGTCCTTTGCATTCACACCATAATAAGTCACATTGTTTGTCGCATAATCTTCGCCATTTTTGAAATAAAACTCATCAATAAGAGAATAAGAACTCACACAAACATAGACTTTCAAAGTGGCATCTTTTGTCTCAAAGTTTGAAACAACTTGCCCTTTCAGAGTGAATGTGACAACATCATCACCATTCTTTTTTGTCTCAAATCTATACAATTTTTCATCAACTTTTGAAATTGAAATGATATCACTATTCAATTGCTTAAATTCAATTCCATTTGCACTTATATTTGCAGTGATTTGAACATTTGCAAAACTGCCAAAAGTTATTTCATCCGCCGTTGACGGATTGAGAATTTCAATGTCAAGTTTGTTTTCAAATTTATCCGCTGACTCATTTTTGCCCGTTTGATAGAATGAAACATATTCATTCCCACTTGAAGGAAGCCCAATGCTTGTCGAATTTTCAAGCAAAGTTTTTATCACTGAAAATGTGACATCGCAGTTCACACCGTTGTCAAGATAAATTCTGTAAACTCCCGTGCCGACCGTTTTTGGCGTCAATGTCGCTTTTAATTCTTGTGAACGCTCTTCCCCAGCCACAATTTGTTGATTTATTGTCAAAACATCCGTTCCGCTCACAAATTTGCTTGTGAATGAAGAAAATTCTTGGTCAGAAGCCAGTTGCTTTGTGAATTCTTGGTTCTTTCCAGCATCATAATCAACATAAAAGACTGAATAGTCCTTATAATCTTCTGTCTGGAAGACGGATTTTGCTCCCGCAACGATTTTTATATTTATAGTAAGAGAAATGTTTGTCCTTTCAGCAATTCCACTCACCAAATGGCATACGATTGTTGGGAAAAGAGTGTCCGTGCTTACACTAGCATCCTCAACCCCACGCACATAGAAAGATTTTTTCAAATCATCGGCAGTGAATATATATTTGGCAGTTGTGTAAGTTGACATCCTCTTTTGTAGGTCATCAACATTTTTTGCTGAGCCAACAGTGACGGATTTTTGATTGTATGTAAAGTTCACGAAAGTTGAATCGTATGTGAAATAGACATAATCAAAATTTGGTGTCGTATTGAAGTTTGAAATAACCCCAAACAAAAGTTCATTCCACCCAAATTGATTGTTTTGATAGTGATTGTAAAGCACAATTGTTTCAGGTTCAGATGTTTCATTGACAACAATTTCAGATGGAGCAATTTGAATATCAACTGAAAAATCAAGTTCTTTGTTCACACTGTCATCTTCAACACCCTGTGCGACATCATAGCAAATCTCAAATGCCAAGTCAGATGTCTTTTGAGTGTTCACCTTTGCGGAAATTTTCCAATATGATGCAGTCACATTTCCATCTTTTTCAGTGTATTGAATTGGAGTGATATCAAAATAATCTTCCCCAACTACCATTGATTTGTATACATTTTCAATCAATGGCACCCCCTCAACAGAATCGACCTTTTCAATTTTGAGAATGTAAGCATTCATTGATTTGTTGTTTGGAACAACCACAAGTT
>CAZIRI010000002.1:21073-68496 GCA_964541815.1 uncultured Lachnospiraceae bacterium
TCCCTTTTTCTTCATATCCGTCTTCACCTTCCGCATTTTCAACCATGTATCCGCCTGAGACTTTGATATTTAGGCTTGGCAAAACATTCACTTGTGCAACATCATAAACAACCCCGATATCTTCACTTCTGTTTGAATGATTGTAGTATGCAAGCACAGTAAATTCACTGACAAGGTCAAGTTTCTTTGGCTCTTCACTGCCATAATATGCTTGCAAAATATTCCCTTCATCAGTCAAAGTCAAGGTCACTTTATCAAATGGAACAATATCCAAAGATTCTTCACCTATTCCGTCATTAAATTTTGCAACATCACCGTCAACACTTGTCAATTTGTAGTTGTTGAAATTGATATCAATTGTGTTGTCAACAATATAATAAGACATATCTTTTTCGGTTGTGTTGCTGTCAAACATAAAATTCTCTGCCATTGGAACAAAAGGTGTGTCATTTGACACATACAAAACATTCCCCTTGTCAAACGAAACGGATTTTGCATATTGTTTCACTTTCACAAAAATTTCGCAAGTCTTTTGTGCTTCAAGAGTTGAAACTTTGAGTGTCGCATTTCCACCGTGTTGTGCTGTCACAGTGAGTTTTATTTTGTCATTTGACAGATATTTGACTGAACAATCGCAAATTTCTTCTTGTTCATCACTTTGTGGGTCGACCTGAATTGCATTGTTAAACCCTTTTTGATAGTTGTTTATAGTTATCACAACCTCTTTCGACTCACCAACTTCAAGTTCAACCGATGTTTCACTTGCTGAAAGTGAAATTTTGTCATATTTGACATCACAACCAGAGAAAAAGAAACCCGCAAACAAAAATGCAAGCATTCCAAGAACTATAAATAATGTATTTTTCCTACTTTTTGTCATACAAATTCCTTTTTCAATAATCAAGAATTATTTTCCTTCAAACAAACGCCTTACATAAGGTTGTGGTGTGATTTGCACAGTTGTTCTCGTCGATGCACTGGTAATCAAAAATGCTTGTCCAACACCCGCCGTCACAATCGCATTTCGCTCTTCTTCGTTGATACCTCCCGACTTCGCATACAAAGTGACAAGGTCGTTTAGGTCCGCAGGAGCGAGGGCAAAAATACACGAATATTGGCACGCATTGATAACCGCCGTTGATTGTCTTTTCATTTCTTCCGAACCCAAGAAATCCGCAAGGTTCTGTGTGATAACAACAAGCATACCACCATACTTTCTGATACGCTTTGCCATTTGCGCCATAAAGTCAAGAGCGATAGGATATTTTGGATTGATGAAAATATGCGCTTCATCGACTGCAACAACAATCTTTCTGTTTTTTCTATACTTTTTGTTGAAATCCTTGTTGTTGATAACTTCGTTGTTCAAATATCTAAACACAAGCAACATTTGAGCATTTGTTAAAAGTCCATTGTTTCCAGCAACCAATGACTGGAAGTTGAAAGTGACGAAATTTTCGTTTGTTTCAATAGATGTTGGACCATTCCACAAAGCAGAGTTTCTTCCGCCAGTTGCAAACTTTTTGATGTAGATTTCAACAGTCATCAAATTCTTCAAAGAGAATTCATCTTTTGCTGTTGAAATTCTTTCAAGAATCAATTGGTGCAAATCATCAAAAACAGGATAATCTTCTGGTTTTAATTTCGCAAGGTGAGTTGTGTAATCAATCCCCTTTCGCTTGTAAACCTCGATAATAAGTGAGTTTAACATTTCAAAAGCATCTGAACTGATACCTTCCAGAATAACTCTGAAAAATTGCTCCAAAAACTGCAAGTGTTGAGAGAACGAGTCATCGACCTTTTCAACTTTCGCCTTTTTCTCTATTGGATGCCCATATTCATCAACTTCTTCCTCTTTTTCCTCATCATCTTCCGATGCATCAAGTGAAGAAATGACATGGAATGGATTGATGATACCTTGCATAGAAGAACCGACATCAATAAACTTTCCGCCAAGGCTTGTCGTCAAATCCTTGTATTCGTTTTCAGGGTCAAGAATGAATATTTTGCAGTTGTCGGCAGCAAGATTTGTCAAAATCGTCTTTGTGCCAAAACTCTTTCCCGAACCTGACTTTCCGATAATCATCATGTTTGAGTTAACCCTTTCTCTATCACGCTTGAAAAAGTCGACAAACACAGGATATTCGTTGTCCCCGATATAAAACCCCTTTGGGTCTTGCAAAGCGTTTGAAATAAATGGGAACGCTGCCGCCAAAGTCGATGTTGGCACACCACGAGAATTTTTCTTTTCATTGTCTCTTTTTGACACATTAGAAGAGATGAAAGCATCAATTTGTTTTGCAAACATTTCAGAATATTTGAAGCCGTTTTGTTTAAGCAATGCACGCACATCTTTTTTCGCTGCATCTTCTGCGATAATGTATGTGTTGACATTGTAAAGTTGTTGATTGCTGTTTTTCAAATTTTGAAGCAATCCACGCAAGGTTTCAAGGTGAGTTCTATATTCAATCTGCATAGAACTTTTCCCCGCCTTTTGCAACTTTGTTTCCATTTCCATAATCGCTCTGTCGATTTGTCTTTCAGACTCAATTCTTCCAGCGGGAGAAAATTTCATAACCGCCCTTGTTCTGTCCATCAAGAAAAGTGGAACACCCCAACCATTTCCAACTTGCAAAGGATAGTCAGTCACCATGAAACATCTGTATGGGTCTTTGTCCAAAAAGTATCTTGCAATATTGAATTTGATTTTGTTTGGCATCGCCCAACTCATATGTTGTGTCAAAGGCAACATTTCAAGTTCTCTTTCATCAAAATCTTTTCCAAAATTCGCTTTCAAGAAAATCGCAAGGTCGTTGCCCTCAATCCTTGTTGAGTGAATTGGTGTGAGTGAAGAAAGCATCGCACTTGACATTCCAGAAAGAGTTGAATCCAAAATTTCCCTATCCTTGTCGAAAACAAGCAAGTAGAAGTGGTCTTTATAGACTTTTGACTGTCTGTTGAGCATTTCATAGAACGAAACCCTCTCTTCAAAAATTGGAGAACGAGCGTCAATTTCTTTTTGCGACATTTGCCCATCATATTGCAAATCATAAAGCACATCATACTTTGCATTTTCGCCGTGAATATAGTCATCAAAAATCATTGGCTTGCTCAACTTCACAATTTCACAGGATTGAGTTGGAGTCAAACGACGCAAAGCGTTTGCAAAAGATTCAATCGCATTGTCTTGATAATATTCAGTCAAAAGTGTGAAGAACATCGGTTGAATTTCAAGCACTCCCGCATAATACTCTCCAAAGTTGATATACTTGTCTTGAACAACCCCTTCAAAAGCAATAATCTCTTTCACATCACCTTGAAATGCTTTTTTCTTTTGATTTTCCGCCGACTGAACAAACGACTTTTTTTGAACAGAATATCTCATCAAAAAAACAATGGTTGCATAAAATCGCTCTTCGTCAGTTGGTTTCAAAAACATTGAAACGGCGACAATCGCCCATGCAAATCCAATCCACACATGGAAATCAAAGTTCGCTATCAACAAAACGATAAAAATCGCCAAAAATATAATAATCAAAATAAGGTCAAGAGCCGTTATACCCCTAACAAACTCCGACCTGACTTTCGTCTTTCTTGGAATAACTCTAACCATGCTTGCCTCTCTTGTATTTATAATACAACAAAATCATTCAAAAATACAAATAAAATTGCAAGAAAATTATTTATTAAATAAAAAAATCAAAAAATAAATAAATCAAAAAATAAAAATTCACAAAAAACCCATGAAAATACGAAAATAAAAAGGATATAAATTTGTGTGGAAAAATATGCAAAAATAAGCAAAAAAATCAAAAAAAATCAATTTTTTATTATTTTTTTAATATTTTCCCATATTTTTTTGTATTTTTTGCATATTTTATTTAATCGCAAAAAAGAGTTCATTTAGCCTATTGTGCATTTTTGCCTTTTCAAAAATTTCTTTTGTCACTTTCACTCCTTTTTCAATCAATCTTTCGTTGTTTTTCCCCAAAACATCATAAGTGGCAACTTTTCCAACATACGAACTCATCGATAAACTCACTTTTTCAACAAAATTTTCATCATTTTTTTTCACTTTTTTCTCTTTTTTCTTATTCTTTTTATTTTTCAATAAAACAAAATCTCCACAACACTCAACAAGTCTCACATCAATTTCACACAGATTTGTGACAAACTTTTTTGCTTTGTTATGAAAAAATTCAATATATTTCACCACACCAAAATCATGCCCAAAAACATCAAAAACACACTTCCCGCAAACGGACAATGTTTGCTTTTCAACATACAATAATTTTGAAATATTCTCAACAAAAACAACATTTTCACCCCAAATTATATCATTTATATCGACAAAAAATTCATTTTCACTTTCGTTTTCAACCATATAATATCCCGTGCGATTGAAATTTTCATCAAGGGCAACATTGAGAATATATCCAACTTCTTTGGCACCATCAAGCAACAAAACTCTTTTTGAAATATTGTTCATTTCACACCTCAAAAGCAATTATATGTTTGAAGATTGTAAAAAAGAAGAACATGCCAAGATAAAACAAGTTTCAACATTTGACAAAAATTTCCCCATGTGATATGATACTGGCAAGGAGTCAAAAATGGCAAAAAAAGAACAAAAAGAAATCACAAAAGATATGACAATTGGAGAAGTTTTGAAGACAGACCCAAATCTTGCGGAAGTTTTTTTAGGTTTTGGAATGCATTGTATTTCATGCCCAGTCAGTTTGATGGAAACAGTCGAAGAGGCAAGCATGGTTCATGGTGTTGAAATCGACTTTTTATTGAAAAAACTCAACGAATTTGCGAATAAATAAAAATAAAGGAATAATGCAAATCACATTATTCCTTTTTTATTGTATACATTCAAGTCTTATTCAAGCATTTGTTTGATAACGCTTTTCAATTTGTCAACACCATCTTTGTTCTTTGTGGTGAACAGAATTTGATTTCGCTCAATCACAACTGGCTTGTTGAGTTCATCACTCTTATTCAAAATGACAAGCCTATTTTTTGTGCAATTCATATCATCCAAAATTTTGTTTGTTATTTCAATGTTCTTTTTATAGAATGGGTCTGAAACATCAACAACATGCAAAATCAAATCGGCGGATTGCACCTCTTCCAAAGTCGCCGAGAAACTTTCAACAAGTTCATGTGGAAGTTTGCTTATAAATCCGACCGTGTCCACAAGCAAACAATATTCGTTGTCCCCAAGGAACATTCTTCTGCTCGTTGTGTCAAGTGTGGCAAAAAGTTTGTCGTCCGCATAGATACTTTCTTTTGTCAAAAGATTGAAAATAGAACTCTTTCCAGCATTTGTATAACCACCCAAAACAACATTTTTTATCCCATTTTTTTGACGCAAAACACGATTTAACTTTCTGCTATTTTTCACTTTATCGATTTCGCTTTGCAAGAGCAAAATTTCTTTTTCAAGTTTTCTTCTGTCAAGTTCAACTTTCGTTTCACCAGGTCCACGCATGCCCGCACCTTTTCCGCCAAATCTTCCTTGACTGCCTTTCATAGATGTCAATCGGGTGAGCAAATATTTATCCTGTGCAAGTTTAACTTCAATTTTGCCCTCACTAGATTTTGCGTTCAAAGCAAAAATGTCAATGATAAGCAAAATTCTATCAATGACTTTAACACCCAATTCATCACTCAAATTTCTCATTTGAGAACCCGTGAGTTTGTAGTCAACCACAAGCGAATCAATATCATTTTCTTCAATAAATTTCTTCACTTCTTCAAGTTTGCCCGTGCCCATGATTGTTCTTTTGTTGAAAGCGTCAATGCTTTGTGAGAAGATTTTGACAACCTCCAAGTTCGCAGAAAAACACAATCTGCTTATTTCAACAAATTGATATTCCTTTTCTCTATCATCTTCGATAGGGCAAAAAATCACAACTCTTTCCAGTGATTTATCTTCAGTTTCATACACTTTATTTTTCATAGCAATATGATAACACATCACAAAAATTTAGTCAAACTTTTTTCGCAACAATTTCACCAGTCGTCGTGGAAATAACTGCGGAAAAATTTTTATTTTTTGTATTTACACATGAAAAACACCAAAAAAAATCATCAAAACCATTCTTTTTCCCATTCAAAACTTTCAAATAACATTCACAGCCACACTCAAAAAAAGTTGACAACTCTTCTTGAAAATTCTTGCAAACGATATCAATAATTTGATTTTTATCACACACAAAATCATTTGACACAGCCACCAACTCAATTGAATAATTTTCAAAAGACACGCAAATTTTCTCGTTTCCGCTCAATTCCAACTCTGTGTCACACACAAAATCACCATTCATTTGATTCTTTTCGCATTCAACAAGAATTTGTTTTTCATCAACTAGCAAATTTACGCTCAAAACATCATTATCATTCCCACCAAAAAACGAAATTGTCAAAAGAGCGAATGGCACAACCTTTTCCCTTACACCATTCAAAATGTATGGCTCCTCCCGCTCTCCACACTCTACTACGCAATAAAAATCTTCATTTTCCCCAAAATAATAAACGGAAGTTATCTCCGCCATATTATTCAAAATTTGTTTTGAACCAATTTTATTTTCACAGCCACCACATGAGAAAAGACACACAAAACAAATCAAAAACATTGCAAATTTTTTCATATTCACCCCCTATTTGAATATATATGAATTGAAAATTTGCAAAATTTGTCGAAAAATGACAAAAAAAGCATATTTTTGCATAAAAAAAGCATATTTTTCAAAAATACACTTTTTTATTTCAACTTAAAAAATGTCGTAGGTCTTGTGAGAGCAACATCAATCCTAAATCCCTGCCCTTCAACAAAACCGTTCTCTGCCAATTTCCCAGTTATATATTTATATGCAAAATCGGGCGAATTTGTTTCCTTGCTTAAATGTGCAAGAACAATCTGCTTTGTCCCTTCATTAAGCAATTTTGAAATAAAATCCGCCGATGCATCATTTGACAAATGCCCATTTGGCCCAGCAATTCGAAGTTTGAGAGTATATGGATATTTATCCGTCGTTTTCAAAGTTTGCAAGTCGTGATTTGCCTCCAAATAAATCAAAGAACTTCCCTTTACAGCATTGAAAATCTTCTCATTAACATGCCCCAAATCAGTCAAAATTGCAATTTTTTTGTTGTTTTCTTCAAGACTGTATCCAAAACACTTGACATCGTGTGGCACTTCAACTGGATTCAAAATCAAATCTTTGACGGCAAAGGATTCAGAAAAAATCTTTTTATTTTTCTCACTTATTTTGTCAAGTTTGTCATCAAGTCCCAATTTCCACACATCTTCATGTGCAAAAACGGGAGTATCAAATTTTCTGCTAAAAACATCAACACCTTTTATATGGTCAATGTGTTCATGTGTCAAAACAATCGCATCAATATCATGCCCAGACACCCCCAAAAGTGACAATCTTGCTTCCGTTTCCTTACATGAAAGACCATCATCAAGCAAAATTTTTGATGATGCGGTTTCAATATATGTCAAATTTCCATCACTTCCAGAAGATAAATTTATAACTTTCATTTGTTTTTAGCGAAAAATTTCCTTTTTTTTGTTATTTTTTTTGATTTTTTTTCAATTTAGAGCATCTTTTTCAAAAATTGCCCCGTATAACTCTCTTTCACTTTTGCAACTTGCTCTGGTGTGCCTGTTGCAACAATCGTGCCACCCTCATCACCTCCCTCGGGTCCAATGTCAATGATGTAATCAGCACACTTTATCACATCAAGATTGTGTTCAATCACAACAACTGAATTGTTGTTGTCAACCAATCTTTGCAAAATCGCAATCAATTTTTTGACATCATACATATGCAATCCCGTTGTAGGTTCATCAAGAATATAAATTGTTTTTCCCGTGCCTTTTCGGGCAAGTTCAGTCGCAAGTTTCACTCTTTGTGCCTCACCACCAGAAAGAGTCGTTGCTGGCTGTCCCAGTTTCATATATGACAATCCAACATCATAAAGTGCTTGCAATTTCGCTTTGATTTGTGGGATATTTTCAAAGAATGGCAACGCTTCTTCCACTGTCATATTCAAAACATCGCCGATATTTTTCCCTTTGTATTTCACTTCCAAAGTTTCACGATTATATCGTTTCCCCTTGCACACTTCACATGAAACAGTTATATCGGGCAAGAAATACATTTCAATCTCACGAACACCTGCACCCTCACAAGTTTCACAGCGACCACCCTTCACATTGAAAGAGAATCTCCCTGAGTCAAAACCCTTTGCTTTCGCTTCTGGGGTTTGAGCAAAAAGTTCTCTTATATTTGTGAAAACTCCCGTGTAAGTGGCAGGATTGCTTCGTGGAGTTTTTCCAATTGGTGCCTGGTCAATACTTATCACCTTGTCCAAAATGCCTATGTTTTTTATCTCCTTAAATTTGCCAAGTTCCAACTTGCTGTTGTTCAATTCGTTTGACAAATAAGGGAAAAGGACACGATTTATAAGGCTTGATTTTCCGCTCCCAGACACACCTGTGACAAGCGTCAAAACCCCAGTTGGAATTTTCACAGTCACATTTTTCAAATTGTTTTCCTTTGCGCCAACAATTTCAATATAATCTTTTGGCACTCTTCTTGTTTTTGGCATTTCAATTTTTTCATCGCCACGCAAGAATTTCGCCGTGATTGATTTGTCGCTTTTCATAACCTCATCAACCGTTCCGCAAGCAACAATTTCTCCGCCATGCGCACCCGCAAATGGTCCAACATCAACCAAATAATCCGCTGAACGAATCGTGTCTTCGTCATGTTCAACAACAATCAAGGTGTTCCCAAGATTTTTCAGTTTTTTGAGTGTGTTCAACAACTTTTCATTGTCTCTTTGATGCAATCCAATTGACGGCTCATCCAAAATGTAAAGCACTCCAACAAGTCCGCTTCCTATTTGCGTCGCAAGTCGAATTCTTTGTGACTCACCACCAGAAAGAGTTTCCGCTGAACGATTTAGTGTCAAATATGACAAGCCGACATCTTGCAAAAAAGTCAACCTTGCCAAAACTTCTTTCAAAATTGGCTCTGCAATTTGACTTTCAAGTTTTGTAAGTTTCAGATTTGAGAAAATTGGAATCAAATTTTTGACGCTTTGTGAACAATAATCTTCAATGTCCTTTCCGTTGATTTTCACTGACAAAGCGGATTCGTTCAATCTTTTTCCATGGCATTCACGACAAACCTGCTCTTTCATAAACTTTCCAATTTCAATTTTCACAAATTCACTTGTTGTTTCATTGTATCTTCTGCGAAGATTGTTGATTATCCCCTCAAAATTTGTGTTTTTCGACCTTTTCCCCGCATCCGTTTCAATGTTGACACCAATCTTGTCATCACCCGTTCCATAGAGCAAAATTTTTAATTGCTCCTTTGGCAATTTTTTGACAGGGATGTCCAAATCAATGTTATACATCTTTGAAAGCGAAAGAAAATACGCTCTCGCCATTGCACCCTTGTCCATTTTCCAACCAGTCAACTCAAATGCACCCTCGTTTATAGACAAATGCGAATCTCTCAAAACAAGGTCTTCATCAATATCCGTTGTATAACCAATTCCCGTGCAATTTGGACATGCTCCATATGGTGCATTAAAGGAGAAAAGTCGTGGAGTGATTTCTTCAAGAGTCCAGCCACATTCAGGGCAAGCATAATTCGTTGAAAACAACTCTCTTTTGTCATCAATGGCAATGCTCACAAGTCCGTCCGCAAGTTTCAATGCCGTTTCAACACTTTCAGAAAGACGCCCATCCTTTCCGTCCTTTAAGACAATTCTGTCCACAACAACATTGATGTTGTGTTTTATGTTTTTGTCAAGTGTGATTGGGTCGTCAAGCATAAAAATCTCACCGTCAATCTCAACACGAACATATCCGCTTTTTTTGAGTGAATCTAACAATTTCTCGTGTCTACCTTTCTGCCCACGCACAACGGGAGCCATGACTGTCACCTTTGCCCCGTCCCCAAACTCCTTGACGGCATCGACAATTTGGTCAATTGATTGCTGTTTCACAATCTTGTTGCAATGCGGGCAATATGGTGTCCCAATTCTCGCAAAAAGCAGTCTAATATAATCATATATCTCTGTGACTGTTCCAACAGTTGACCGTGGATTGTGATTTGTTGTTTTTTGGTCTATTGAAATTGCTGGAGAAAGACCCTCAATTGATTCAACATCTGGCTTTTGAGCGTTTCCCAAAAACATTCTCGCATAAGAACTCAAACTTTCAATATATCTTCTTTGCCCTTCCGCAAAAATCGTCCCAAATGCAAGGGAGGACTTTCCCGAGCCACTCACACCCGTGAAAACAACAAATTTATCTCTTGGAATAGTCAAATTGACATTTTTTAGGTTGTTTTCTTTTGCACCTCTAATCACAATTTTGTCTAACATTTTCACATCTCCATAAAATCTATATAGAATTATATCACATTTTTCAAAAAAAGTTAACAATCTTAAAAGAAAAAACGACTTTCGCCGTTTTTTCTTGAATTTTGTTAAGCAATATCTATTTCAACTTTTGTCCAGCAATCTTCTTCATCTGGTGGAGTTTCAATTGTTCTTTCCGTGTTGTAAACTACATTGACAACACATGTTTTCATTGTTGATTCTGTGCTATTGGTTGTTGTCACTGAAACAATTTCCCAATTTGAACTCACAACAATCACATATCCACTTGCACATATTACAAATTGCTTTTCTTTGCTGTTGTATGCCCAACTCAAATTTTCGCTGTCGTTGAGTGCATCCAAATATTCCTCAAAATAATATACTCTCATGTCACCAACATTTTTTTCTTCGCTTTCAAGATAGTATTTATTATTTTTAGATGATATTGTATTTATACCACTCTCTGTCTTTACGCACCATTCTTTATCTGTGACATTATATTCAACATTTGCACTCGCAACTCTTATCTTGCCATTTTCGTCAACCCAAGAGATTTCTTCTGTGTTAGTCAATTTTTCTGTCACTTTGTTGCATACATAACCGCCAAAGTCTGTCAAATCAACTTTTGGCAATGTTGGAGCCACTTTCATTGCTGTTTCATCATATGAAACTTTTATTGTTGTGATCTCAATATCTCCATCTATGATAACACTTGTGACTACTTCCTTTATCTCCCAATTATCAGTTGAGATTTCAACTGTTGTATCTCCTGATTTATCAATTATTGTCAAAAGTTTTTCGTCAATATCACAAATCCATGAATATTCACTTGACAAATTATCTGTAATTATTTTTTGCTTGAACAAATATTCTTTCATATTGTCTGGCGCGTTTTTGTCTATTTGCTTAACATAGCAGTAATCACCCTTCGCATCAATGGCATTCACAACACCATCGTTTAACACATACCACAGGTTTGCATCTGAAAAATAGATTGTCGTGCTATTTGCTATTACTTTATCCTCACCATCCGCCAAAGAGAAATTAGGTGCATTTTTTACTGCATTTTTTGCCTTTGTGATAAAGTCGTCATTTTTGAATGGAATTTCTGGGATTGCAAACTTTTCATTATCATATGTGTATACATAGTTAAGACTGTCTTTATTTCCCAACAATTTCTCATCACTAACATCTTTTGATATGATTTCCCATGTGTTCATATCAATCACAAGAGTTCCAATAACAGTTTCTTCATCAGTATATTTGTAGATTATATTACTTGTCCCATCCTCCAACTCTACTGACCAATCATCTAAACTATAAATCGAAAGTTTACAAGAAACAATTCTCCAGTTTGTTGTGTCAATTACAACAGTTCCAGTATATAGACTTGTTCCATCATCTTTTCTCTCAACCACAAGTTCATGATTTTGTTCGCTATAAGATACATATGAATATTTATCAAAAGAATAAACAGCATCATAATTTTTAAGCAAATCATTCACAGTTTCGTAATTATCATAATACAAACTGCCATCCACAAATTTATAAAAATCTGTTCCAACTGCCCATGCTTTATATGCTTCAGTCCATTCCGCATATTGTGTTGACGCATCTTTTTGTATCAATGTGTTTGTGACTTTTCCTTTCGAATCAGTCTCAGTTGCTTTCAATGTGAGATTTGAATAATTTTCCATTCCAGCAGTCACTTTTTCTTGCAAAATTGTTTGCCAGCCATTTTGAGTGAAATCGATGCCTGTTGAGTTTCCTGAAAGATACCAATTTGTATCTTCTGGAATTTCTGGAACACTGTAAGAATCATTATCATAAGATATTGTGACAGTTTTGCCTGTCTTTTTGTCGTTGTATCCCAAAATTTGCCAATTGTCTCTGTCAATATAAATTTCGACATCAACATCAGAACCATTCTTCAAAGTCATAACAAATGTGCCATTTTCAACACTTGCTTTATATTCTACTTTATCTTTTGCATAGTTCTTCTTGATATTTTGAATAAATGTCTTCACTCCGTCACGATCTTTGACACCCTCAAATTTTGTAGGGATATCCCCATTTATTTCATATCTAACTATTCCGTCTGCTTCGTTGACTGTCCATGATTGGAATCCAGTCATTTCTTTGTATACTTTGTCATTGTCAACATATTTCTTTATTGAACCGTCAGAAATAACAACATTTTTCACTTTCGCATCATTGCACTTTTCAATCACATAGTCAAAATATGCTTTCTCACTCAAAACTTCAACAGTGACAGTATATTCAAAGTCTCTATATTTGATTTTGACATTTTGTTCTCCAACTGTCTTGTTGTCAAAATCTGTGCATTTGCATTCGCTCAAAACATCTTCTTTCCCAACAATAAACTCAACCCCGTCAGACAATTCTTGTCCCACGCAAATTTTGTTTGTTGTCACAGGTTGTGATGTGATTGGTTCTCCCTCATTGACTTTCACAATGTAAGAACCTGTTTTTTCATCCCCAAGTTTGTTTTTGTATGTCACATAAATTTTGTAGCCACTCTTCTCGCCACTTGCTTGTGTGAACACTTTGTCTTCATCAAGATTTGCTTCACTAAAATTGAATGTGTATCCTGAATCAACCAAAACCTTTGTTTCTTCATAGACAGCATAAACCTTCAACCCCGTTGCATCAAAAGTGTCGCCAACAGCGAATTCGGTTTTTGCCTCTTTTGAATCAATTTCAACGCCAACCAACTTGCTTTCTTCTTCCACATCAGATTTTGTTTCACAACCTGCTGAAAGTCCACAGATTGGCAAACACATAACAAGAGCCATGGCGAAAATAAAAAATTTCTTTCTCATATCTCTTCTCCTTTTATTTACCCTAATTATATCTCATATTGCCCCTCTTGTCAATACCAAATTTTCAAAAAATTGGTGCTTTTTCTTAAAAAAAATGCGAAATTTGCATATTTTTCTTGAAATAGTGTCAAAAATGCAGATTATTGATATAATAACTATATTAAATGAAATGCCTTTATATTCATATCAAAAAAAAGAAAAACTTGACACATTATATATCAAGTTTTCCACTCTTTTTGTCCAACTTTTTCTTTAACACAGCAATCTTATTTCGAAGTTCAATTGCCCTCTCAAAATCAAGTTGATTTGATGCGATTTTCATCATTGATTTCAATCTCTCTATTTCTGCGGGGATATTTTTCTTTGAAAGTTCCTCTTCTTCAACTTTTTTGCTTATATCAAGGGTGTTTTTCACCTCTTTGATAATAGTCTTTGGAATTATTCCATGTTCCTTGTTAAATTTCTCCTGAATCGCTCTTCTTCTCGATGTTTCATCGATTGCTTTTTGCATGGATTTTGTGATATTGTCGGCAAACATTATCACTCTTCCATTTTCATTTCTCGCAACACGCCCTATTGTTTGAATAAGAGCCCCTTCACTTCGCAAAAAGCCTTCTTTGTCTGCGTCAAGGATGCAACAAAGTTCAACTTCTGGCATATCCAGTCCCTCACGAAGCAAATTTATTCCAACAAGGATATCAAACTCGCCTTGCCTAAGCCCGTTGATAATCTCAACTCTTTCCATTGTGTCAATTTCGGAATGAAGATATTTGACTTTGAATTCCCTATCCGACAAATATGTCGTCAAACTCTCCGCCATTTTCTTTGTGAGTGTCGTCACAAGCACCCTCGCCCCACGGTCAATCGTCTTTTTGCATTCTTGCATCAAAACTTCAATTTGATTTTTGATTGGCAAAACTTCAATAATTGGGTCAAGCAGTCCTGTTGGTCTTATCACCTGTTCAACAACTTGTCCAGCCCGTTCAAGCTCATAACTGCCTGGTGTTGCGGAAACATATATTGTTTGTTTTAATTTTTTTTCAAATTCTTCAAATTTAAGCGGTCTGTTGTCCCTTGCCGCTTCAAGTCGAAAACCGAAATCAATAAGTGGAGTTTTTCTTGCTCGGTCACCATTATACATTGCTCGCACTTGTGGCAAAGTCATGTGACTTTCGTCAATAATTGTCAAAAAGTCGTTTGGAAAATAATCAATCAATGTGTAAGGTGCTTCGCCTGCTTTTCGTCCGTCAAAGTAGCGGGAATAATTTTCAATCCCACTGCAATATCCAACTTCTTTCATCATTTCAATGTCATAAGCAACTCTCTGCCCAATTCTTTCCGCTTCAAGAGGTTTGTTTTGCTCTTCAAATTGCTTTATCGCCTTTTCTCTGTCCGCCGAAATATTTTCAATTGCCCCGTTCAAAGTGTTTCGCCCAACCGCATATTGTGTTGCGGGATATATCGATGCATATTGCAACTCGTTTATCATATTCCCCGTCAACGGGTCAAATTCGAAGATTTTTTCAATTTCATCTCCGAAAAATCGAACTCGAAGAGCCATTTCAGACTGGCTTGCAGGAAAAATATCAATTGTGTCACCCTTGACACGAAAGGTTGTTCTTTTGAAATCAATATCATTTCTTGTGTATTGAATCGCAATCAAGTGATTTATAAGGTCATCTCTGTCAACTTCCTCGCCCTCACGCAAGGAAATGTGCAAATTTCTGTATTCTTCGGGGCTTCCCAAGCCATAAATACACGAAACGGACGCAACAACAATGGTGTCACGGCGTTCAAGAAGGGAAGATGTCGCTGACGAACGCAATTTGTCGATATCCTCATTGACACTCATATCTTTTTCAATGTATGTGTCAGTCGAAACGATATATGCCTCGGGCTGATAGTAGTCATAATAAGAAACAAAATATTCAACTCTATTTTCGGGAAAAAATTCTCGAAATTCATTGCACAGTTGTGCTGCCAAGGTTTTGTTGTGAGCAATCACAAGTGTTGGCTTCTGCACCTTTTGAATTATATTTGCCATTGTGAAAGTTTTTCCCGAACCTGTCACCCCAAGCAAAACTTGGTCTTTGAGTCCGTCATTTATCCCTTCAACAAGTTTTTCAATTGCTTGTGGCTGGTCGCCCGCAGGCTTGTATTTTGAATGTAAAACAAATTTTTCTTCCATAATAGTTTATTATAGCACAAAAAAACGAATTTGAAAGCATATTCACATCAATTTTTGAAAATTGCTTTCAAAAGAACACCAAAAACAAACGACACAGTCGCCAAAAAGCAACTGCGAAGCACAAGCATTCCAAAAACTTTGCGATTTTTCTTTGAATCTTCCAAAAAAGTTTGCCCTTTCTTTTTGAGATTCACACAATAAAAATATCCGTTTTTGCTTTGCGAAACAACAAATTCAATGTAATTCTCCTTTGACAGAACAAGCATAACTTCATCTATTTCATTGACCGACAAAACAAATTTTTTTGATAAACTTTGAGATATTTCTTGCGGTGCAATCAAATATGTTTTGTTTTTTTGACATTTCTTGCACAAAAAAATCAACACCAACTTTTCTTTTTTCGTCATATAAACTAGTTTCTCCAAACACAAAAGAAAGATACAAATTGTCTTTATAGAAACGGCAATTTTGGCAAAAATATCAATATGATTGACTCAAAAAGCAAACTTATTCTCAATATTTTGTCAAAAAGTTGCAAGAATGGAAATTATCAAGTGGTTGAACTTTGCGACATTCTCTCTGCACTGCCCAGACGACTGAAATTGAGTGGCGATGCCGTGCGACATGTTTTGACTTTTCTTGAAAGACAAGATTTGATTTCCATTAAATATGAAGATGAGACAAAATTTTGTTTGGCACTACTGCCCTATGCATATGAAATTCTTGAAAATGACCAACAGCATTTTCTCACGAAGGAAAACAGAGTGAATTTCTCAACTGTCCTTTTGTCGTCAATATGTGCATTTATATCAACACTTTTCGCAATTTTGATTTGTTTCTTTTTGATAAAATTTATATAAACAAAAAAGACTTTATGTAAATAAAGCCTTTCTTGAAGTGAAATTAAGATGAATGTGAAAAATTATTTCATTGAAAAGATAGATTGAAGTTGTTCGATGTCACAATATGTTCTGACAAGTCTTTTTTCTCTTTGACTGAAAACTCCGTCTTCGCCAACAATATAAGAATCTATAAAATTGACTCCGCAAGTTTCGCAAAGATTTTTCACGATATCAAAAGCCGACCAATCGCTCTGTGATGGTGTTGCCTTGCCATAGGGATGACAATGTGCAATCACAAAGCCCACAGGTTTTGATGTTGTAAGAAAGTTTGTAAGTTCCATAACTGAAATCCCAACTTGTCCAGAATTGTTCATTGTAAGTCTTCTTTTATGGGTGATAATATTTGCCGCACTTATCGCAAAAAGCAACATATTTTCAACCGTGCGAAAGCGGAGACAATCTTCCACAAGGTCGATGATATCTGCAACACGCTTCACGACCATTTTCTTTCCCATTTTGGAACTTGTGTAATAATAGAACAATTCTCCAAACATCTTGATTTTCTTTGCGGAACGCTCATTGATACCCTTCACAGACATCAGGTCACAAATTTCCGCATCAATGATTTGTGTGAAGCACTCATATCTTTCAAGAAGTCGGTGAGCAAGCGGATTGACATCTCCACGAGGGAAAATGTAAGTCAAAAAATATTCAACAACTTGAATGTCGCTGACGTTGTCCACGCCAGCATTGACAATCAAATCAACAAGTCTTTCTCTATGCCCCTCATGTATGTTTTTCTCTTTTTTCACCGTTTTTTCTTTTTCATCTTTTGTTTTCACTTTTATCTCCTTTTATGAAGCCTGAATTGCATATCCAGCCTCGCCTGCGCCATTGAGAGTTTCTCCACTTGTCCAAGCAACCGTGCCATAGTGTTTTGCTGTATATTTTGCATAGAGTGCATTCTTGCTGGCGCTCATTGTGCTTGCAGAATAAACGTAGAACGTTGAAACTTTCACAGAATTTCCAGTGCCGTTGTTTCCAGAAACCAACCCACAATTTGCCAGACTGCTTGGTGTACCCGTGATATTATTGTTTATTTCTGTTGTGTAGCCACATTCATTATCATCCACATGATAGCGACTATATACATCATGCCTTGCACTCCACCAAACTTTGTCCAATGTTGTATTCCATTGAGTGAAGTTTGCGATTGTTGCCCCATTTGCAATGGCAGCACAATATTTCGTGAATTTTTTATTATTGTTTGCTTCATTCTTTGTTTCGCTGTAAGCACTGCTACCGCCGTCACTACCTCTGCTAGCAGTTTGTTCTGCATCACTATTGCTTCCTGCTGTTCCGCCATTTGCAGAAGAATAGAATTTATCATTATCACTGTCAACAATTCCAACGGAACCTGCTCCACCGTTTCCGCCATATTGATTTGTGAATGATGATATATAACTGCCACTTGTCACTGCTTTCCCAGCATGTCCGCCAGCACCGCCACCTTTGGCGACACCACTAAATGTGCCATTTGCACCGTCACCGCCGTATCCAGGGATAGAATCATATCCCTCATGCGAAATCAAAGTGTCACCATCGACATTTCCGCCAGCATAGCCATCATCACCATTTCCACCATCTTCTCCATTATTAGTGCCCTGCGTTCCATTTTTACCCTTGATTGAACTTCCTGCAATCAAGATGTCGGCAGTTGTCGGTGTCGTGTTTGCTTTGAGCGTTGTCGTGATTCCGCCAGTTGTTGACAATCCAACCATGGTCACATAACTTGAAATACTGCTTGTTGTTTCACTTTCTCCAATTTCTCCAATCGTGTAAATTGTTCCATGTCCACCATGGATATTTCTCATTGTTCCATAGAATGAAATATTTGTCAGTGTGCTTGTATCGTTTGTTGTGGTGAGCATTGAATAATTTGTGAAAGTCGCTGTGTCAGAGTCATTCACTTGTGCAACAACAATTGTGTCCTTTATAAACGAGCCAGAGCCAGTTGTTCCCTTGCCCAAGACTGAACCTGAATTTGTTGAAGTGATGAAATTCATTGCAAATCCCTGACCAACAATTGAACTTGGAATGCTGTCAATTTTTGTGTCCCTCATCGCAATGTCATGTCCCAAAATCAAAATGCCAACTGAATTAGCGCTTTCGCTATCTCCTGCTGTTCCTGAATAAGATTGTGTTGTGCTTGTGTAGACTTTGTATGAGAACTCATTTCCCTTGCTTGATGTCGCTGTCATTTCCACTTTATCAGTTGTTTCATATGATGTTGTTGTTCCGCCAATTGACACTTCAACTTTTGTGACATTCGACACTTTTTTTCCAATTGACTTTTCTATTGACTTTTCTAGTGTAGCATAATCATTTGTGTTTCCGCAAGTGATTTTTCCATTGAAGACTTTTTGAATTGTTAATTTTTCACTCGTCCATAGACTCGTCTTCAATTGTGAATAATTTGAATTGACTTGATCCACAATGCAACTTTTATCCAATATTGCAAAAGCATTCACACCGACCGCAATTGCCTTATAATTTGACGCATCCAATAAATATGAATTTGTCGCTTTTGCAGCATATCCATCAATATTTCCATTTTCATCTTTAGCTCCCACAAATTCTGTCCCACTGGCAATTAAATTGTAGAAATTTTCAGTCACATTGTAAGCCTCTCCGCTTCCAGTCACTTCCAATTGATAGTAAGTATATGTCTCCGTGCCTTCATTTGCTGTTTTCTCCACAGCATAGACTTTCTTGTTGTAATTTGTGCCTATGTCGCCATTCAACTTCAAATTGTTTCCATCAACTGTTGCAGATAGTGTGGTTGTTATCGTGCCATCTTTGTTAACCGTCACAACAGAACCATCAGTTATTATATTATTTCCCCCTGTTGCCCCATAGAATCCAGAGTTGTCGTAGGTATAACTTGTTGTTATTGAACCATCTTTTTCTGTCACTTGAATTGTCACGCTTCCCCTATCATTTGTGAACAAACCACTTGACCCTGAGAGGTTGTCTTTATCTATTGCTTTTCCGCTTTCATCAACATATTGCATTGTTGTTGTGGTCACGGAAATATTTCCGCCCGCATATGTCGATGTCGTGTCATTTGGTGAGATTGTTGTGATACAAGTCTTATCCGCTGAAATGCTTCCGCCTCTGATATATACTTGTTTGTTTCCACCACTTTTATCACTAACTTCAATCAAATAACCATTGTCTGAATTTCCATTGATGATGTAATACTTGTAAGCATACTTAAATTCATATTCCCCAGAGCCAAGGCCACTGTCAGTCATCACTTCATTTGATGATATTCTTGTCAACTTATCTACACTCTTCCATGTGCTACCAGAATTATACATCAATTCAGGCTCTACACAGATAATTTTATTGTATGTGGTGGTTCTTTCTTCTGTATAATTATCTCCCGTCACTGACACTTCATTTGGATAATAGAATTTATCAAGTCCTGACAAAGCCCCGCTCAATGTTGAAGTAGAAGCGTCATATGTGAAGAAGTTGACAACAAAGTTCCCATTTACAATCGTCCCCGTCAATGAATTTGCTGTTCCAACCACTTTCCAAGTCGTCTTATTATCCAAACTTGTGATTGTCAAACTATTGTTTTGAATTGCATTATACACACTTTCAGACACCTTGTATGTTGTGTCAGTTTCGCTTCCAGCAGTCACTGCCAATTGATAGTAAGTATATTCACTCTCCTTGCCTTCATTTGCTGTTTTCTCCACAGCATAGACTGTTTGGTCATATGCCCCGTCTTCAACATATTGTCCACCTTCAGTCGTCACATTCCAAGTGCCATTTTCTATTTCCGCAAGGAGTTTGAATGCTCCCGCTTTCAGTGTCAATCTGTCCACCGTGATGTCAGAACCATTTGTGAAGACATATTTTGATGTCCCTTTACTTACTTTCTCGATAAGTTCGCTTATCGTGATTGAATCTTCACTCAATGAAACCTTTTTTTCAGCATAGTTCTGTGCCGTCAATGTGAATGAATCACCAATTGTCTTGAATATGAAATTTTCTGTTGATGACAACGAGATTACCTCTCCACTTGATATTCCATTTCCAACATACACATCTTTTTGCTCGTTTTTTGTGCTTGATGTGCTTATATTGATTGTCCATGAGTCATTATTTTTCAAGTTTTCTATTATGTTAGAATATTCGATTTTCACGCACTTATCATGACTATCACATGTGCAAATTTTATTGTTGGTGCTATTATATATTGTCGTCCCGCCCAACACAACCGATGTGATTGTGTCGTTTTTGGTCAAGGTCACAGATTCTTCGCTCAAATCAAGGTGAAGATATCCGTTGTTTTCATCATATGTCAAATTGTTTTTATATGCAGTGCCACTTCCCGAAATCACATCATTCATTGTGCAAGTGAATGTTGGAGTTGTTGTTTGCTTTTCTGTGTAATAGAATGTCGCACTCACAATTGATGTTGTTTTATCACCATTTGCTGTTGCGGTTATCTCATTTATCATCACAACATTGAACAAATCTCCACTTGAAACGCCAAAACTCAACTTGTCTCTTGAAACTTCTCCGTCAAACTTAAATTCTGCTGTGTATGTGTATGGATAAAGCGAAATCAACACACCGTCACGATTTTTTGCAATGCTTGCGGTTGTCCCGTTGATTGTGAAGTGTTCAAAGCCATCATCATCATTTATTTCGTTGTTTATTGCGTCATCGATTTCTTGCAATTTGTCATTCAAGTCGTTTTCTTTATATCCGCTCGCTGTGACAAATTTTGTGCCGTTTCCTGCACTCATTTTGTTGAGATAACTCAAAATTGAATCATATCCATTATATTCATTTTCTTTCGCATCATTTCCAAGCCATGCCTTGTAGTTGATTGAGCCGAGAATTGAAGAACTTGGATACGTCAAGTCTTGCTTAAGTCCGTCACTTATATATGCTGTTCCAGTTGTCCCTCCAATACTATGGAATTTTGTTGATTCGGAATATTTCCCCTTATCATTAAGCGTATATTTCCCATACAAGTTTGTGCTTCCTTCGTTTATTCCTAATACAGCCGTCAAATCTTTATAAAGTGGATTTGTGGTCGTCAAACTTCGAGTCATTGTGTCTGTCGCATACAATCGAAGTGGGAAGCCATATGAATCGTATGCCGAAATTGTGCAACCTATTTTACCTTTTATACTCTCCTTATCCCCCGATGTAAATGTCTCAGCATGAACACTTGACACAAATTTCGCTTCATAGTCACCACCATTTTGTTGTGCCAACTCCGCTTTTCGAGCAAATGTCAAAGTGCTTGTCACAGAAATTTCACCGACATTCCCTTGATTTAGAATATTGTTGTCAGAAGAGGTGTTTGATGAGTCTATCACATCGGCACTTTCACTATATCCAATTCCATAGGCGTTGACAAGTCTGTTTGAGCCTGAATTGTATGTCATTGTGATAGTGTATTCCAAATCATCCGGCTCTGTTGTCGCAATCTCTATTTTTGCTGTGCCACTTGTCGCTACTGTGATTTTATAACTTCCGCTCTTTGCACCCAAAGCCTGAACCGCTCCGCCATTCGTGCAAGAAGAGACAGTCCCGCTCTGTGCATATCCAACAATTCCGCCCGCATAGTTGTATCCAGTGGATGAAGTCATTCCAGAGCCGACAAGCCCTGCATTGTCACAAGATTTGATTGAGCCACCAATCATATATCCGACAATTCCGCCTGAGATTGAATTTTTTGTCTTGCCAGCCCCAGAATAATTTGCAAGAATTGAGTTTGAATTGTATGAGTTTGAAATTGCCCCATCATCCATTTGTCCGACAATTCCGCCCGCAATTGCATTGATTGAAGCGGTGACAACATTATTATCTTTTGTGACAAAAGTCATTGGAGCATCACTATTAAGTTTTGTCACCTTGATTGAAAGTCCTGTCCTTGTGCTAGAACTATCCGTCAAAATCACTCTTCCATTGTTTGTGAGATGGTCAATCACCCCTATTTTTCCTCCGTCCCTGCCGTTCACCTCGCCAAACAAACCGCCGACAATTCCGCCCTGTGTCGCCGTCACATTGACAACCGCCTCAATATATGATGCGTTTCCTTGCAATGTCTTCGCAATTCCGCCCGCAAGTGTTTTTGTTGTTGTCAAAGAACCTGTCACTGTGAGATTTGTCAAATCTCCCTCGATTGTCTCTGCCAAAATTCCACTTGCTCCACTGACATTCAAACCAGAGATTCGAAGATTTGAAATATTTCCTGTCAATACATTGAAAAGTGCAGAAGATTTAATTTCCGTGAATGAAATTGTGTGATTTTGCCCGTCCAAATTGAGCGAAACAGTTTGATTCCAAGTCAAATTGTCGCCTTTGATATCATATCTCAATGTGGTTGAAATTTGAGGGTTTGAGACATTCTTTGCATAAGAAATGATTTGATTGAGTTTGCTTGCTGACAAAATTTCATAATATGCATCCGATATTTCTTTATATGTCCCGTCTTCATTCACCAAATCGCTGTAAGCAAATTTTTCAAAAGTCTCTGTCGTTTCTCCTTTTTCGTCTGTCGTTTTAACAAATCTGTATGTCGTCACATTTTTCAGATATCCAAATCCATGTGAAGCATATCCATAATTTGTGTGTTTTGAATAATACCAATTATTTTCCGTGGCATAAGAAGTGGTATCCTTTTTAATGCCAAAGCCCTTTATGCTAACAATTTTTTCATTGTCATATCCAACTGCAAAGTCGTTTCCATCATATTTTTTCACTATGCTTATTGCAGTAGTGTCTTGTGAAGCGTCAATCACACTTCCCAAAATGTTTACGCTGTTTCCAACAACAAATTTCTTTTCGCTTGAACAATTTCCGCTCCCCAAAGCGTTGATATCTTCAATTTGTGTGATTGAATAACAATCTTCAATGTCATTTTTTGTGTTTCCAATTGATTTTCCTGAATACACAAAAGTTGCGACAGGGGCATCAACATATCTCAAAATTTTTCCAGATGAATATGTCGCTTTGATTGTTGTTTGACCATTCCAAACATTTGCAATGCCAGAAACAACTGATTGATATGAATTTTTATTATTATCTACTTTATCTGGACCCGCTCTGAAAATGATATCCGCATCGACATAACACTCATTCACAAAGCCGTCTTCCATATCACCAATCATGCCCGCAAGTCGAACATATTGTCCAGCCTCTTTGCCACCAACGGACAATTTGCCTTCCACACCAACGCCATAGATAAATGTATGTCCAGAAGTTTTCCCGACAATTCCGCCAAAATTAACAATACTTCCATCATATTTAACATCAACAGCAATGTCCAAATCAAAGACAACACCTGAAATTCCAGAGAAATGCGCCTCTATCTTATTCTCATCCGCTGTGCCAAGTTCGTTCACAAATCCGCCAATAAAGTGTTTGTTTGTATAGAAGTCTTTATCTGTGTCATTTCCCTTGACTTTCACAGTTTGCCCATTGCCAACAAACATAACATCTTTCAGATTGTTGTCAATGTTGTTTGTCCATTCAGTCTCATTCAAATTTATCCATGTGATGCCATGTGAATTGCCAACCGTCTTCGCATTAACAGCCGTTTTATAACTTGAATAACCTTGATATGGGTTGATTTTTGCCCCAGAAACACCACTTATTGAAGAAAATTTTGCAAGAATATTTTCTGTTTTCTTTGTGCTATATCCATCAAAACCGCCTGAAACATATCCCACATCAAAATTTTCGTTCTCATATTGATATGCCATACAAACACTCGAATTGTAGTAGTTTTCACTGCAACTCACCTTGTCCGCATTTTGTCCAACAATCGCACCAATATGGTCATTCGTCGTTGCGGTCACATCATTTGAAGATTGAGTAGTTGACACCCTATCATTAAAGTTTGTCAAAAGTGAATAGCAACCATTGATATTGATTGTTTGACTAGCGTTGTTTTCGTTGCCTGATGATATATTGACATTTCCAACAATTCCACCAAAGATATATTGAGATAATCTGTCAGCAGAGTTTTGCCCATACATAATCATGACATCACCATAGGCATAACATTTTGAAATCGTGAAGCCATTTGAGGAACCAACTTGTCCAATCACACCGCCAACGGTCAACTGCCCACCATTCAAGGCTTCACCAAAGACTTTCAATGCACCGCCATAATAAATGTTTGAAAGTCCAGTATCAGAAGATAAGTTTACCCCATTTCCAACGGCACCACCAAAGACAATTTCTGAAGAATCAACAATAGTGATTCCGTTGTATTCACAAAGCGCACTGCCATTGCATGTGAAACCAACACCTTGAGCATTTCCAACAACACCGCCAATGTGTGCTGTTGTTGTCGTTGTTGTCGTTGTTGTTGCTTTTGCATAGATATTCAAGTTGTTGACAACATTTGCACTGATTCCAATCCTTGTGTCTTGTGCCGTTCCAATCATTCCACCAGCATAAGCATTTGCAGTTGTTTTTTCATTTGCAGTTGTTTTTGCGAAAACACCCCCGTCAATTTGCAAATTTCCAGAGAATGAGATTGTCCCGCCGACACTTTCGCCAACAACACCGCCGACATAAAGGTTTGTGCTCTCAAATGAATATTTATCCAAGTCATAATTTTCTTGATTTTTGTCAAATTCTTCCAAGGTTTCTGTGACAACACTGTTTGTGGTATTCCCGACAATCAAATCAATTAGAATTCCATTCACAGAGACCGTTGCTGAATTTGTTTTTCCAACAATTCCACCAATATCCGCATTTGTGACAGAATTGCCCTCACTCAAAATCTTTCCAACGATTTTTGCACCCGTATATTGAGATTTGAGTTCCATTGTCGCATTTCCAAGTTCCCCAAAAATCAAGCCCGCATAAGCATTTGCACAGCCACCAACAACAATCGTCATGCCTTTTGCGTCAGCCGTTTCATCCGCCTTTGCAGAATATGATGCAGATGAGATGACCGCTTTTCCAGCCACTCCACCAATACAAGCATTTCCACCAATACAATCATTTTTATTACTGCTTGCCTTGATTGTGACATTTTCAATTTGTGGAATTTCCAAGCCAATTGGAACATTGTATTCTTCTTGAGAAATCAAGCCTGCATACAGTCCCGCATACAATTTTGAATCGTCAGTTTTTAGCTTTGCCGAAATTACGACGTTCAACTTCAATTTTGCTTCAGAATTGTTGTAAACCCCAAAATTGATATCTGAAATAACAACATTTGTGTATGAATTTGTTTCATGAATCTGTCCCGCAATCAAGCCCGCATAAGCCATTTGTTCATTGCCAGTTCCAACATTCATTGTCACTGTTGTTGCGCCTGAATCATTTGAACTTACTTTCCACAAGAAATTGACTGTTTCAAAGGATGTTGACAATGCATCAGGAACAAACAGCCCTGCACTTGAAGCACCACCGCTTGTCACTCCATTCATAGTCACATCGCCACCATAGACAACATCAACCTTTCTTATGATTGAAGTTATAGCCCTGTCAGCAATCACACTGCGTGAGATATTGACATTCATATAAATTGGCACACCTTGAATTGTTGCTCCTTCAAGCGAATTGAACAAAGATGACCCATTCAAAATAATCCCAACTGGAGAACTTGAACTTTGACCACCCGTTCCTTCTTTATTGATTTGGAATGAATAAGCATTCTTTTGAATCCCCATATATTCATTATAGCCCAACAATTTTCCTTTGAAAGTCAATTCAGAGAATTTGACCCCATTGTAGTTATAGGTGCTCAAATCAATGTCTTTAACTGTGTTGCAATTGTCGTCATCGCTTGTCAATCCACGCACAACAATTGTCACTTTCTTGCCTTCTTGTATGCATTTGAACACATCATCCGTTGATTCCGTATAAGCATCCCAATAGATGACATCATTTCGTGGTGTCAAATTTATCTCTGGGAACAAACTTCCTGTGTCGTGAACCCAATATTTTTCTTCCCAACCATTCATCAAGAAATATTTATACATTCTTGAAAATGCATAAGACATTGTCGACATTGAAGAGTCGCCGATAAATTGTGCTTCCAAAACGCAGTCGCTTTGAGTCGTTCTATAATTGTAATTCCCACTGCCAAAGCCACATATATTGATGTTTACATCAGTTTTGTTGATTGTGTATTTTGTGTATCCACCAACTGTTTTTGAACCGCTTTCATCGCCATTAAATTCACCGCCTACTTTCAAATCAATAACAATGTCATTGAGAGTGTTAAGCAAATAAATCGATGAAGACAGCGAACGATTTTCGTTGCTATATCTTATTGAACTATCTTTTTTATCCACTGCATACAGTGTCCCGATAAGAAGTGCATGTGTCGAACTTACACCATTTGTCACATTGGTCAAATTACCCTCGCTGTCTTTGAGATTTGTGAGATAATTCAATGCCATTGCATCTTTGATACACAATTTTGTTGCATTTGAGCCAACACCTTTCTCATCAGCAATAATTTCCATTGCACCAACAATTCCAGAAGCAACCCTATCTGACACTCCATCATTTGACAAAATTTCGACATCTCCCGATGAGTAAACCCCATAAAGAGTGACACCGACATAACATTCATCAGTCGTGATTGAAAGTTTGTAGTCATTTGAAGTGTATCCAACAACTCCGACAATTCCGCCGACTGCGACAGTGTTTGAACCATGAGAAATGACATTTAATTTGTTGTAGCCAATGTTGATGTATCCGCCACCCATATATCCGACAAGACCGCCAATAAACAATGGATTGTTTATGTTTTCAGCATATCCCGTATCATTTGTGGTGTATGAGAAAATAGACTGTTGACCTTTTTCAACACTCGTAGAGCCATTGTAGAAAGCATGTTCATTTGATTCAATTACTTCTTGCAAACTCTCTTCATAACTTGCAGAAACCGCAAACAAACCGCCATAATTTTCGCCGACCAAACCGCCAGCATAGAGATTTTTTGAAATGATATGAGATTGATTTGAAAGAGCCATATCAGCATCCAAAGTCAATGTTGCATCATAAACCAAAGTGTTTTTGCCGACATATCCAAAGATTCCACCAGCAACTTCCGCATAAACTTCAATTGAGTCCGAAACCCTCACTGACAAAATCGAACAATCACTCATTTCAATGTTTGAACTGAATTTTATATAATTTTCACTGCCCGAACTGTATACATCAACATATCCAGCAACAGCACCCGCATATGAAATTGTGCCAGCAACATCTTTCAAACTTGCTCCACTGTCAAGAGATGAAGAGAGTGTCCTCATTTTATTGCTGTCCACCGCTGTTTTTGTTTTGCTTGAATAATAAACCGAGAAGACTTGCATATTTTCAATATGTATGTCACTCATCACGCTTTCACCCATGAAAATCCCGACAACTCCGCCGACAATGTTGTTTCCTTGAACAAAAACATTCCCAGTTTCAGAATTTTCTGTTGGAGCCAATGAAACTGAAATAATTCTTGAATCAGTCGCCGTTCCAGCCAAAACACCAACAATCATAGCCTGTGAGTTATGCACTGAATCAACCGTCAAATCAACACCCATAATCACAGCATCGCTAAGTCTTGCAAAAAGGCCAAAGTCTTCATCCGAAGAACTCCCCGCAAGACTTATATTTTGAATTGCAAAACCATTTCCGTCAAAAATTCCAGAGAAAGTTTTTGACATTGTTGTCAATTTCAAAGTTGAAGAACTTTCCGCATTTTGTTGTATCTCTGACAAATCGATATCATGAACAAGCCTGTAATTTCCAAACACTTCTGTGTCTGAATAATAACTCTTGTATGAAGAAATTTCAGTTGTTCCTGCATTTCCCATTGCTTTTGCAAAATCTTCTGCCGAACGAATTATGATTGGATTTGAATCACTTCCATAAGTCAAATCAACATAACTCAATGTCTTTGCATCACGGATATTTCTGTTGTAGAACACTTTGTATGTCTCATCATCACCCGCAACAACACATCGATTTGAAATCGCAATTTCATTTGCACTCACAAGAGCAATTCCGTTTGTTGTCATCTTCCAAATTCCGTTGTAGTCGCCGTCATCCGAAGCAAAACTAAATCCATAGAACGAATCCATATCATCAACATCATGCAAAGCCGTTGCACCAGAAGCCATTTTTGATTGAATTGTGTCATCAACTCTTGATTCATGATAGAAATAAGAATTTGAGATTGTCCCATTATTCAAAGAGTTTTCGCTTCCGTCAATTCCAGAGAATTGCATTTCCCCAATATCACTTGAATCAATTTCACAAGCAGAATAGCACAATGTGACCGTTCCTGTGTCATCATTTTGATAAACAAATCCAGCCACCATAAATGCTTTGTTTTCCGTCTTTTCAATTGCAATATTTGCATAAGAATTTTTCACAAGATTTGCATTTTCATAAACAAATCCCGCAACAATTCCCGCAGATTTTATGTTTGTCACATTGTTGTGGACAATCACTTCCTCACTTGTTTGTGTGCCTTTGACACCCTCAACATAACTTGTTTGAATGTCGCCATTATTTGTCAAAACAAATCCCGCAGTTTGAGAAGCGTTGTATTCCATTTTGTTTGTGATTTGAACATCTTTCACAAAAGATGCGCTCACACTTCCGTCATTTTGATAAACAAAGCCCGCAATATTTCCTTGCCCTGAAATTGTGAAAGTCCCTAGATCAATCGAATTTACATAATCTGTGCCAGCGATGTTGTCAATATATTTCAAACTGTCACCGCCAACACGACAATTTGTGATTGAAGAACTGTTTGTCATAACAAAGCCCGCAATGCTATACTCTTTATCCATTTGAGTTGTCAGTATAACGCTGTCTGATTTTCCTTTTGTGTATGTGACAACAAGCCCATTCTCTGTGCCGTCAGAAAATTGACTGCTGTTGTTTTGCAATCCGTCATAGAAGGACACAACTTGACAGTTGTATATAATCCCCTCATTTGAAAGAGCAAAGCCCGCAATATTTGCCGTGCTGTATTGACTCACATCAATTGCTATTTGTCCACCATTATATATATTGACAGTCACATTTTTCAGTGTCGTGTTTTCAGCAACACTGTCAAAAAGAGCCAAATTCAAAATTTCTCCACTTTGTGAAGCAAAACTATCCAAATAAATCACATAACCATTTCCGTCAAACGAATTGATGTTGTCCGTGCTTATTGGCGTGTAATTTTGAAGAACAATATCATTCACAAGCATATAGTCACCAGCAGTTTCCCCGCTTGCCATCGCAACAAAGTCTTCTGCCGTTGCAATTTGTGTTGGAGTGTCTTCATCAGTCCAAACTTCAACCACAATCACAAAGTAATATTCATAAACAAACTTAACCCCTTGCGAAACAACAACTGTTTCAAGTTTCATCAATTGTGTTCCCGCTCTTTTACCTGTCACTTGAAGTTCTGTGTAAGGTGTTGAATCCAAACTGTTTTCAGACTGTTTCAATGTGAAATAGTTGTTTGAAACAATCTCACCATTTCTGTCAACAGCAACCGCACTTGACTCACTTGTCGCATACCAAAGTCTGTCAACCAAAGTCAATTCTTTTGCACTTCCCGTCATCGAATCAACATCATAATTGATATAATATCCAACTTTGTCGTCTTTATAGTAGCCATTCAAAGCAAAACTTTGTCGATTTTTGTTGAGTTCGTCCACCGCTTCCTTTTGACTTGTGTTTGTGTAGACATAATTATATTCTTCTGGAACAAGTGGATAATCAAAAGACAATGAAGATGTCTCGCCAATATAAACATAATATCTGTCATAATTCTTGCCATTGTAGGTCGCTGTTCCGCTTTTTGTGGTCAACGAAATATTGTCAGCATCAACAGAAAAATCAACAAGACAAACTGTTGCCTGTGTTGTTTTTATTTCTTCAATGCCCGCAACAACATTCTTCACCGATGCACACACATAGAAAATTCCGCTTGAAACGCTTTCGTCAATACTTTCACCCACAAGAGTTGCATCAACAAGAGCAGTCAAAGTCGCTGTGTATATCTTTTGTGTTCCAACAATTTCATAAGTTGGAGTTGTCAAGAAAATGTTTGATTTGTTGTTGACAAGATACATATTATCCAAAGATTGGTCAGCGTCAACAGTGATTGTCACTGTCGCAGAGTCACCCTTTGCAAGAATGCAAGTTGTGTCACCATTAACAAGAACGGTCGCTTCTCCTTTGAAATCAACTGCAAAGTTATAACTTCCGCTCCAAGCCAATTCTTTTCCGTTGTAGCAAGAAAGTGTCAATTTGACAGAACTTTTTGAAGCAAAAGTGCTTGAAACATACATTCTGAAATAGAACACCCCGTCACCTTGCTTATCTGTGTCAGTAAGGTCAACTCGAATGCCCGAGCCATCACTCAATGCAGAAGAATTTTTTTGGTCATAATAGAATCCAAATCTTGAATCGTTTACCAATCTTGTGAAATTCACAATGCCAACGGATTCTCCCGTTGCTTCATAAGTCAATGTGAAATGCGTCAAATTTGCATAAACAGGGTCAAGCACAACCGAAACAATTCCTTCACTTGCAGGACTGAATGTGCTTACAACCTTATTTTCAGTGTTGTAATACAAAACTGAATCTCTCAAATATCTGTTTGTTATTCCATAAGTCAAAATCGTTGTGTCTTCAATGTTTTGAACTTGCACACTCAAATCAACGGTTTTCAACATTGAAGTGTTTTGTGATTGACTCTTTGCATTGACAATCAAAGTCAAATCGTCATAGTCATGAGTTATTTTATGCTTTGAATTTTCAGCAACTTTCACCAAAACATTAAAGCGATATACTCCACTGCTCACAGAAGTTTTTGTCCATGAAACATCAAGCGTCAAATCATTGTCCACAACAAAACTCTTGCTTGTTTCCGAGCCTGTTGGAGCCAATTCAACATCGCCATATTTCAAACCAACAACAAGATTGTCATCTTCACTGTCAGTCGTCATCACAGCAACAAAACTTGCATATTGAGAAGCCTTGACAACCAAACTGTTTGCATTTTCAAGCACCAAAGACTTTGCTCCGTCATAAGAAACAACATTGAATATCCTTGTTATTGCTTGTCCGATTGATTTTTCAACAAATTGAATGAAAGTTGTTTCAACTTTCGTTCCCGTGCCAGTTTGAACTGTGGTAGTTTCACCCATTATTTTATCATCGTTTAAGTCAACATAAACATATGACTTCACTTTTGAAGAAGATTTCTCCCCGTGTGCTTTGTTTGCTTGAAGAAGCAGTCTTGACCCTTCTTCACTTGCTGTCACATATTCATTTTCTTCGTCATAAGTGTTGTCAGAGAGTTCACACGAAACATTGTAATTTTCTTTTGAAAGAATGTATGAAGATGAGCCGTCACCCAAAGAAATACTGTTTGTTGTTCCATAATGAACAGTCTTGATATTATTCACTCCTGTTTGAACATACAAAGACACGCCGTCATCAAACTCAACACCGTCAACCCTTGTCGATAGTTCTGGTAAAGAGTAGACAACAACAAATTTGAATGTTTTTGTCTTTGAAAAATCGGTCTTTGAATGAACAACAATATCAAACTCTGAAACATTTCTTGATAATAGTTTGATTGAATCCGCCGTCAATGAAACATTTGAACTGCCAGTTGTCAAAACAACACTTTTTGCTTCTTTGTCAGTCAAATTCAACATATTTTTGATTGAAATTGTGTTGAATCTTTCAAGTTGTGTCTTTTCAGTTGCATCCGCAAGTGAAGTTGTTGTTTTGTAGAGCAAAAGCACTCCACCCAAACTCTCATTTTCTGAATTTTCAACAGACAAAACTTGTGAGTATTTTTCCCCCAAAGAGACATCATAAATCGTCAAATCTTCAACATCAACTCTTTTCATTTGTTGTGTGTTTTTCAGGTGCAAAAGTCCAAAGTTGACATTTTTGTCAAATGAAGATGAGTTTTCAGCGTCAATTTCCCAAACACTCGCATCAACCTTGACACCACCATCAACATTGATTTTTGTGTCACCTGTGATTGTTGTCACTTTTTCTGATGTTGCATTTTTCCCTATATATGCATTCATTGTCACAGTTTCCACATCATTATTCACAGTTTTTTCTGTCACATAACAATTATACAAGTTAACAACATAACTCTTGCCCTCTTCATTTATTCCAGTTATTACAACTTGTGAAACATTCCCCAAATAAGCAAAGCATTCTTTGAATGTAATTCCCCCGACACTTGAATAACCAACAAATGCGCAAACATTGCCACATGAAATGATTTTTTCACTATCAGGGTCATTCTCGCTTGCAAATGAATATATATAAGAATTGTTTATTGCTCCAACACCAGAAATATCATATCCAATAATTCCACCAAAATATGACGTCTTTTCATCACCCACTTTCACGGTGATTTTGTTGTTTGAAGCATTCGAAAATTTGTAAAATTCAAATCCACAATTTGCGATTTTGCTATTATGCAAACTCTCTTCAGTTCCTTCAATGTTTGTTGCTCCCACAATTCCGCCAACATAAGCATTTGAAGAAGATGTCACATCAATTGAAACGCCATAAGCATAACAATTCAAAATTTCTCCCGCATTGTTGCCTGCAAAAGCACCGACATATATGTCTGTGTCAGCACTTTCACAAGAGAGTTTACTGCTCTTATAGTCGCTTGAATTTCCATTTTCATAATAGACATCAATCACACAATTTTCAATTACACCCGTTTCACAAACATTGTTTGCAACAAAGCCCGAAAATTGAGAATTTGTTGAAGAAACCTCTCCAACAAAAGTGATATTGTCAATCGTTCCTTTCAAATTGTTGACAAATGCTTGACTTCCGTTTGTAAATTTCAATGTTCGAGTTTCGTCAGCAAAAATTTCTCCCGAAAATTCATTATAAGATTTCCAACCATCCAAAGTGATGTCGTTCACGATTTTGTAGGTGTAGGTTGTCACAATAGATTCAAGTTCGTCTTGATTTGTCACTTGAATTGCAGTTTCTCTGCTCTTTCCGTCCGCAATAGTGACAATAATTCTTTTTATCACACTTGAATTCAAAACTTTTTCTTGTGCATCGTTGCGGAAGTAATTCAAATAATCACCTTCCCCGTTCACAATTTTGCTGTAATCATTTGCAAATGTTTGCCAATCCAAATAATCGGCAACCTCAACCGTTTGACCATTGCTGTCAACGGCTTTCTTATAAACCAAAATCTTTTCCGTTCCACCATTGATTTTCAGCATATCCTTTGGCAAAACAAACAAATATCCATATCCGCCGTCATCGTTCGCAGTTCCGCTTATGCTCAAAGTCAAAATTTTTCCACCATTTCTTGAATCGATATTCAAAATGCTTGAAGCACCAGAAAGTGTGATAAATTTTGACACCAAATCAGTTGAATAAGCATTTGATGGAGAAACGCTCATTGAAACAACAAATTGCTTGTCTTTTGCATTGAGCGACTTCAAATTCAAATAAATCTTGTCGTCACTTGTTTGATTGTTCCAAGAGACTTTTTCAACTCTGTCCATGTTCTTTATTTCAAAACTTATTTGGGCGACTTTTTCAAACTTAACTTGTCTGTTGACACCCATATTTTGAGTCGTTGAATATTTCACCATCAACACATCACAAACAGGTGACATTTGCCCATTTGTTGATTTTGCAGTCACACCAAATGTGATGTATCCACCAACAATATCAATCCCTGCGATTGTGTAATATGAATTTTCAAGATTTTCATTAAGTTCTTCAAGATTTGACTCAAAAGAGATATCTTCCTTTGTCAAATATGTTGGAACAGAACGGTCAGTTCTTGTCGTTATTTTGACTGAAACAAAGGCCTTATCAGCATCCGCAGAACTCAAAGTTTCGCTTGTATACAAAACCTCTGATTTCACATTTGATGAGAATTGTTCAACATCATAGAAACTTTCAAGCACAAAGAATCTTATCAAACTTTTACTCTCATGATTTTCATCGTATCCATTGAATGTGACCGCAATCAAATCTCTAAACTCTGCATTTGAAACAACAATTTTTTCGTCATTCATCACAAAACGAGTTTGTTCACTGTCAAGCAAATAGTTATACAAAGTGGAAATATCGGCAAGAGAAACAAGTGATTTATTTTCCCCCTCTCCGATATAACATTTCGCAATTTCGTCATCAGAATATTTCAAGCAACTGCGAATGAATGTGTCAGAATTCATTCCAGAGAAAACAGCATAATCAAAGATTGCTGACAATTGAACTTTCAATGCATCATCATTTGTTGCGACACCACTGTTTGAAGTTTTCAAAGCGCTTGTCACACTGTCCCTGTCGCCAAGTTCCGTCAAATAAGAGATTGTATATTGATTTTCTTTGTCCAAGGTTGCTTTTTGAGTGTCAAAAGAGACAAGTGCAGTTGTCCCCGCTTCAATCATGATTTTTGCAATTGAATTTGCCGAATTGGAACCGTCAATTTCAATCTCGCCGTCACCCTTGACAAAGCCTTGCTCGCAATAAGAAGACAAGACATTGCTTGCGGAACCGTCCGCATTCTTCACAGAAGCAGTCTGCAAAGGAATGAACGATTCAATATTAAACGAATTTGACGACTTGCCAACAACATGATAGAATCCAAAAGTTGACACACCCTCAAAGTTTATCGCATCAAGACTCACCGTCAAGCCAACAACAATAAATTTCCCCTCATCATTATCCTGACTTTTTAACAAGGATATTGGAGAATATTCAAAATTGCTGTTGCCACTGCTCACGAGAGAAAGTCCAGCAATTGCAGTGATTCCGTCAATTTTCAACTTAAAATCTTTTGTTCTTGTCGAATTTTTACTTGAAGAAATGTAAGTTGTGGCATCTTCAAGTTCAACCGCATTGCCCTCATCATCAATAATGGAAACATTTAGACTTTCTTCATCAATATCAACTTCATACAAATTGAAATAAATTTTTGTTCTTGCAGAATTTGGACTGCTGACTGAAACAAATTCAAATTCAATGCCACTCAATGATGCGGAAGCACTCCCAACTGAAACATACACTTTTGAGCCAACAGTGATTTCTTCGCTTTTTCCATTTTCATCAAATGTCAAAAATTTGTTGTTGCACCAAAATTTCACAGTTTCATCGCCAACATCCTTGTTGTTTCTTTGAATGTAGCAAGAATAACTGTCAAGCGAAACATCAGTAGGTGTGATTGAATATCCAATGCAATACCCATGACCATTTTGATATGCCGAATTTGAGAAAATATCAATCGTTTGATTGTTTATGTTTTCATTTTTTTCATTGAGCAAATCAACCCTTTCAGCAACATAACAAGTCTCAATCAAAATCAAAGATTTGTCCTGTGTTGTTATGTCATAGTTATAGCCCTTGTAATGCACATCGAGATAAAATTCAAAATCGCCAAAAAGCCTGTTCGCTCTTTCGTTGTTGTATGCGTCAACAGCGAAAGTGTAGACCTTTTCACTTGAAGAATCTGTTGTGGCAGATTCGACCGTGTATGTGAAATATTTTTGATTTGTCACACTGATAGAAACTTTTTCCTTTCCACTTCTCATTTGAATGATTGGGAGAAATTCAACTTCACAATTTGAGTCAACCGTCAAAGCCCCCGTCAGTTTTGAACGGCCAGTGTCATTTCTCTTCAAAGACACTGACACAGACTCACCCTCAACACCAGCACCAATCAAAGTTTTGTCACCGTTTTCAGTTCCAATCACAAAACTTTTGATTGTGGAATTGTTGAGAACGGCAAGTTCAACGCTCTTTGTTATTTGAGAGTTTTCAGTGTAGGTTGCAACAACAGTCACACTGCCCAGTGCATATTCATCAGAAACGGACAACACTCCATTTTCGATTTTTGCACCACTAACTTCACTCTCCAAAGACCATTCAACATCAACAATGTTTGCTGTCACAGGTTCGAAAGTGAAGAAATCTTCAAAAGCGAGATTTTTGTCAACACCTTTCACAACAAAATTGTTTGAATCTCCATTTGGAAGATTTTTGTTCAAATCACTGAAACTTTCAACACCCGTGTAGACTTTCACAGAGATAAGTTCAAATTGAGAAGAGTCTTCAAGAGAAGAAACTTTCACGATTGCGTCACCACTGCTCTTGTCTTCGGCTGTCCTTATGTTGAACGCATATTTGTTGTTCGCCTTTCTTTTTGTCGTGTATGTATTTTCCAAAGTCACACACTGCCCAGACACGCATTCAACAACAATTCCAAGATCCGAATTTTTGACATTGACCTCGACTTCACTCACCTGATAATCCTTGTCAGACACCTCATAGTTTGAAGTAAGTTCCACACTTTGCGTCGAAACAGAAAGCGACACTTTCTTGTCACAAGCCGTGAGAGTCACTCCGCCGAGCATCATCAAAATTCCCACAAAAATATATGCAATTTTTTTCATCGTTTGTCCCTCCCAAAAGAAGACATAATCTCTTTTTGCTTATATAAATATTATATATAAAATACACAAATAAAGTCAAATATTGTCAAAGAAAATCGAGAAATAATTAAAAATAATTAAAAAATAATTTTTTAATATTTTTTCACCTTTATTTTTCGCTTATAAAAAAAATTGATAAAAAATAATAAAAAAATACAAAAATATTATTTTTTTGCATTTTTTTTCACATTTTTTGCATTTTTTATTGATTTTTTGGTGTTTTTCTAAAATTATTTTTTTTGATATTTTTTCATTGTCGACAAACCGCCTCGAATATGCTTTTGAGAAAAATTCAAATCAAGCAATTTTTTCACATCAAAAAACAAATCTTTGTCCAATTCCTCCAACCTGTTTGACAAATCATTATGCACAGAGCTCTTGCTCAAATGAAAATATTTTGCAACACCTCGAACAGTGGATTTTTCTTCAATAAAAAATTTTGCCTCACTCAAAACCCTTTCTTTGATATACGATTTCATAAATTCCTCCCACACAAAAAAATATGTGAGAATTTGTCGATTTATGAGAATTTTTGTCAAAAAAAATAAACGACATCTGCCGTTTACTTTTTGCTTTCTTCAATCAAGTTTACTATATCGCCAATTGTTTTGATTTGTCCAATTTTCTCATCCGGAATTGATATGCCATATTCATCTTCCAATGTCATAAGCATTTCGATAACATCAAGAGAATCTGCACCCAAATCTTCGACAACATTTGATTCCATCTTCACTTTTTCTTTTGATATTCCAAGTTGTTCAGAAACCAAAAGAGCCACTTTTTCGAAAACCATATTGACCTCCATGTTCTATATAATATCATATTTCAACACGAAAATCAACTTTTTTATCAAAAAATCTCAATTATTTACTTTGTAAATCAAGATAATTGTTTGGGTCAACCTCCACTCCATTTTGCAACAAAACAAAATGCAAATGATTTCCAGATGAAAGTTCATTTCCAGCAGTTGTGGAAGCCGTGCCAATCAAATCTCCAACCACAACGGACGAGCCAACAACAAGGTTTTGAATTTCTGCAAGAGAAGAATATTCACTCACAAACCCGTCCTTGTGTGAAATTTTGACAATATACCCGTCAAGAGAATTGTTGCCAATGCTTGTCACAACTCCATCAGCAACCGCCAAAACATTGTTATTGTCAGAAGCAAAATCAACTGCCAAATGTATTTCCCAACGCCCTAAACTTTCATTAAATTGCAAATGGTCATCAGCATAATCTTTGACCACAACTGCATTTTCCATTGGCAATCCAAAATGCAAACTCTCCGTTGAAACAACTTGCTCTTCAAGTTCAACTTCCTTTGGAGCAACATTCAAAGCGATTGCAAGAGCAATCAAACCGCATGCAACACACCCACCACCAACAATTCCACACTTTTTCAAATACGCAAAAACTTTATTTTTTTTCATTTTCACCCCTCCAAACACAATGATTAACACATTTTTTTGCATTTATACAAAAATTTAATAACTTGTCAAAATCATGGGGAAAGCCACAACAATATCATTTTCTCTCTCAACAATTTGGCAGTTCACTTTCTTATTTTCAACAGCAACACTCTTTTTCCAGCAAGAAACAAAGAGATATGTCACATTTTTCTCATCAATTTTTTCAGAAAAAACAATTTCACCACCAAGTTTTTCTTCAATTTCAGACAAAGTTGCCCCAACAATATAAAATTGAATGGAATCAACATCATCAAAATTCAAATCTCTATTTTTTATTTCATCAAAAGTCCCATAATGAAAAATTTTGTCCCCACAAACAACGGAAGATATCGAATCGTCGTCATATTCCCACTCCTTGTCATCAACAACACACACCCGAACAACATCAAAATTTCCAAAAATGGAATAAATTGTTTTTTCCAAATTCGAAAAGCAAAAACACGAACACAGACAACTCAAAATCAACAGTCCAACAATTATTTTCTTCATACAATATATAATTGACACAAAAATGAGAAATAAAACAAAAAAACATATTGAAATCAATACGCTTTTTTCAAAAATTTAATTTATACCCGCATTCACAATCAAAAAGACAATATATCCAATCGCAGCAACTGACAAAACAAGCAAAAACCACAACAAAGGTTTTGTGTTTACAGGCTTTTTTTCTTTCTTTTTTTCAATTTTTTGCTCTTTTTTCTCAACATTTTTTGCAATTTCTGGCATTTTTTCAGTTTTCACACCATTAGGAATATTTGGTTTTGCAAAATCAGTGCTGTTTGGCACTTGTTGAGGTCTTTCAACAACAGGTTCAGTTTTTGCCTCCAAATGTGGTGGAATGGGTGGTTTTCGTGGTGGAACAAAATTATTATCAGGCATATACAACTCCTTATATTTATATATTTTAACTAAAAAAAGAAAAAAAGTCCAACAAATTAAAACATTTGTCAAACTTTTTACATTTTCCCCTTTCGTCTTCTTTTATCTCGCTCCATTCTGAAGTTTTCGATTTGTTTTCTTCTAAACTCTTGACTTTCAGATTGCAATTCACGACATTTTCTTGTCCAACAATATTTTTTGTTGCCAATGACCGTGTCATATGAAACAACAATCAACCCCTGAATTAGATAGAAGTAGTAAGAGCAAAACCTCCAAGCAAGCAACGCCCAAAAAGTATTCCCAGCCAAATATCCACTGAAAAGAACGGTGAACGACAACTCATTCATTCCCGTCCCACCAGGCAATGGGATGAAACTTGCCGCCAGTTCAATCAACGCTGTGCAAACAAAGCATTCAAAAAAACTCACTCCTTCCGCTCCAAATGCCATGCAAATGAAATATGGAATTGAAAAAAGCAAACACACTCTTGCGATGTTGAGAACAAATTGTAAAAACAAGTCATATCTTGCTTTCGAGTATTCTTTGATAACTTTTTGATAGTCTTCAACAAGCGTTATAACTTTTGTGTAATTTTTGTCATAATCTTTCAATAGTCTTATTTTACAAAGAAATCTGATACACCACGAAACAACTTTACTCCCCGCCTTTTTTGATATTGACAGGAAAAGAACCATTGACACCATAAATAGTGTGATAATAAAGCCCGCAACACTCAAAATTGAAACAACTGAACTCATGTGATTTGTGAATGAAATCACAAGACAAATACCTGTCACAAAAAGCCATGAAATATTTTGGAAAAGAAGTTTTGACAAAGGTGTTGCAAGTGCCGTTGCCCCAGGGACATCACGACTTGTCAAATATCCAATCATAAATGGTTGTCCGCCCGCAGCAAAGGGTGTCACCGAATCATAATAACGCAAGGTCGCAAACGATTTATATGCCAAAATCCACCTTGAACGCAAGGTTTTTCTGTATAGCATTCTGTGAATTGATGTCGTGTCAACAAAAACAATCAAAAGCAGGAAAAATAATGCCAAAAGCAAGTATCCAAAATTCAATTTAAGCAAAGAAAGTGGGGTAAAATTGTCTGATGACAAAATATTCCAAGTCAAAATCCCTGCGACAATGACAATGTTGAAAATAAAGAATACAACAGTTGTTATTTTCTTCTTTTTTGTGTTTTTCTTTGATTCAGCAACTTCTTTTTGAGCCTGAACAATTTTTTCTTCAACAATTTTTGTCTCTTCTTCGCTCAATTGTTTGCTGTTTAATTCCGCAAGTTTTTTTTCTCGCCTTGCCTCAATTTTGCTTTTTATGCGTGAAAAAAGATTTTGTTTTGCAGGTTTTTCAAGCCCATAAACAAAATTTCTCTCCATTTCATTATTTTGAGAATTTTTCTCTTCTACTTCAATTTTTTCAGAATCTTTTTTCACAACTATCACAATTTTAGCAAAAAAACAGCCCCTTGTCAATTTAATAGGGGCGGTTTTTGTTATTCTTCATACAAACTTTTCAAATTTGCTTCAAAATATTTGATTGATTTGCAATCATGCTTCAATTTGTTCATATTCATTGATGTGAAATCTGAAAAATTGTCGCTTTCACATTCACTATACAAAACATCAAGCAATGTTTTTTGTGAGAAAATATTTGTTCTTGTTGAAGCAAAAACATTGATTGCTTCATTCGTCTTCACTGAAACACTTCCGTTGACAACTGGGAACAAATTGTCAATTTTCCCAGCATAGAAGAAAATGTAATATGCATCATCTGTTTGAACAACTTCTGATATATCCCCAACTTTCACATCTCCGCCATTATACAATGAAACGATTGCAGATTTGATTGCATCATCATCAAAATCATCACTTGTGACAGCATTATTGTCTTTGTCAACACCAAAAACTGCATTGTAGTCAGCATTTTTGTATGTGTCATCATCATTATATAAATAGAAATATTTTTTGAACGCATCCGCTTTTTGCAATGCAACCGCATTGTTTATTTCGTCAGCATTTTCATCAGTCGAATATTTCCCAGCACTTGTCACCGCTTTTGAAATTTGCGTATAAAGTTCATTTATTGAGATTTTTTCATTGGTGTCTTCGCCCTTTTCATTTCTGATTGTGACGATTTTGTTGCCCATATTGTTTATTTCAGCAACTTTTTCATTGTATGTTTGAGCATCAATTTTTCCATTTGCTTTTTGTGTGTCCAAATCTGACAAAGTTGTTTTTCTCTCAATCTTTATTGGTGCGATATAGAAATAGTTTGTTGCATCAGTTCCTGTCAAAATATAATCAACATCACCAACACTGCTTAACATATTTGATGCATAAGTTGTCGTGTCTATCGCTGTTGCATATGAATTGTAGTCAACAGCAACTTTGTTTTTGTATGTTTCCACAATCTTGTTTGCCGTGACAGATGAAGCAACGCTATCTTCCTTTGCATATTGATTGTATATTGTTTCATAGACAGTTGAATAGTAGTTTGTTTTCATAATTTGATAAATTCTATCGAACTCGAAAAGCATGCAATCTTTGTTTGTGTTGAAAGTGATGTATGAATAATTTTCTTTCACAATTTTCAGATATTTGTCCAAAGCCTTTTGCCAAGCCTTTTTGCTTGAATCTCCACCACTTGTGATTGCGTTTTGAACGCAATCATACATTTTCTCTTTGAACTTCTCAACTTCAAAATTGTATGCTTCCCCGTCAAGTTTCCCGAGTGCATCGACATATTCAGTTGTGCTTTTTGTTGTTGTCACACGAGAACTCTTTTCAAATGAGATGTTTCCATTTTTATCCACAACAATTTTGAAACTGCTTGTATATTCACTTGTGTAGCCATCATAAACTGATGAGGAAGAGTCGTCAGAGTCTTCATCTTCATCATCACTGTTGTTGTCAAGATATGATTTCAAGTTTGAAATAAATCCGTCATAAGTTGAAGACCACAAATATGAAGTTTCATTGTCATTCAAAACATATCCAGAGTCCACAACGGCCTTTGAAGTCAACTTGCTTTCAACGACAGTGTCCAAAGTCTCCATAATTGCTTCTTTTAGTGTCATGCCATAGTTGTCAACATAGTTGTATCCATAACTTGAATATGCAGTGATAAGTTCTCTCTTTGAGATGTCTTCTTTTATCCCGTCGCCATAGGTGATTGTTGCGACAGTCGCAGTGTAATATGTTTTGTCGTCAGTCGTGACAAGGTTGCAACCTGCAAACATTGACACACTTAAAACAAATGCAAGCAATAATGATAAGATTTTTTTCTTCACAATTTTCTCCATAAATTTTATTTGCTCAAACCTATTGAGCGTCTAACCATTTTATTATAAATCATTTTTTCATAAATTTCAAGCAAAAGTTTGCATTTTCTCAATCTTTTTTGAAACCCAGTGCATTTGAGAAAATTTCAATCAATAAATCGAGTTTTTCAACAACTTTCCCTTGAACATTCACTTTTAGAATAGGCAAATCTTCAAATTTTAAGCACGCATCATAAAATTTGACAACATCCGACAATCTTTTATCAATAATTTCTTCCGTTTTATAGAAAAAAACTGAACATTCGTTTGAATTTACACGAATTTTGCACACCCCAAATTCACTTGCCATGTTTTTTAGGTATGCAATTTTACACAAATTTTCGACTTCAACAGGCAAATCACCATTCATTTCAACAAGTTCTTCACTCACCTGTCTCAATTCAGTTGCATTTGAAATTTTGCTAATTTTGTCATAAAAAACAATTCTTTCTTCTTGCGACACAATATATTCTTCACTGATATACGCATCGAGTGTGATTTCAACCTTAATTTCTTTTGAAGATGCAACTTTTTGCCCAGAAATTTCTCTTGTCACCTCTTCCAAAAGTTTGACATACATATCATATCCAACTTTTTGCATATGCCCGTGTTGCTCTTTGCCTAAAACATTTCCCGCCCCACGAATTTCTAGGTCACGCATTGCAATTTTGAAACCGCTTCCAAGTTCTCTAAATTCCTTGATTGCGTCAAGTCGCTTGTATGCATCTTCCGTCAAAACCTTTCCGCCGTCATAGGTCAAATATGCATAAGCAAGTTTGTCCGCACGCCCAATTCTTCCACGAATTTGATAGAGTTGCGAAAGCCCCAGCCTGTCACAATCCACAACAAAAAGCGTGTTTAACGCTGGCAAATCAATCCCGTTTTCAATCAAAGTTGTTGAAATGAAAACATTGTATTTATCATCATACAAATCGCTTATCGTCTTTGAAAGTTCACTTTCAAGCATCTGCCCATGTGCAACTCCTATTTTTGCCCTTGGCAAAAGACTTGCAACATGTGACCTAAACTGATAAATCTCTTCCACTTTGTTAAAAAGTATCAATGCCTTGCCATTTCTTGACAACTCCCGTGAAACAACATCAACAAGAAGTTGGTCACTGTATGGAGTCACATATGTTTGAATTGGAAGCCTGTCCTTTGGAGGAGTTGCAATCACACTTATATCACGAATGCCCGAAAGTGACATGTGCAAAGTTCGTGGAATTGGTGTTGCAGACAAAGTCAAAACATCAATATCTGTCTTCATTTTCTTTATTTTTTCCTTGTCTTTAACTCCAAATCTCTGCTCTTCATCAAGCACCAAAAGCCCCAAATCCTTAAACTTCAAATTTTTATTCAAAATCTTGTGAGTGCCAATCAAAACATCAATTTTCCCGTCCGCAACTTTTTTGTATATTTCCTTTGTTTGCTTGTCGTTTTTGAAACGATTTAACACTTCAACTCGAATTCCAAACCCAGCCATTCTTTGCATGGTAGAGCGGAAATGTTGCTCACTCAAAATTGTTGTTGGACACAAAAATGCCACTTGTTTTCCGTTATAAACAGCCTTAAAAATCGCCCTCAAAGCAACTTCGGTTTTTCCAAATCCAACATCGCCACAAATGAGTCTATCCATGATTTTGGATGATTCCATATCACCGTCGACATCTTGCACTGCTTGCAGTTGGTCGGGAGTTAATTCAAACTGAAACGAATCGGAAAATTGCTTTTCAAGTTCTTCATCACGAGAAAAAACAAAGCCTTTTGCATTTTCTCTTTCCTTGTATATTTTCGCAAGAGCAATTGCAACTTCTTTCAAATCCTCTTTGACTTTTGCTTTGAGTTTGTTCCACTCACTCGTGCCAAGCGAATTGACTTTTGGGACATCTCCGCCAACATAGGCAGTCAAGAGATTTGTTTGTTCGGACGGCAAATACAACAATGCACCATTTTTGTATTCAATAACAAAATAATCTTTTTCAAACAAAGACAATTTCATTCTGACGATGTCTTTACAATGTCCAATTCCATAAAAAGAATGAACAACATAATCCCCAATTTTTGGCAAATACGAAAAATTTTGCTTTCCAGAACGGAAATCTGTGTGCTGGGACTTATACATATCGTCAGTGCCAATTCCAACAACAAATTTATCCAAAAAACTGAAAGAATATGGAAAATAATCTCTACATAAAAATACTTTTGTGTCAGAAACAATTTCATTTGCAAAAACTCTGTAATCAATTTTGTTTGTCAGCAAAAATTCTTGCAAAATATCAAAATATTTTCCTCCAAACAAAAAAATTCTTTGCCCCGCTTTTGCGTATAATTCTATGTCTTTTTTCAGTGACAAAAAGTCGGTTATATAACTTTTTTGTCCCAAAGTTTTGTTTTCAAAAGTGGATTTTGTCGTGTTTGAAAAAACAACACATTTATTCAAATTCAAAGAGTCAAAATCAAAAAACAAATCATCTTTGCTCCATGATAATTCCTCTCTCCCCTTTTTCAAAAGTTGGCATTCATTTGAAATTTTTGTCGGTTCATCGACAATTATCTCATCACACAAATCACAAATTGAATTATCTCCAAATTTCAAAAAAAGTGGAAAAATGTTCAAATTTTCAACAAAATTTTGCGTTTTCATGGTCGAAAAATCAAAATTTATCATTTTTTCTATTGAGTCATCAAAAAATTCCAACCTAACAGGGAGTTCTTGGTCGCCCGCAAAAATGTCAACAACATCGCCACGAACAGCAAACTGCCCAACACTTGTCACATAGTCAACTCTTTCATATCCAAAATCAATAAGTCGTTTTTTTAGCGTTTCAATAGGAAATTCTTTCCCTTTTTCAAGTTTCAATCTCTCATCCAAAAAATCCATATCAAATTTTGTTGAAAGTGAAGACGGCAAGAAAATAAGTGCGTCAAGTTTGTAGTTTATAAAAGAAGAAATTGCTCTTGCAAAAGGCATCAAATTTGGGTCATTTTCCTCTTCATTTTCCCTTCCACAAGAAACAATTTCAACTTTTTTATCACACTCAACAAGCCCTTTTTTCAACTTGCTTGCTGTGACAAAATCAGCACAAATATACACAAATCGATTTTTGCAAGCACAATAAAGAACTTTTTCGCCAATAAAAAATCCGCCCAACTGTTTTTTGTTTGGCATCACATCTTTTTGAAGAATATCTAACAAATTTTTCATAAAATTCTCGCTAATTTGGATTTTTCACTTTTTGGCAAACCATTTCAACCGCTTTTTCAATCACAGGAAAAAAAAAGTTTCTGTCGAAACGAGATAAAACATAATCCGCCAAATCTTTTGAGATATCTCTCCCAATGCCGATTTTCACTCTTTCAAAATCTTGCCCAATATATGACACAATACTTCGAAGCCCGTTATGCGTTCCGCCCGAACCACGCAAACGATATCTAACATATCCCTGTGGCAAATCGATATCATCGACAACAACCAAAATTCTTGCATCCCTAAACTTTTTTCTTATCATAGAGACACATTCACCACTCAAATTCACATAGGTTTGTGGTTTGACAAGCAAAACTTTTTCGCCGTCAATAAACCCCTCACCCACAAGGGCCTTATATTTTTCTCTGTCAATGCTCACGCCAATTTTTTTTGCCAAAGCGTCAACAGTTTCAAAACCCATATTGTGATAAGTTCCGCAATACTTTTGCCCAGGGTTTCCAATTCCAACAATAACAACCATTTCAGCACCCTAAATTTTTTGATTTACAATTTTTGCGAAAGGTCCAACAACCCTCCCGCTCTCAATTTTGCTTTTTTCAAGATAACTTTGACAAACAAAACATTCGTCACAAACTATCGTGTCCAAAATGTAATTCCCACTTTCAAGAATAACATTTTTTCCAATATAACTCTCGCCTTTCAAAATGTTGTTTGGATAAACAACTGTCCCCGCTTCAATCTCAACATCCGCATCAACAAAAATTGTGTTCTCTCCAAAGAAAACAACCCCATTTTGTTTGTGATAATCCAAAATTCTTCCATTCAAAATTTTGAAAGCGATTGAAATTGCTTGTGCGTTGTCAACAACAAAAAATTCTTCTTTCCCAAGATTGTCAACATTGGTTTCAAGCAAAATTCGGGCAGTTTTCAAATAATCTGCACGAAAAACAAATCCACGAGTCAATTTCATAACATTCAGTCCGCTGTTTGCAAATCTGTTCATAATGTCAACAAAAGTTGTTTTTTGAAGAAGCGGTGTGTCGCCATATAAAAATGCAACATATTCAAATTTTTCATACACATCATTTTCAACAACCTTTCTCAAAGTCGCCAAAATATTGTCTTCGTCAACATCAATCAAAACTTGCTCGCAACATGAAGACGCAAGACGCACCCAGTCGATGATTTTTTTTCCACACAAATCAAATTCAGAAGACACTTTTCCGTGCGTGTGAGAAATTGCCACCAAAGTTTTGCCAGCATCCCAAATTTTGCTTTTTTCATTTTCAGTTTTGAGTTCAACATTGTTCAAAAAGTCGAAATTTATTCGATTTTCTTCAATTTTCACATTTTCAATTTCAGTTATCATATTTATATTATAAATTTGTCAAATAATTTTGTCAACAAACTGACAAAACAAAACAGCCCTCACTCACACAAAAACAATGCATTTTAACAAAATTTTCTTCATTTTGAATAAGAAATTGGAAGAATAAACACAATTTCACTTAAAATCATTTTTATAAAAATTTTTTTTGTGTTAAAATAACTTTAATGAAAACAAAAATTTTGCATTCAATTTTCATCATTTATTTGTTGCTGACGGTTCTTTGCTCGGCAATTTGTTTTATGCCAAATCAAAAAATTGCAAGGGCGGACACGGAAGAAAAAACATCAATTCCGCTTGTTGAAAAT
>CAZIRI010000003.1:0-64345 GCA_964541815.1 uncultured Lachnospiraceae bacterium
GTGTCAACAAACAAACCTAATTTTAATTTTTCCATATTTCTCTCTTTTAATATGTTATTAGTATAACATTTTATCCCCACACTTCGTCAATCTTTTTTATTGAGATTATTAAATAAAAAGTCTTATTAAAATTTCTGTGTTAAAAAAACAACAAAGTTGTTGCTACAAAAGAATGATATTTTCAAAAAAAATATAAATATTTATTATATATTCTTAGTTAATAATTTTTGAAACTAATACAAAAAAAAGGAACATTGTATTTATTTTACATTGTTCCTTTATTTTGCTAGTTTCAAAAAGGTTAACCCTTTGTGTCAACTTTTTTGATTGGTGGAGATAGACGGATTCGAACCGTCGACCCTCTGCTTGCAAGGCAGATGCTCTACCAACTGAGCCATACCCCCATTTGCAAACACAATGATATCACAATTTTGTTTTTGTGTCAAGAAAAAATCAAAAATTTATGAAAGTTTCGAAAAAATTTTGATATTTTTCACAATTTTGTTGTGTTTTTGTGGCAAAAAAGCAAAAAAGTGCGAACAATATTCATGTTCACACTCTTTGTTTTCAAAAATAATTTTACATTTTGAGTTCTGAAAGTCCAACATTGTGGAGTTTTCTTTCTTGTTCAACATAGTTGGAAATCAAATCTCTCACTTTGAATGGGTCTTTGATGTTTTTCAGTTCAAGTGTTGGATGAGTGTCATCATTACTTGTCAAAATGATTGTTCCAGTGTTGAAAATTTTCCCAATCAATGATTGATTGAGTGCGATATCTGTGATTCTGTAAAGGTTGAGTTCTTCGATATCTGAATAGAAAAATCCGATATCGCAAAACATTTTGAACCATGTTGCACCTTTTCTCACAAGTCGATATCTCGTGAAAGAAAGTGGCATTCCAAGAAATCTCTTTCTATCCGCCCAAACAAGTTCTGTGCCTTCACCAAATTTTTTTTGTACATTCATAGCAGTTCTCCTGTAGTTTCAATTATTAAGTATTTTACTATAAACAAACAAAAAAGTAAAGGACTTTGATAAAAAAAATTGATTAAACAAAAAAAATCCTCGAAAATCGAGGACTTTTCATCAGTTGCAACTGTTTCCAGTGAACCCGCATTTTGACAAAATGAGCAAAAGAAGAATTGTTTTGCAGTCAAGATTTATTCCGCATTTTGAAAATCCTCCACATCCGCAGTTTTGCAAAAGCAAGAGCAGAAAGATGATTGAACAACAATCCATTCCGCCACCACATTCATTTTGAACGCTGTCGCCACAATTGTTTCCGCCAAAAAAATTCATTTGTTCCTCCTAAAATTCTTATGTATTTTTTTATGCAAAATTCCATTGCACAATATCAGTGTATTAAATAGTGCGAAAAAATGTGACTTTTTATGCAAGCGGGTTGAAAATAGTGTCTTTTGTGATAAAAATTTTTAACAAATTCTTGTTTGTATGAAATCTTTTTTGACTTTTGAAATTGTTATATGATAAAATATTGTTGAGGTATTGGACATAATAGACTATGGAAAAAAATGTTATCACATTTGTTGGCAATAATGAGAAACTTTTCACAAAGATTTTGGTGGAAAATGTTTCATCGCCAAAATTGACTTTGATTGTTCCAGAAACACACAACGCAATCCTTGTCAAAGATGGGCAAATGCTCCAAACTTTGTCATCTGGGAAATATTTGATGTCATCTCTTATCGATTTGAAAACGGATGCTGACAGCAAAATTGAAATTCTGTTTATGTCAAAAACAGCAAAACTGAAATTGTTGTGGGGCACAGCACAAATGTTTATGGTCTATGACTCAAATCTTGAAGAAAATTACAAGGTTGGAATGAGCGGGGATATCGATGTTCAAATTGGCGACCCACGAAAGTGCTATCTGTATCTCATCGGGGCGGACAGCGATTTGACAAGTGAAAATTTGCAAATGCGAATTATGTCAACTGTGGTGTCCGTTATTGAGGGTGAAGTTGTTGAATATATAAATGCAAACAGTGTCCCATTCAACAAAATTTCTGTTGTTCGAAATGCGATGACGAATTCGGCATTGACAAAAATAAGTCAAAAACTTATGAATGAATATGGAATAACTGTTTTCACTCTCAACATTGCGAATATTATTATCGATGAGCAAGATTATGCAAGACTGAACGCTTTGTCAAAAGGGCAAAATGCAAAGAAAGAAAAAACTTGCCCCGCTTGTGGCGCTGTGTTGAATGAAAATGCAAGTTTTTGCAATGAGTGTGGCAGTGAAGTTTTGGGAGATAAAATTTGTCCTGAATGTTCGACAGTAAATCCGCCAAAATCAAAGTTTTGTTCTGGCTGTGGGCATAAGTTTGCATGAAAAGGGAGTGAAAAATGATTGCGGTTTATATATTGATTGGTGTGGCACTTGTTGGGCTTGCGGTGTATTTTGTGATTAAGGAAACAAAATTCTCTTCACATGTTGAAAACATGGGTAGTCATGCTGTTGAAAAAAATAAAAAAGCAATAAATAATATGGTTGCAAATGTCGAGAGTATCATTGTTTATGCAAACGGAAATGATGTGCTTTGTAGAAGACTGGTTGAAGTGAAAGACAATATAAGATTTTTCAATCCAACTTCCGATTCAAAGGTTGAACTTATTGACACAAAAATTGCAAATCGACTTGACGACTTGAAAATTATGGTTGCAAAGGACAACACACAAGAGACTTGTTTTCGTGTGCTGGAAGAAATTGAAGCATTTATCGTGCAGAGAAAAAAGGATGAGCAGAAATCATGAACAGAGAATATTATGCTTCACCAAATGTGACTGATGAAGTTGTTCGACAAAAAGTGGTTGATGAATTGAATCTTGGATATTTCAATTTGAGTGACGGGCTTTTTGAACAGGCAAAACTAAACTTTTCGCTTGCACTTCAATTTGACAAAAAATGCTCCGAAGCGTATTGGGGCTTGGCGCTATGCAAATTGCAAATTCGAGATGAAAGCGTGTTGAATGAAAAACCTTCGACATACAAAAATATCACGGGGTTGAGTGAATACAAAAAAGCACTTGACTATGCAACTGAAAAACAAAAAAAAGTCTACAAAAGATTGACTGAGCAGATTATGATTATACATTCTGTCGAATACATTTAGGTGGTGAAAAATGTGGTTATTTGGAAGAAATAAATTCAAAAAATTAAATCGTGAAGATTTGGTGAATTCAATTTGCGAACTTGAAAGACAAGAACGCACTGTTGAGGCGGAAATCTTCCAGCATGTGAAAGAAATTGACGCCCTTATGGAAAAGGGGAAAAAAGAAGCAAGCAAGGATTTGCAGTTGTTGTATGCAAAGAAAATTGGGCATCTCAATGAGCAGAAAGACGCTTGTATGCAAAGGGGAATGTATCTTTTATACAACATTCGCCTTATGGAAAAATTGAAAGATGCTTACGACAGCAACACTTTCTTCAAAACTCAAACAAAAGTGCCGTTGAGTGAACTTTTGAAAGACCAAACAGGACTTGCAAAATTCTTAAATAAGGCACTGCAAACCCGAGTCAAAAGTGAAGATGTGCTGACAAATGCGGATGAACTTTTCACGGAAGTAAAATCTGCTTATGACATAAGCAAACCTATTTATGGTGTCAACAAAGAAGAAGATGAAGTTCTGTCAATCTTTGAGAAAGACGCAAGCATGAAAGAAGAGCAAGAATTTGCACAGGCAAAAGCAAAATCAACAATAAAAAAGAAAAAAATGATGGAGGAAGAGTAAAATGGGACTTTTTAAGAGCAAACAAGAAAAAGAAATCGAAAAGAAGATGTTGATAAAAAGAACAATCAACTCAATGAACAAACAAATTGACAAGTTGGAAGACCAAAAACATGTGTTTATTGAAGCGGCAAAGACAGCAAAGGAAAAGGGCTTAGACTCTCAATTCAAACTTGCTTTGAGTGGCTACAAAATGACTGTTCAACAGCAAAAAAGAGCGCAAGAAATGAAGTTGAATTTTGAAATCACCGCTCAAATGAGAGATGTGACAATGATGACTTCCGACTTTTTGCATGGGCTTTCAGATGTGAGCAAGGAAATGGCAAAACTTGCCAATGCAAAAGAATTCTCAAAAATTCAAGCACAATTTGAGCAAGCAATGGTTGCTGTTGAAACTCAAACTGACCAAATGGACAACTTTATGGATATGACACAAGAAACTTTCTACAATGCGGGAAAGAGTAAGTCAAACAAAATGTCCGATGAAGAATTTGAAAAGTTTATCAACGAACAAATAAGTCAAGACGATGAATTGTCCGACAGCAAAATTGACCAAGAAATGGCTGATTTGAAGAAAAAAATTGATGCTGAATCAAACTAAAAGGTGATAGAAAGTGAAAGAAGAAACCAAAATCGCAGTTTTGTCAGAAACTTTTGATTTGTATATGAAAAACGCTCGTGAAGCAAAGGCTCACGGGAAGATTGCTCTTGCAAAGAAAAATTTTCTTCTTGCAAGCGAAACGATGATGAGAATGGCAAAACAAAGTGACGGGAAGTTGAAAGAAGTCCGAATGGACAGGGCAAGAGCATTGCTTGACATTGCAGAGGGATTGGCGAAAGAAGATTTGAAAAGTTCAAAGAAAAATAACGAGACAAAAGAAGAAGATGAGAGCGTCAAGAAATGGCAAGCAGCCAAAATTCCTGATATAAAGTTCAGTGATGTTGCAGGTCTTGAAGAAGTCAAAAAAGCAATAACAATTCGAATGATAAATCCAATAAAATATCCCGACAAATACAAAATGTATGGGAAAAAGACTGGGGGCGGTGTTCTTTTGTATGGCCCACCAGGAACGGGAAAAACTATGATTGCGAAAGCGATTGCAAATGAAGTTGGGGCAAAGTTCTATGCTGTGAAAGGCTCTGACATTGTGAGCAAATGGGTTGGCGACAGCGAAAAGAATATCAACTCACTGTTTGAAGAGGCGAACAAGCAAGACAGAGCAATCATTTTTATTGATGAAATGGACAACTTGCTTGCAAAGCGTGGAAATGACACTCATAACGACAAGAGAGTGAATGAGTTTTTGCAACAAATTGACGGGTTCGCTGGAAGAAATCAAAATTTGCTTCTTTTGGGAGCAACAAACAGACCTTGGGATATTGACAGTGCAGCAATGAGGTCAGGGAGATTTTCTCAAAAAATTTATCTTGATTTGCCCGATGCACCCGCAAGAAAATTTATGATTGAGAAAAATTTGAAAGGTGTGCCACTTGCGGAAGGCTTTGATGTTGACAGAGTTGTTTCTCAAACAGAGCATTTCAGCGGAGCCGATATAGAAGAATTGTGTGACAGAGCAAAAGATGAGCCACTGCTCAAAGCGATTGCGACTGACACGGTTGTCAATGTCACAAATGAGCATTTTGACAAGGTGCTTGAAGTCATGCCACCAAGCGTGACAGAGAGTGAAATGAAACTCTTTGAAAAATACAACAACGAAGTTGCAAGTTATATCAAAAAGAAAAAAGCGGAGTAAAAATTGAGAGAGCGTGTTTGTAAAAATTGTGGAGGAAGACGGTATGTTGTGGTTGGGCAGAACATGGTTAAATGCCAGTTTTGCGGAACTCTCTATGTCGACGAACACGCCTCAAAAGAAGAAGAATATTTGACTGTCGGTGCTTATGAGAAACTTCGAGAATTGAAATTTGACGAGGCGATTGAAGCATTTGACAAAATTATAAATCTCTATCCAATGTCATTCAATGCCTATTATGGAAGAATGCAAGCAAGAAACAAAATGGTTTTCTATCCAAACAAAAGCGGAAATGGAAGAAAGGCGAGATTTTTTGGAAAGATTATTCCATCAATTTTGGAAGATGAAGACTATAAACTTGCGGTGCAATATGCTCCTGGTGATATCGCAAAAACTTATGAAGAGAATGCGAAAAAAATTGAAAAAGCATACACAGTTTTGTCGCAAGGGATTCCCGAAGACAAAACAGATGTTTTTGTTTGTGCATTAAACTACACAAAGGACTCTCCAAACAGCAAAATCGACAGTGCAGTTGCGAAATTGAGAGAAGAAAATTTGTCAGTCTTTTTCTTGCAAGAATTGCAAGGGAAACTTCTTGAATGCAAGATATTCACGGCACTTAAACATGCAAAAACTTTTGTTTTGTTTGCAAATTCAAAAGTCAAGGTGACCGACCCTGAATATGTGCATTTGTTTGACAGATACAACTATTTCACACAGCAAAAAGAAAAAAGTCAAACAAGTTTTGTTGTTGTGATTGACGACAGGGTTTATGCTGATAAGTCAAATTTTCCTGACGACTTTTTGACGAATAAAACAATTGTAGATTTCAATTCAGTGACATTTGAGGGTGATTTTGTTTCGGTTGTAAAGACGGAAATTGCAAACACTCTTGAATTGTCAAAAAAATTGCAAACTGTTGATGTTGAGACAATTAAGGCGGAAAAGAAGCAAATTGTTGATGTTGAAACAGTCAACACGGTGAAACTTGGAAACTACAAAATTGACAATGTTGCACCAAATTATGAGAACAAAATAAAATGGATTTCATTGGCGTTGCAAAATGGAGATTTTGTTTCCGCACAAGAAGCGATTGATGAAGAATTGGAAAAAAATCCAAACAATGCCGAAGTTTTGTTTGCTCAATTTATGTGTGACAGTCGCAGTAGAACGGCTGGGGAATTTTTTTCAAGTATTGACCATTTTGCTGACAAGGAGAGATTGCAAAATATTTTGCAACTTGCATCTAAAAATTTTGCGGAAATGATTGTTGACAACTTGGAAAGATTGATTCAAAACATTGATGATGTGGGATGCTACAATGAATATGCGCTCTTTGTTGCACAGTATGAATCACCAAATCGAGCGGAGTTTGTTTCAAAACTTGCGGACAAGGCTGTTGAAACTTTGGATGCAGGATTGATTGAAAAGACGGAAAAATGTTTCCATAAAGATGAAATTGACAAGTTTTTGGATTTTTACAATCGATTGGCGGACAAAACGGGTGATGATTCTTATCACCAAAAGGTTTTGGCTCTTGACGTAGGAAATATTGAAAGCAATTTGGCGATGATTTTGGCAAAAATGAAGACTGTTGATGAAAAATTGACTTATCGAAATGCCGAAGAAATTGAAAGCGTTCTTCAATATTTAAGCGAAGAAGAAAGGTCTCAAATTATTATTCCAGTTTTGGGAGAAATTTTGTCTGTCGCCTTTTTTGACATTCGAAAAACTGAGGAGCAACTTGACTTTTATTTGTCCTACATTTCAGAAACAAGTCAGTTGGTGTCCGTGTTGTCAACGGTTGGACAAAAGTTGAATGAAATGGGTTTTTACACGCAGGCGGAAAGATACTTGGCAAATGCGATTGAAAAAGACAAGCAAAATGCAAAACTTTATTGGCTTCTCATTCAAAACAAAATTCATTGTTCGAATGAAAATGAGATGATATCTTCTGGTGTGAAAATTTCAAAAATGCCAGAGTGGGAAAGTGTTCTTGCCTATGCGGATGACAAAGAGTCTGAAAAATATGCGCTTGTTGTGAGCAAAGCAAACAGCAACACAAATTTTCCAAAACCTCAAAGATTTGAAACTTTGGACAAAATTATGTTGAAAGAAAAATTGGGTTTGTTTTTGGAGAGAAATTCAAAAATTTTGCTTGAAGCACAAAAAGTTCACGGAAATATAAAGGGGGTGAATTACTACAAATCGCAAATCAGACCTTTTGAAGTTTTTTTTGAACAAATTGCAAAAGCAAATGATTTTGACGCATATATCAAAATTGTCAACAAGATATATGAAAGACTTCGATTGATGCATTTGACACTTGAAGCGTCAATCAGTGCATTGCAAATTGATGAAAAGTCAAACGGCTTAAAGGCTGTGAGAATGGCATCAAGAAGTTATTCTTTGACGGAAGAAGAACAAAAGAAAGCGGAAGAATTGCAAAAAAGCAAGATTGCAACACGAAAGTTTTTGTATGGATTTTTGGAAATTGCACCTGTCGCACTCACACTTCTACTGCTCATTTTGTCACTTGCCTCACCAAAACTTGTGTTTGACTATTTCAATCAAACATTTTTGCTTGTTTTGAGTGTATATAGTGGAGTTGTTGCTGTTGGAAATTTGCTTTTTTATATATTTAAGAAGAAAAACTTGAATCCAAAGTGGAAAATCGCCGAAAAGTTTTTGATTACTCTTACATTTGTGAATTTGATTTTGTTCGTTTGTTCATTTTTCATTTTTCCATCAAAAATCACTGTGTCAAATGAAAAAGATTTGAAGAGATATGTTTCAAATGCGCAATATTCAAACATTGTTCTTGACAGTGATATCGAACTCTCAAACGAATGGACGGCTCGCAAATTTTATGGAATTTTTGACGGAAATGGACACACAATTTCAAATATCAATATCAAATCTGGTGAAGATATAGCATTTTTTGAAGAAAATAGCGGGACAATCAAATCTTTGACGCTTGTTTATGTGGAAAAGTCGTATAAAAATGTGGACAACTTTGCTGGGGTCGCTGTCACAAATTATGGAATTATCACGAATTGTAAAATTTCTTGTGGTGGAACAATTTCAATTTCAACAAACGAAAATGCAATCATTGGCGGAATTTGTTCAGTCATGAAAAAAGGCTCAATCACTTCTTGTGAGGTGAACGATTTTAATCTCAACATTTCATCAAATGGGAATGCTGTTGTTGGCGGACTTGTCGGAAAAACTGACATTGAAGACGATTTGACGGTGGTAAAAAACAACTATGACTCGACTATGACCCTCGTGCTTGACGATGCAAAGGCTGTTTATGCTGGTGGAATTGTTGGGCAGAGTGACAGAAGCAAACTTGACAACTTTAATTTGTCAAGAAATCATGCGGGAGTTTGGATTTCTTTGAAAGGCACAGCAAGCAAAATTTGTGTTGGCGGGCTTGTTGGCGAGGGTGGCTGTGAAAGTGAAAACAACTACACCACTGGAACGATTAAGTCGGAGGTTGTCGTTGACTCTGCAACAAAAATGTATGTTGGCGGGCTTTATGGCACTGCCAACACAACATCTCTTGATTTGTATGCAATAAAGACAAGTTATTCATCTGTCACAGTTGATTTGAAATCGTCTGACAGCATTGTTTATGGGGCATTGATGGGCAGTCTTAAAGATATGCAAGTGACAAACTGTTTCTCAACTGCAGACAGTGAAATTTACAACAACAACGGCAGTGGAGAAACTCTTGGGAATGCAAACAAATTCAATGCTTTTGATGGGGCGATATTCAGCAAATTTGATGAAAAAATTTGGAATAGCAACAAAACTTTGAAGTGATTTTCACAATTTCCAAATTTATCTCATAACAATATTTTGAAAAGGAATTTTGCATTGTGTTGCAAATTTTCCTTTTTTAATTAAATTCATATAAAAAACGACAATAATTTGTGATTTTGTCGCATATAAATGATTTTATTATGTTTTACTTGTTGACAATATGTGAAATGATGTGATATTATGATATATGTTGACAAGTCAACTTTTTTGTGTTTATAAAAGGTGAAAAATGTTTAAGTTATTCAAAAATTTGAAGAAAATTGATTATTTATTTTTGGCAATTTCCATTGCCCTTATTGTCTTGCAAGTCTATCTTGAATTGACCTTGCCAGACTACACGGCAGTTATTGTGACAGAACTTACTTATCAAAATCCAAGTGTCAATGTCATTTTGGAAAATGGCGGATATATGCTTGCATGTGCATTTGGCAGTTTGGCGAGTGCGATTTTGGTTGGACTTCTCATTGCACAAATTGCTTCACGGCTCGGATTCACTCTTCGTGGAAAAGTTTATGACAAAATTCAAAGTTTTTCTATGAATGAAATCAAAAGATTTTCAACGGCAAGTCTTATCACAAGAACGACAAATGATATAAGACAAGTTATGATGCTTGTTTCCATGGGAGCGCAAGCACTCATCAAAGCACCAATCATGGCAATTTGGGCGGTTGTGAAAATAGTTGGCAAGGGATGGCAATGGTCGCTTGCAACGGGAATTGTTTTGCTTGCAATGCTTCTCACAATTTTGATTGTGATGGCGCTTGTTATTCCAAAATTCAAAAAATTGCAAGCCATGATTGACAATCTAAACCGTGTCACTCGTGAAAATTTGACGGGTGTACGTGTTGTTAGAGCGTCAAATGCGGAAGACTTTGAAAAAGAAAAATTTGAAAAATGCAACGATGATTTGACGAAAACAAATTTGTTTGCAGGAAGAGTTTTGGGAGTGATGAGTCCAATTATGACACTTTTGATGTCGGGACTTGCGCTTTCGATATATTGGATAGGGGCCTATTTGATGAAATCCGCTCCAAGTTCGGAAACCTATTCAAATATGTTGGTGTTCACACAATATGCAATGCAAGTTGTCATGTCATTTATCATGCTTGTCATCATCTTTATGTTGCTTCCAAGAGCGCTCGTTTCAGCAAAGAGAATAAACGAAGTTTTGGACACAAAAAATTCAATCCTTTCAGGGAATTTTGTAGATGAATTGCATGACGAAACTGCATCAGTTGTTTTTGAGAATGTTTCATTCAAGTATCCTGACGCTGAAAAGTATGTTTTGAAAAATGTAAGTTTTGAGGCAAAACAAGGAGAAACAATCGCATTTATCGGTTCGACGGGAAGTGGAAAAAGCACACTTATCAACCTTATTCCAAGATTGTATGATGCAACCGAAGGAAGGATTTTGATTGATGGTGTTGATGTGAAAGAGTATGACACTGAAAATCTCAACAAAAAGATTGGATATATTCCGCAAAAAGGTGTTTTGTTTAGCGGGACGGTCAAAAGCAATGTGAATTATGGCGACAACAACGCAGATGATGAAACAGTGAAAGAAGCAATCGAAATTGCACAGGCGACTGATTTTGTTGAAAAGATGCCAAGCGGAATTGACTCTGAAATTGCACAGGGCGGAACAAATGTTTCTGGTGGACAAAAACAAAGACTGTCCATTGCAAGAGCGGTTGCGAGAAAACCTGAAATATTTATTTTCGATGACAGTTTTTCAGCGCTTGACTACAAAACGGACAAAAAGTTGCGCAGTGCATTGAAGAAAAAGACAAAAAATGTGACAAAATTTATTGTTGCTCAAAGAATAGGAACGATAAAAGAGGCGGACAAAATCATTGTTCTTGACAATGGTGAAGTTGTTGGGATGGGGACTCATGACGAACTCTTGAAAAATTGCCCAGTTTATCAAGAGATTGCTTTGTCACAGTTGTCAAAGGAGGAATTGTAAAATGCCAGGGCCAATGGGGAGAAAACCAGAAAAAATTGAAAAAGGAACATTCAAGAAGTCAATGGGCAAACTTCTTGTGTATTGCAAAAAATATTGGGGTGCCGTGATTGTGGCACTGCTGTGTGGGATTGTTGGTGCAATCGCACAAATTATTGGGCCAAACAAAATCAAAGACCTTGCAAATGAAATTATGAAAGCATTTTATGGGCAAATGAATATGGACACTGTGACGGGAATATGTGTGTTTTTGGTGGTTTTGTATATTTGCGGAGCGGTGTTTTCATATGCACAACAATTTGTTATGACAACTGTCACACAAAGAACAGTGAAGAGTTTAAGACGGGATATTTCAAGAAAAATAAACAGATTGCCACTCAATTATTTTGACAATCACAGATACGGAGATGTGTTGAGTCGTGTGACAAATGATGTTGACACGATTGGAGAAAGTCTTGGGGAAAGCATAGGCATTCTCATTTCAAATGTTGTTTTGTTTTTAGGTGTGCTTATAATGATGTTTGTCACACAACCCCTCATGGCACTCACTGTTGTTGTTGCGACAGTGATTGGGTTTGGAATTTCATCTATTTTCCTCACAAAATCTCAAAAATATTTCAATCAAACGCAAGAAAATTTGGGCGCAATAAATGCTCACATCGAAGAAGTTTATTCGGGACATAATGTTGTTTCGCTTTTCAATGCAAAGAAGAAAGTGAAGCAAGAATTTGATATCGCAAACAAGAAGATATTTCAATCGGGCTGGAAATCACAATTTATTTCTGGAATTATGATGCCACTTATGGGGTTTGTTGGGAATTTTGGCTATGTTGCGGTGTGTGTTGTTGGGGCAATCCTTGTCACAAACAATCAAACTGACATTGGAACAATTGCTGCATTCATGATTTATGTGCGACTGTTCTCATCTCCATTGACTGAAATTGCACAATCAATGACAAGTCTTCAATCAGCGTCAGCATCGTGCAAGCGTGTGTTTGAATTTTTGGAAAATGAAGAAATGTCGGATGAGTCGCAAAAGACCACAAAACTTGAAAATGTGAAGGGAAATGTTGTTTTTGACCATGTCACTTTTGGATATAACAGCGACAAATTGATTATCAAAGATTTCTCCGCTGATATAAAAGCGGGGCAAAAAGTTGCAATTGTTGGGCCGACGGGTGCGGGAAAAACAACTCTTGTGAATTTGCTTATGAGATTTTATGAAGTCAATTCGGGCGACATAACAATCGATGGTGTGTCAATTCGAGATATAACAAGAGAAAATCTTCATTCGCTTTTTGGAATGGTTTTGCAAGACACTTGGCTTTTCCAAGGGACGATTAAAGAAAATTTGCGTTATAACTCAAAAAATGTGAGTGATGAGCAGATTGTTGAGGTGTGCAAGTCGGTTGGGCTTGACCATTTCATACAAACTTTGCCACAGGGCTACGACACTGTGCTTGACGATTCATCGAGTGTTTCCGCTGGGCAAAAACAATTGTTCACAATTGCAAGAACGATGCTTGAAAACAGCCCAATGATAATTTTGGACGAAGCGACAAGTTCCGTTGACACAAGAATGGAAATTCTTATTCAAAATGCGATGGACAAAGTTATGGAAAAACGAACATCATTTGTCATTGCTCATCGTTTGTCAACAATCAAAAATGCGGATATAATTTTGGTGTTAAAAGACGGCGATATTGTTGAAAAAGGAAATCACGAAGAACTTTTGAAAAAGGGTGGTTTTTATGCAGAATTATACAACAGTCAATTTGAAGAAGAATAATTTGTAAAAAATTTGAATAAAAAGAAAGGTGTTTTCACAACATAACATTGGAGGTGAATTGTGAGAATACTTTTCTTTTTTATGGGATTGCCAATGTTTTTGGTGCCATTTTTTCAAACTGTGGATATGTCACCATGTGAAAATTTTTGTCAGGTGATGTCGGGCGGAGAGGTTGTTGAAATTTCAAAAGAGCAGTGCAAAACTTTGAGTGAATATTTTTCTCAAATACTTGACAATGAAGATTTGCAAGTTGAAACGCAAGAAAATGTTGATTTTGATGAAATTTTTTCAGGAAATTGTGTGAAATTTGCATTTTGTCACGTTCAAAATGTCGGAAATATTCTTTTTGATGATGTTGTTGCTGAAATTCCTCAAAATGGCGAAAATATTTGTTTGTATTTTGGCTCGCATGGAAAATTCAATGGCAATAAGGTTTGTTTAAGTGCTGAAAATGAGTCAGTTGAGACTTTCATAAACTATGCAAATGGCTTGTTGAACACTGACAATGAAGATGATTTGAGTGATGAAAATTTGCAAACGGACGAAAGCGAAGTTGCATAAATTGAAAAAGATGAAAATTTCATCTTTTTTGTTTTATATAGACAATTTTGGCAAAAATTTGATGTGTGGACATCTTTTTGATTTGTTTTTTCTCAATTTTTGTCGCAAATGGAATGATTCGTGGTGCATTTTCCACAATTTTCTCATTGCTAACTTTTGCAATTAGTGTGTTTTTTGCATGTGTTTTTTGCACTCAATTGTCAAACATTTTGATATCAATTCCATTTTTGTATGACGTTTGTTTGCAAGCGGTACAAAATGTTTTCAACTGTCTTTTTGGCGGATTTTATTCAACAATAAATCAATTTTTAAGCACTATTTTCTCATCATCAACCCCATTTTTTGGAAATTTGCGATCAATTTTAAGTGGTGTTGAGATTGACAAAAGTTTGTCGGCAGGAGAGATTTGTGGTGAAAAATTCACAGAAATATTTTTTCAAATTTCTGCATTTGTGATAATATTTCTTTGCTCAAAAATTTTAATGAAAATTATAATGCTTTTTTGTGATAATTTTATTGAAAAAATGCACATTTCTTCAATCAATCGCATCTTGGGTGGTGCTTTGGGTGTGGTGAGAGCATGTTTTTTTGTCGCTGTCTTGTATGTTGTTTTGGAAATTTTTTCATGTCTAACAAATTGTGAAAGCGTTGTAAATTTTTTAACAAACAGTTATTTCTCAAACCTGATTTTTGATTTTGTTAGAATAAAAATAATCGACCTAATTTTGTAGGTCGATTACTTGAACTTGTGAATAATTTTCAGTTGTTGCGATGTTGTCGAGTTTGTTTTTCATCTCGTCAATTTTCGCTTTTTTGTTTGAAAGTATCACGATTGTGACAAGCGTTGCAATGACGAGAAAAATTATGAGTGCAAACATAATAAGTTGCGTCACACTAAACTTTTTCCACCACTTGTTTTTCTTTTTTTCTTCTTCCATTGAGTTTATTGTAGCATATTTGTTTTATTTTTGTAAAGAAAAAATGCGTAATGAATTTTGATGTAAAAATTGAAATGGCAAAAATTGCGAATGTGTAGAATCTCATTTGTCCATAATTGATGAATAGATTTGTGATATAAAAACATATCAAGGTGAAAAATAAGGTGAAAAAGTCGAAAAAATATAAAAAAATCTTGATTTTTATACGCTTTTTGATTGTGTTTGCAATTTCAAACAAAAAACCGCATACAAATCCACAAAAAAGAAACCATAAAACGATTGTGACTTGCGACAAAGTTTCAAACAAAATCATCTAAACAACCTTTTTATAAGGGACAATTTTTCTTCCTTTTTGCAAAATTTGATGTTTGCAATAGTCCCTGTAATGCAAACAGTTTTGTTTTCCAAATCAAGTTTTGTCACTTCAAGGTCATTTCCAAATATTGTCACCATGCCATGCTCCAAAGTGATTTGTGATTGTGTTTTTGTGGACGAATTCATTTTGATTGCCCCTTTTATAGTCAACATTTTTCTATCTTCAAGCAATAAACTTTCCATTTTCACTCCTTTTGCTTTGACAAATTCAAATTTTTATATATAATATTTATATGAATAAAAAAGAGATAATAGTAGAAAAAAAGAGAAAAATTGTCCCAATTCTGCAAGATTTTGGATTTTCTTATGCCGATATTCAAAAAATGCTTCGAAATAAGGATGTGAAAATTGACGGGATTGTTGCAAAAAGGGATGATATCGCAAATGCTGGCTCATCAGTTGTGTTTTATTACAAAGACGCTGATTTGCAAAAAAAATATGATGTGATTTATGAAAATGAAAATTTTTGTATAATTTTTAAGCGTGCGGGGATAAATTCTGACGGAGAAAATGGGCTTGAAGGTGTGATTCCGCATGCAATCGCTGTTCATAGACTTGATAGAAACACGGAAGGTTTGATGATTTTTGCGAAAAATGAAGAAACGGCAATTATCCTTGAAAATGTATTCAAACAAAAGTTGGTTCACAAGATTTATTTGGCTGAAGTTGTGGGAAAATGTGATAAAAATGGGATTTTTAAGGCCTTTTTGTTAAAAAATGCGGAAAAATCGACTGTCAAAATATTTAATCACAAAGTTTTGGGTTCGGTTGAGATTGAAACAGGTGTGAAAACTGTGTCAGTTGGAGAAAAAAGCAGTCTTGTTGAAGTCGAATTGCTCACGGGCAAAACTCATCAAATTCGTGCTCATCTTGCATACATGGGTTTTCCAATTGTTGGGGATGATAAATATGGGGAATCCGCCGTCAACAAATCTTTTGGAGTAAAATTTCAGCATCTGACTTGTGTCAAATTGTCGTTTGATGATGTTGGGATTTCTGATTTATCAAACAAGGTGTTTGAGTGTCAGCCTACATGGATAAAAAATAACTAAAAAAACAAAAAAATGTAAAAAAAATACATAAAAATTAAGAAAAAATTGATTTTTTGTGTATTTTTTATTATTTTTTATATTTTTCAAACTTTTTTATTTATTTTTATAAAGATATTTCTTTGCTAGTGTTTATCGCATTTTTAATTGTTTTTATTTATTTTCTATATTTTTATTTATTTATTATTATTTTTCTCGCAATTTTATTTGATAAATTAGGTGGCAAAGTGGTAAAATATCTTTGATATTTATGAAATTATTTTTCATGATAAATAGGAGATTTTGTATGAAAAAAAGAAATTTTGCCTTTATGTCAATTCTCGCCTTTTTGTTTGGCGGTTTTTTGACGGCTTGTGATTTCAAAGACGCAAAAGCAAATTTTCAACAAGAGGAGATTGTTGTGTCAGTTGGCGACAGTGTCAATTTGTATGACTATCTCACTTTTGAAAATGTGGAAAAGGGCGATATTTCTTTCAAGTGCGAAAATTCGGATATTGTGGCAAGCAGTGCTGGTGAGTTGGTTGCTCTGAGTTCTGGCTCATCGCAAGTCTATGCGACTTACAAAAACAACCTCTTGTCATCAATCAATGTTTTTGTTCGAGGCTTTTTTGATGCGCCAGCAACAGTGAATTATGTTGATGGTCAATTGATTTGGTCGCCAGTTTATGCCGAGGATAAAAATGGGGACACTGAATATGCTGGTGGATACATAATTTCTGGGACAAGAACTGCCCCTGACGGAGAAGTTTCTGAAATAAATGAATTTATTTCGTCAAGCAAGAACAGTATCAATTTCACGGATGCAGGGCATTATGTGATTTCGATTCAAACTCTTGGTGGGATTGGTTATTTTGACACAACGAAAGAAGAAAATGCAAAAATCTACACTTTTGATTGTGGTTATATGAAAAAGTTGAAAGCAAGCGACATTGTTTGGGAAAGTGACGGAAAGTTGTCATGGACGGCTGTTGCAGATGCAAAATACAAGGTCAAAGTGAATGGTGTTGAACTTGGCAACTTGCAAACTGAAACTTCTTACAATTTGTCAGAGACAATTACAAACGGAACTGCGGATGAATACAACATTTCCGTTGTTGTGTATGATGCAAATGGAAATTTGAATGGCAATCGCTATGAATGTGAAAGTGAACAAATTGTTGTGAGTAAGTTGAGTTCGCCAACGATTTTATGCGAAAATGGAAAACTTAAAGTTGTTTCACAGCAAGAAGTTGATGAATTTGATTTCACATTCACATCATTGAGCGGGACTGGTGGAATTATTCAAATTAATGAAAAATGCACTGGCAGGGAATACATTGATGCATTTGACACTCTGTCCGCTGGGGAATATTTTTTGACTGTGCAAGTCAAAAAGAATGGGCTTTATTTCAGTGGTGACAGTGTGGCTACATTGCAAAAAATTGTCAAACTTTCAAAGGTGACAATTGAAGGCACGGGAGCAAATGTTGAAAACGGGACTGCTGTAAATGTTTCATTCTCGGCGGGAGATAATGCGTCGTCAAAAATGCAAGTTTCAATCAATGGAAACGCAAGCGAAATGGCGACAACTGCCAATTCAATTGATTTTGGTGGCACTGGGACTTATGTTGTGAAAGCGATGCAAATTCCTGACGACACAAACAATGCTTATGCATTAAATTCCGTTGAAAGTGATGAAGTGACTTTTACCGTGCTTTCTTGGGGTGAAGATAAGCAAATCACACATGCATATGTCGAGGTTGGTGAGGACCAAAAAGTTGATGTGTCAAAATTGTCATTTGACAGTGTTGATGGGGCAAGCAAATACACTTTGTTTGTGAAGTCTGCGAGTGTCTGGGAAAAAGTTGGGGATTGCGAACAAAACGCTTACACATTCAATGGCAAAATTGAAAATTTGTATGATAAAAAGGTTATAGAAAATAAACTCACTTTCAAGGTTGTTGCAAGCGGAGATGACAAGTCGACCGTTTCAGTGTCAAAAGAGAAAGTCGTTGATGTTTTGCCAAAGGCGGAAGAAGTTGTTAGAAGTGACAACACCTCAAAAACTTATCAATGGAGTGAGGTTGCGAATGCGGGCGGATATTTGTTGACAATTTATCGCACAATGAACAGTGATTTGTATGGTGAAACTAGTCCTAATTACGAAAATGTTGGTTGGACAGAAAGCGTAAAAACTGTGACCACAAACTCGGTGACTTTGGAAGACTTTGGATATTATCACATTGAAATTCAATCAATTTCAAATGATGAAAATTTATATATTTCTTCGCTTGATGTTTTTAAGGGCAAGTTCTACATTTGCGAAAAATTGAGCATATCAAGTGATGATTTTAAGTTTGGATATAACAGCGAATATAACAAAGAAACTCTTGCAACGGGCGGAATTTGTCATGGATATTTCATTCAAATCAAAAACAGCACGGCAGAAAATATTGTTAAGTATGCGGTGTCATTGAGTGACGGAGAAAAAACTGAAAGTGGCGAAATAGTAAAAAGCAGTGGAGATTACACTATATACAAATTTGCCAGTGATTTTTCTGGGAGCGGAAAGACATACACAATTTCAATTGTTGAAAAAAGTGACAATGTCTATGTGAAGACTTCTGACACGGAAGTTGTGAGCAATAAAACTTACTACACGAAGACGACGGACAACAACAAAGATGTGTATACTATTGTGACAAGTCCAACAGTTGAGAACATTGGAAATTATTATGAAAAATACACAAAATGTGATGCAACAATTTATCTTGATAGCGATGCGGTCACAAAAACAGTTGAGAGATTGAAAAATGTTGAAATAAGCGATATCGTGGTTGGTCAATTGAATTTGTCAGTTTCTTCAAGTTTGGCAAAGGAAAGCATTTCTCAAAGTCTTTCGCTCAAATCCATTGAAAACGCTTCAACATCGATAAATTGTGGGGAAGATTTTGTGACAAATGGCAGTTATGACATTGCAAATATTTCTTCGGGCAATAATGTCACATTCCAATACATAGGTTCTAGGATAAAATCTAATATTTACGAAGTTCAAGACAGCACGATTTATTTGAGTGGAGAAAGTCTTGCGGTCGCATTCAAACGAATTGTGACTCCAACAAGTTTGAAATACGAAAAAGGGGAATTGCACTTTACGCTCACTAGTAGCACGGGTGTAAATGCGACATATTACAGGGTTTTGATTTCCTTTGTTGATGAAAACCAAAGGGTGTCACGCATTGATGTTTGTGTCCCTCCTGAAAGTGGGGAAGTGACAGCGGAATGCGCTGGAACAAAGTATAGCCTAGGGCAGTTGAATTGCTACAACTTTGGCGATAATATTGTCAAAATTAACATCACAACAATTTTGGAAAAAATTCAAGAAAATGAAGTGTTGGGCAGTTTATACACTCAAGCAAAGGAAGTCGGATTCTCTGCAAGTTGTTTCATAAGTGAGGGGGGTGAAACAAACAATGGAATCGTTTACAACATTTCTTCACAATTTGCAACCGCCGAAGATAATTCGATTGTGCTAAAAGTTGAAAAATTGGTTGCGCCAAAACTTTCATACACATATGCAAACGGGACTTTGACTTTCAATTGGAATGAAGTTTCTGCAAAGGGTGACACAACATACAGACTTTACACAAATGGGGATGTTTCAGGCTCATGCACCGTGACAAAACTTGTAAAGCAGTTTGGAAGCGACATCAGCGATTTGAAGCCAGCAACACAATATATTTTCTATGTGACGGCGATAAATGATTTGTATCTTGAATCAAGTCGTTCAAACACTTTGACGATATACAAATTGTCGCAAATTGATGCTATTTCTTTGAGTGACGGAAAGATTGTTTATCAACTTAAAGAAAAGGATTATGCAAGCGGTGTTCAATGCACAACTGATGCAGGAACCCCAACTGTCACAACTGAATCATGCACAATTGTTGGCAAAGGAACTTACAAACTTTCAGTGAAAGGGCAAGAGAAGAATGTTGAGTATGAGTATGTCAAAACTTCTGACACAAGTGTTGATGAAACAAAAACTTACTACACATTGACAAATGGTGAATATATCGCTGTGACAAGTCCAGCAGTTGAGAACATTGAAAATTATTATGAAAAATATATAGAAAGTGATGCGACAATTTATCTTGACAGTGATGTGACGATTTGGACTGTTGAAGAGATGTCAGAACTTGCACCAACTGACAACAAAGTATCCTTTGCATCAAATTCGATTTCTTGGCAAGAGTTTGCAAGTGGGAAAACTTTGAATGTTGAATATATTCTTTATTTCAAAGATATAAATGAGAAAATTGTCTCATACAACAACGGGAAAGGTGCAAGTGTCGATTTGACAACATCAATTGTAAGAGAAAATTTTGAGAGTTTAGCTTCTGGGGATGTGGAAATTTTTGTGGTTGCAAAACTCAACAACTATTCTGTTTCCAACGGGTCAACAGTGCAAACAATTTATTTTGCAAATGGTGTGAAATTGCCAAATGGTGAAACGGCAAACAATGTTTATTTATACACAAGCACAACCGTTCGTAAATTGGAAGCACCTACTGTGACTTCGGTTCAATTTGACGGTGAAGATGCCACGCCAAACATTGTTGTCACATTCACAGGAAATTTCACGGGCGACACAGGCTTTGATATCTATTTTGGCGGAGTGCAGATAGATGATGAGACAAAAGATGAAGACGGTGCAACACTTTTTGAAGAGATTGAGATAGAATCAGTTTCAGGCACTGAAAATTCATTCTCATTCACCGTGCCATATGCAAGATACAACAGCCTGATTGCAGGTGGAGAAACAAAAATTTTGAAAATTTCTGCGGACAGTGCATCGCAATTCCCATCATCAAGTGGGAGTGTTGCAATTTCAAGAGCGGAAAGTGTGAAAAATGTCAAATTTGTCGAAAGCAATGGAAAATTGACAAAAAATGTCGAAATTGAATTAACTTCTTCACAATTCACTGCGGGTGGGATTGCTTTGGAAATCACTGCGACACCAGTTTCAGGGAATGCAACAACAGAAGTTGTCAACATTGATTGTTCACAAATTGTGGATAACTCTTTGAAATTAAATTATGACTTGTCAACAATTTTGAACAAGGAAGTTTATAAAGATTGTCAAAGTATCCAGTTGAATGCAAGATTGAAATGTTTTGCAGATGATGCAAACAAGACTTATATTTTGAGTTCGACATATTCATTGATGGATGTTGTCACATACAAAATCATTCCTTGTGTGGATAATAGCACTGACTTGAAAAAGACTTCCAGTGGATTTACGATTGACAAGACATATAATGACGCTGACATCTCGTCAAAAGAAATTCAATACATTTTGACAGTCACAAAATATAATGACGGCAAAACGGAAACAGAAAGACACAATGAATTCACGATAACTAAAAATGACAATGAAAAATATGAATTTGTCTTCCCTCGTGGTGCGGAATGGGAAAGTGGAACATACACTTTTGAAATTCAAACAGTATATGTGAATGATGCTTCAGAAAGTGCATCAACAAACAATCTCTTGGATTCGGCAAAAAGCACTTTCACATGGGAGTTGACAAGGCTTGATATTATTGACGCAAATTCAATCAGTTGCACAAGAGATGCAGACAATCTTTCGCTTGTGACAATGTCATGGAATGTTGTTAATGGTGCAAAAGAATATGTTGTTGAGGTTGTGGATGAAAAGGGAGAAACTTTGTGCAGTCACACAATAACAGGGACAACGACTAGGGCAAGTTGTTCAATGCAAGATATGATTCAAAATGTGGAATATATATCAAGCGACATTCAAGCGACTGTTTCCATTTATGCAAAAAGTGATTTGAGTGAAGGAATTGCAGTAAGTTTCCCAATAACAATCAGAGCAAACACACTGATAAGTGAACCAGCAAGTGTTGATGAAAATGGTGTTTTGTGTTTGTCTGTGCAAAAAGGGATGACATATTTATATAGAATTGTCAATTCGGACGGAGATGATGTCAAAAAGTGGACAAAAGTGACCGCCGAAAGCGACACAGTGAAAATTGACACAAATGCACTTACAAAAGGTGTAAATTGGCATGTTGAAATTGCTGTCTATGGAAATGTTGACGGAAATGCTGTCAATCCAACAACAGCGAATCCAGCGATTGTTGCAGACTCAAAGATTCTTGTGGCAACAAATACATTCATCCCAACTGAAAAAATTTGTTCAATAGCAAGAAACGAACAGGAAGGGAATAAAAATATCATGGCAGTGGAAGCACCACAAGAATTCACAAACATTCTTGTTGGATTGAGTGAAGATGCGGTCATGACTGGCGAAGTTGCATCAATAAAAGTGAATTCCATTGGCTCATCAAAAACCGATGGCTATGCAATTTATGGACTTGCTTTGGGAGATGTGATTTCCGCATTCAAAACGGCGAATATTGATGTTCCAACTTCAAATGACCCACAAACAATGTGGCTTTGGATTTACAAAGAATCGACTGAAAATGCAAGATATATTGTTTCGCCAAGTTTTGAGTCACAATTTATATATATGGAAAAGACAAGCATAACATATCAAGGCACAGTGAAACTTGGAGATGAGAACACTGAAAAATTTGCGGACACCTATGTCAAGTTTGCTGGCGATAGCACTGCTCTTGGAATTTATGTGAGAATAACAACCTATGAGAAAGAGAACAATCCAATCACTGTTTTGAAATTCTGTGATAGTAAGAGCATGCTTGAAACAAGCAAAGATGTTTTTGGTGATGCCAATAATTTTGCAATCAATTTGACAGCGTTGTTTGAAAAAAAAGCTGGCGAGGGTGAAGTTTCTTTGAGAGATGTTGAAGGGGATCTTACGATTGAATATGCAAAATTGACCTATTCGACAAGCAACAAGTTGTTTGGGCTTAATGAATGGCTTGGAACGGACGAAAATGGAAAAGAATTTGGATTTTATAGACTTTCAAAACCAGGGAATGTCAAACTCTCGGGCGGAGATATTTCTTGGACTGACGGCAATCCAAAATCTTCAAGATATTATGTGTATTTTGCAACCCAATTGAATGAAGATCAAGACGATTTGGAAAGTGCTAGTCAATATTCATATGTATACACACAAAAAACGAGTTATTCAGCATCTGAATATGCTGGGATTGAACAAAAATATCATATTGCTGTTCAATCGATAAACAGTGACCCATTTGTGTTGTCATCTTCAAGAGTGTTTATTTCAAAGGATGACGCCATCACTGAAATTTACAGAAATCAAGTGAGTGGCGGGTTGGAACTTGTTGGCGGAGCATTGAGATTCAAACTTGCAAACACTGAATTTGCGACAAATTTAGTAGCGTTGGCGGGTAAGGCTGAGAATGCTTCCGATTCAGATATTGAGGATTTTATGAATGAGACTTATCAAGCCCCTTTCACATTCAAGATTTCTGATTTGTTTGGCGACAACATAAGTGTTCGATTGAAATTCACATCTCTTGATGTTGAAACGAACGGGAAATATCAAACATTTGATGTCAAAGCAAAATACTTGCTTCAAAATTTATTTGATGTGAATTCTGGTTTGGAAGGGAAGTTAAAAACCCTTGCAGACAAAACAAGCAAACTCAATTCGATAAGAGACTTCTTCTCAAGATCAACGGGCGGAATTGCAACTCAACAACTTATTTGTGACGAAATTTTCAACTCATTGTCAATTGGGAATTATTCAATTCAATATCAAATTTTGGGTGGCACAAACACATTAAATTCATATTGGTATGATTTCTGCAATATAGAAAATGGCAATAGAAACATCATTTATATAAACTCTCAACCTGACTATACAATAAGATGCGAAACTGATGCGAATGGCAACAATAAATACAGTGTGACATTCAAGAAAACTGATGTTGTGAGTGGTTATGAAAATGTTTACACACTCGTTGAAAATCCAGTCAGCGAAAAGATAAAGGCATATTTTGAAAAAACATATGTTCAAACTTCTGACACGGGGATTGTGGACGGAAAAACTTACTACACAAAGACAACGGACAACGACAAAGATGTGTATACCGTTGTGGAAAGTCCAACAGTTGGCAATATTTCTACTTATTATGAAGAGGAATACACACTCACGACCGACACGGAGATTTCAAGCGAGAAAGAATATTATGAATTGACTTCATGCACTCCAATAATGTCACCTGCAACAAGTTATGTGATGAAGTTGTATACATCAAGCGACAGTTATTACACATTTGATTTCAACGGAATTGATGTTTCTGGAAATGCGACTATGAAAATTGGCGCACAGACAATATATTCGAAAGATGTTGTGAACGAAGGAACTGTCACGGTTTATGATGCTGACAAAGACGGAAACACAACAGATAAGAGCGGAAATGCAATTGTCGGTGGTGGATATTACAAATTCTATTTGAATTGTGTTGATGATTCGCTTTTGGGAGTGTTTGGAGATTTGATAGAGAAGTATTCATACAAAATGCAAATTTATGCAGTTGGAACCGATTTCTCATTGTCTTCAAAATCACAATGCTTCAATGTCACGTTCCTAGATTTCACAGGACTCTCACTTGAAAATGGTGTTTTGAGTTGGACTAGTGTTGGAACGACAAAAGTTTGGTGCAATTCTAGTTCCACAGATAAAGGAGGAACATCATCTTATATTGGAACGCTCACTGCAAAAGACGCAATAAATGGAAGACAAAATTTGCCAGTGAGCAAAATGGGTGCTGGCAAATATGACAGCATTCAATTCCAAGAAATTGGTGGTGTTTATTCAGAATCTGTGGATGTTGATAGTGTTATTTATCAACTTGACAATGTCTACAAATATTCAGCACCAACAGTCTCAACTGAATTGGGCTTGATAAAAATTGACAGCACTGCAAACGATATAGACAATATCTTCTCTCAATCTGGTGTTGATATGAGAATTATCACGACTATACGAGAGAAAACAACCTCAAGTGAAGGTTCAGGCGAGGAAAAGGAAGGAGGTTCGGCGGAATTAATTGGAAATCTTGGAAAGATGAGGTCAAATGATTCGATTATGTATAACGATGTTTCAACATCTTCTAGCAGACTTATCACACAATCAAAAACTTATGAAGTGGGTGGTTCTTCTGAATATGAAAGGACTGAAATGACCGCAACTGAATTTAATGTCGCTACAGTTGGGTCAACGGTTGAGAAATTCGCAAGTGATACGAGTGGGAATTTGTTGATGAAATTGACTCCTATGATTAGATTTGATTCATACACTTATAGTGAAAATGGAGATGAAAAGAAATTGACACCTAAGCAAAATCCTGAATATTACAAGTTGAGTCAATTGAAGCAAACATCATCATTGGGTTATGATACAGTGAAATATAAGGCTGGTGAACTTTATTATGTATATAAAATACCTGAAGAAGAGGATACAAGCAAAAATGGCTATGGAATTGCTCTTCAAAGTGAATATACAACAATCAAAGCGAAAATGCTTGATAAGAGTGCAATAAGCAACCTCAAATTTGACAAGCAAACTGGGATGCTCACTTGGGAAAACAATTCAGGTGTCATACTTAATGATGAAGCAGATTTTGTTTATAAAATCAAAATAACTCAAACATATCGCTCAACTTCTGATCAAGGGGAGTCTCATGAAATTTTGTGTATTAAATATTTTTATACAACAAAGGAATATTTTGATTTCATCAATATGAAAGAAAGTGATTTCGTTGAAAATGCAGAGTCGTTGCAAGTCGAGATTCAAGCATTTGCAGGACAAAAATCTGACACAAAGCCATCAAATGGTTCTTCATATCAATCTCTTATTGAGGGCGGATATATTTTTGGTTCTGCAACATATATGGAGCAAACTGTAAATGAAGACGGAGTGACAACAAATGTTGACAGCGGAATATATGTTTTGAGAAGTGAGGCAGTTGCATATTCTGGACAATTGCAAAAAACTGATTCAATCAAAGAAGACACATTGGCTGTTGCATCAGGAGATTTGACTTGGAGATTTAATGCTGTTGACGGGAGCGATAAATACACATTCTTTGTTTTTGATGAAAATGGTCAAGTTGTTGATGGAGAATTTAGCGAAGAGCAAAAGAGTGGAGATGAATATGAAGTTGTGTTCAAAGACAAAAACGGAAGCATAACTGCAAAGAATCAAATCTTGACTGTTTACGCTTTGAAAACGGACGGAGTTCACTTCAAGTCTTTAGGCACAAAAATTGAGGTTTGCAAACTTAAAGCAGTTCAAAAATCCGATGTGACAATTCGCAACGAAAGCAACTATGAAGTGATTGACTTGACAACATTCTTTGAAAACAATCAATATATGAAATTGACTTCTGACAAAGAAATTCAATCTGGAAAGACATATTACACACTTGCTGACGGGAAGTATACTGCCGTTGATTCGCCAACAAAAGACGATATAGCAAATTATTATGAAAAGATTGATGTCGATGTTGAAGTTGTCATGACTGTTGGCGGAAGGGAAAAGTTCGTCATGAATGCGGACAATCCAACAGTGAAAGTTTTGACATCGAATGATGGTTCAAGTGGGGCTCTTATTGTCAAAGATGCGGAGAGTTTTGATTTGGCATTTGAAACAAGAAATATCACTGTTGAGGGTTCGACAACAAACTTCTTGTATAGCGATGTAAATGAAGACATGAAAATTGTCAGACCTGCTTGGGCGAGTGAAGACAAAATCACTTGGAACGATCAAAAGAAGCGTTTTGAGTGGGAATTCAATGGGGAACAACCTCTTGTTGAGTCTGGGAAATTTGCAAGAGTGATAATGAATGAAGATAAAACATACAATGTGAGCGAAGAAACAATTGAAAGAAGTGCGGGAGAAAACTTCTCAATAGTTTGCAAGTATGATGATAAAAATTATATTGTCAAATTCACAAGTGGCGATATGGTTCTGATGAGTGAAGAACTTGTTTCAATTCCAATATACTATGTCACAGCAACCTACACAAATGGCGATTCAACTGAAACAAGATTGTATGAAACAACTGAAAATTACTTTGTGCCAACTATTGTTGGAGATGTTGCAATTTCAATCAGAGTGAAGTTGAGCGGGGTTAGTTTGCAATCACAAATGCTGGAATATTCAAGTGAAGATGAAGACGGCAATGTGACAAAAACTGTGGCATATGACCTTTATACAAGCGGTTCTGGGACAAATGATGACCCTTATATAATTGGAGATGAAACACAATTTGGAAACATTCGATACAAAATGAGTGAACGAAGCGACTATTTGATGTCATACACGGACGAAAGCGGAGAAGTTGTGTCAGAAAAGACTGGAATTTATTATTTCAAACTAAACAACGACATAACGCTCTCTGCATTTTCGGGTGTGATGTTTTCGGGAGACTTCTCTGGCGATATTGACGGAGATGGCAAGCAATTGACATACACAATCTATGACAGTGTCGATTTGAGCAAGAGCGTGTCAGTGAATAATACACTCGCTTTTGAAAATCAAAAAAGTGAAGTCAACTATTCTAGTGGTGCATCGCTGTTTGAAAATTTGACAAAAACGGCAAAAATACACGATTTGAAACTCTCTGTGACTTTTTCAAAAGCGAGTGATTCAAGTTCTCTTTCTGGAGATGGAAACGGAATTTATTCAGCACTTGCAATCACAAATTCGGGAGTTGTGAATAATGTTAATCTTGTCGGATATAATTTTGCTTCAACAGACGGAAACTATTGGGCTAAAGATGGATATTATCAAGCATATGCGGGTCTTGTCGGAAAGAATGTAAACAGTGGCACAGCAATAATATCAAACTGCACAGTTTCTTGCGATATTTCCTTGACAGATTATGGAGTCTATCAAAGACTGTATTTATCGGGAATTGTGTATTGCAATGAAGCGACTGTGACAGCGTGTTCAACTGCGACAGACACAACAATGTCATTCCTCGCACAAGGAAGCGGAACTAGTGGTGGCTCGCCAATACAAATGTCCGCACTTGTTGGTGTGAACAATTCAGGCACAGTGAAAGATTGCACAAACAACAGTTCGTTGAATATTGCAAACAACAATAGTTCTAAGCAAATCAGCGCATATGTTGCGACAATCATTTGCAATCTAAATAATGGAACATCGACAGGGAATCATGACAACGGACAAATTTCTTCGGGTGAGGATGTTTCTTTGATAGATGAATATACAAATTCTAATATGTATGCCAAAGTTGTTCAATCATAATTTTTGAGGAAAAAGAGTATAAATATGTTATGAAAAAAACTGTTTATGCTCTTTTTTTGATTGTTTTGCTCTTCTCAAATGGTTGCTCAAAGGTGGAAAGCGAGAATGTGAGCGATATTTTGTGCAAATGTAATGCGTTTCGAATTTCAAAAAGTGTTGACGGAAACGGCAAAATTTCAATGTGCTACACATTTCCTATCAACTCCAAATTTTTTGTTGACAATGGATTTGAAAACAAGGATTTGGAAGTGTATAAATTCTATCTGTTGACCTATGTCAACACCCTTCAAAAGCAAGTGCAGAAAAACAGTGTTGACGGAATGGCGGTGTCTGGTGTTTTGTCTTTTGATGAGATTGATTCATATGGGTTTGCTTTTACATTTGAAAATGCGACAGTTCAAAGTGAATTTTTTGGCAAAAAGCAAACAAGCGAAAATGAAAACAAAGGGAATAATATTGAAAAAAGTGGATTTTTTGTTGAAAAAATTGCAATTTCGACAAATTTTCCTATCTCAACAATTGAAAATGCACAAAATTTTATGTCAATTTGCAAATATTCTGTTGTGGCAACATCTCAAGCAAACTCTTTAAGTCAAGAGCAGGTTGATTTGTTGAATTCAGCCATTGACAAAGCGGTTTTTGTGTATGATTATTCGACCAGCGAAACGGGGCTTTGTTCGGATATGACGTATCAACGAAACGGGCTTTATCACAATGTTTTTGTCAAATCGTTGAGCGACATTGAAAGTGACCCCAAAATTTGTTTTTGGACATGTGCTGTCAATAAGGGAGTTTGGTATATTTGTGCAACAATTTTCGTCCTTTTTCTTATGATTGGTCTTGTTTTGTGGTTAAAAATGAGTGAAAAGAAAAAAAAGTTGAAAAAAATTAAATAATTTTTTGAAAATTTATTGTATTGCTATTGTCTTTTTTGTTTGAAAATGGTATAATAAAAAATATTATTTTTGAAAGGAAAAGATTATGGAAAATAAAAATATCAGAAACATTGCAATTATTGCCCATGTTGACCACGGCAAAACTTCACTTGTCAACGAACTTTTGAAACAAGGAAATGTTTTCAGAGAAAATCAAGTTGTTGAAGATCGAGTTATGGACTCAAACGACATCGAAAGGGAAAGAGGTATCACCATTTTGTCAAAAAACACATCATGTTTTTATGACGGTGTGAAAATAAATGTTATCGACACCCCAGGACATGCTGATTTTGGTGGAGAAGTGGAAAGAGTTCTCAAAATGGTTGACGGAGTTTTGCTTGTTGTTGATGCATTTGAGGGGCCAATGCCACAAACTCGTTTTGTTTTGGAAAAAGCACTTTCACTCAAATTGAAAGTTGTTGTTGTCATAAACAAAATTGACAGACCAGATGCAAGAGTGAAAGAAGTTGTTGATGAAGTTCTTGAACTTTTCTTGGAACTTGATGCTGACGAAGATCAACTCAATTCGCCATTTGTTTTTGCGTCCGCAAGACAAGGAATTGCCTCAACTGACCAAAATGTTTTGGGAACGGATATGAAGCCTTTGTTTGAAACAATCATAAAGCACATTCCTGCACCAACTGGCGATGCAAATGCACCATTGCAAATGCTTGTTTCTTCCGCTGAACACAACGAATATGTCGGGAAACTCGCTGTCGGAAAGATTGAGAGAGGAACGGCAAAAGTTGGACAAAATATTGTTGTGTGCAACTATCATGACGAAGCAAAGAAAGTGAAAGCAAAAATCGTTTCGCTTTTTGTGTATGAGGGATTGAAAAGGACGCAAGTTGAGTCGGCAAGTGCTGGCGAAATTGTTTGTATCGCTGGAATTGAAGATGTTCAAATTGGGGACACAATCTGTGCTGACACAAATGTTGAACCTATCGAATTTGTCAAAATTGCAGAACCAAGTGTTGAAATGACTTTTATTGTCAACGACAGCCCTTTTGCAGGAAGAGAAGGAAAGTATGTCACATCAAGACATTTGAGAGATAGATTGTATAAAGAAGCAATCAAAGATTTGTCATTGAGAGTCGAAGACGGTGACACTGCTGACAAATTCAAAGTTCGTGGCAGAGGCGAAATGCATTTGTCAATCTTGATTGAAAATATGAGAAGAGATGGATATGAATTCCAAGTTTCCCAACCAAAAGTTTTGATAAAAGAAATTGACGGAGTGAAGTGTGAACCTATTGACAGATTGTTCCTTGATGTGCCAGAAGATTGTGTTGGTGCTGTGATGAACAAAATGGGCACAAGAAAGGGTGATTTGCAAGGCATGACCCCACACGGAAACCGTATGAAAATGGAATTTTTGATTCCATCAAGAGGTTTGTTTGGATTTAAGTCGGAATTTTTGACTGACACTCGTGGTGAAGGAATTATCAATTCAATTTCCTATGGATACGAACCATACAAGGGCGAAATTGTTCGCCGTGAATCAGGGTCATTGATTGCTCACGAAGACGGAAAGTCAATTGTTTATGGATTATACAACGCACAAGAAAGGGGAGAACTCTTTATCGGTGCAGGCGTTCCAGTTTATGGCGGAATGGTTGTTGGAAGCAATCCAAAGGGCGGAGACCTTGTTGTGAATGTTTGCAAGGAAAAACACCTTTCAAACTGCCGTTCTTCTGGTTCTGATGATGCATTGAGATTGACTCCACCAAGAATTATGAGTCTTGAAGACTGTATCGAATTTTTGGGTGATGACGAATATTTGGAAGTGACTCCAAAGTCAATCAGAATAAGAAAAATCATTCTTGACCACAATTTGAGATTGAGAGAGCGTGGAAAGATGTTGAGAGGAGAGATTTAGAGATATAAATCTCTCTTTTTCATTGATTATAAATTGACAAAATTTGTAATTGCTGTTATACTTTTATATAAAGGGAGTTTTATGTGAGAAACACTGAAAATCAAGACTTAAAAAGAAAACTTAAACGAATCGGATTGTTTTTGCTTATTGTGTTCATTCCAATTCTTGTTGTTTGCGTTCTTCTTATTTGTTTGAAAGTTCCACAATGGCTCAATATGATGGTTTTGGTGATACTTTTGTTTTTGACATACTTTTTGTTTATGTCGATTTGCCAAAAACTTGACAACAAGAAAAAGGATAGAATGTCAAAGAAAAAAGACCCATTTTCAGATTAAAGGAGAGAAGACATGGCTGATTACAAAATTTTGCCCAACAGTTTGGAAGCGGAACAAGCATTGCTTGGATGTGTTATGTTGGACAATGATGCACAAATTGATATTTTTGGCAAACTTGAAGCAGATGACTTTTATTCTGAAGCGCACAAAAATATATACAACAGCATGATAAAGATATACAACAAAAGCATTCCAGTTGATTTTGTCACACTCACAAATCAACTCGAAGTTGAAAAAAAGTTGGAGATTGTCGGCGGGATTGACTACATCACATATTTGACAAATGTTGTTCCGTCAGCAGCAAATTTCCAGCACTATATGGAAATTGTGAAAAACAATGCAATGCGAAGAAAGTTGATTGCACAGTCGCAAAACATAATCAAAAATGCATTTGATGCAGAAACGGGTGAGGATGCGATGCAGTTTGCAGAAAAGCAGATTTTTGACTTGTCGCAAAAAGAAACGACTTCTGATTTGGAACTTGTCGGGCGACCTGGCGGAACGCTTACAAATGTTTTGAAGCAGATTTCTGAAATTGCTGAAAACAAAGGCAAGTTGAGAGGAATTCCAACGGGTTATAAAGAATATGACGCAATCACAAACGGGTTGCAAAAAGGGACGCTAATTTTGCTCGCTGCCCGTCCTGGTGTCGGAAAAACATCTTTTGCGATGAATATAGCAGTCAATGCGGCGGTGAATGAGGGCAAAAAAGTTGCGATTTTTGACCTTGAAATGTCAAGAGAAGAATTGATGCAAAGAGCGCTCGCTTCTCTTGCGAAAGTCAACCTGGCAAATGTGCTGAATGGGACAATGAGTTCTGATGAGTGGAAGCGAATTTGGACTGCGGAAAAGAAACTTGCTCAAAGTTCACTCTATGTTGACGATTCGTCGGTGATAACACCACTTGAAATTTTGTCAAAATGTCGAAAACTTAAAATGACGGACGGACTTGATATGGTTGTTATCGACTATTTGCAGTTGATGACAATGGGCAAGAGTAACAGAGAATCGAGAACACAAGAAGTGTCTGATTTGACCCGTTCTTTGAAAGTTGCTTCAAAAGAATTGAATGTGCCAATCATCTTGCTTTCACAATTGTCCCGTGCGGTTGAAGTGAGAGATGATCACAAACCAATTTTGTCCGATTTGAGAGAGTCTGGCTCAATCGAACAGGATGCGGATATAGTTTTGTTTTTGTATAATCCAGAAAAATACAACGATGTGCAGACGCAAGATGAGCCAGGGACGGTTTATTTGCTCATATCAAAGCACAGAGCGGGGCGACTTGCGGAAATCAAGTTGCGTTGGGTTGGAGAATTCACAACATATCTAAATTACGACGAAAAAATTCAAATTGAAACAAGCGAAAAGGAGGAAGTATGAAAAGAAAAAGTGTGATAGCAATTCTTGTTCTGTTTGTTGTTGCGGTTATTTTGGCAATTGTGTTTATTTCCTTGTTTGGAAACAAAACAACAAAAAAATTGGCAACAGCAATGAATGAAAGTGTTGAAAGTGGATATTTGTCCACAGACAGTGGCGAATATAAAAATGTGACGAATGCACTAGAAAAAATTCAGTCCACTGTTGGAACGGCATATGCAACTGAAATAACAATCTATCTAAACACATACAAAGCATATGTTTATGTTGGAGAATTTTTCAACGATGAAGCATATTATATGGACTACACGAAGTATTACAAAAACAACCGAAAGAAAGTTGAAAACAAGTTGTCGGACGCACAGGAGTCAATGACAAAAATGTCAAATTATGTCAAAGAAAAGGTGACACCTGAATTGACGGGTGACAAGTCATTCTGGCTTGACACAGTTTGGTCAGATTGCAAGCAATATATGTATGATTCTTTGAAAGACACAATTGATGCATTCAACATTGCTTCGAATATCTATCAAAAGTCAATCTCTTCAAAGTTGATAAACAACGATTTGTCGACGGTTGTGTTTAATGCCTTAAAAACTGAATCTTCAAAAGTTTTGGACGATATGACAAAATTGAAAAATGGCGACACATCAACGACGGTGACTGATATAAATTCAACGAAATTATATGATTTTGCAGAAAGTTGGTTCAAATATGATTCTCCATCATCAAATAGTGGGATAAAAGCAATTTTGAGTTATCAATACAACACAACTGAAAACACGCAAACGATTGTTGCAAATTTGCTTGAATATGGGGAACAATCAGAAAGTTATAACAAACTTTTGGGAACAACATTGCGTGACTATGCTTGTGGAGGTGTGTAATGAAAGTTGGAAATATGAAAATAAAAAGTGTTTTATTGAGTGTTTGCCTTGGATTTTTTGTGATTTTGACATCATTCACTCTTGCAGGTTGCAGTGGAAAGATAAGCACATTGCAAAAGAGTGTTGACGCAATGAATGCAAAATATGAAAGTTTCAGCACAGTTTTCAAAAAAGAGACTGTGAAATCATACGAGTGTGAATTGAGTGAAGTCTGGAAAATTTCCTACGGAAATGAGGTTGACGGATGGGTTGAAGATGGGAAAGAATATTTTTCAGAACTTGAAACTGACTATAATGCAATGTTTGCGATTTCCGCAGAATATGTTGAAAAAAACATGGAATATGTTTTGAAAGCAAATCAAAAAGATTTGTCTTCAAAATCAAAAAAGATTCTTTCAGAATTGAATGACAGTGTGAAAGATTTCACAAAGGAAATGACATCTTTTTGCAAAGAAGTGAGAAAAGTTGATAATTATTTCAGCGTTTCAGGGCTTGACACATCAAACACTGCATATATTGCGGTGTTAAGTCAATTGAAAGAAGAATATGGTGATTTGATTGAAGACAACATGGAAATTTCTTCAAATTTGGCAAAAATGCTTGAAAGTATGGGTGTCTTTGACACATTAAAAGAGACTGCGACCACTGGGAATGGTGCAAATGTGAAAGTTTTGTATGATTATATCTATGTCAAAAGTTTGCCAATTTTCCACGAACTTATGATTGACGGCTTTGAAGATGAATATTGGAATTCTTATGCAAAAGAAAATCCAAACGACCGCATTGCGATGATACTTGACAGCGTCAAAGATTCATTTTCAACATACATTAAAAATTGTGTGAACGGCAGAAATAGTGTTGGCGATATGAATGCAGAAACGCTTGAAACAGTCATCTCTATGACAAACGATTTCTTTGATGAAACAGAAAATTATTATATGGCAATTTCAGACTTTGATTTTTCAGAGTTCAAAGATAAAATTGTTGAAAAATTTGGAAAATACACTTTGCAAGATTACACATCTGAAAATGAATTTGCAGAAAGAGATATAACAAAAATTGAGCAATATGTGAATATAACATTGCCAAACTTTATCAACAAAACAACAAATTATTTCGAATTGAGTTAGGAGAATAAAATGGATTATCAAAAATTGGCAGAAATGCTTTTTCCAGACAATAAATTGACGGTGGAAGAAATTGAAAAAAAATATCCACCAAGAAAAGTTGATGCGTCCGCACAAGTGACAAGATATGCTCCAAGTCCAACGGGATTTATGCATTTGGGGAACTTTTTTCAAGCATTTATCTCTGCGACCGTGGCAAGGATGTCAAACGGAGTTTTCTATTTGCGAAATGAAGACACGGACAAAAAGAGAGAAGTTGACGGCGCAGTCGCTGTGATTATGGGGATTTTGTTTGATTATGGAATTATGCCACAAGAATATGAACTTAAAGGTGGTGTGACCGTTGGCGAATATGGACCTTATATTCAAAGTGAAAGAACGGAAATTTACAAAGCATATGCAAAAAAACTTGTGAGTGAAGGCAAAGCGTTCCCATGTTTTTGCGATAAAGCGAGCGGAATTGAAGAAATAAAGGATGAAAGAGAGAAAAAATTTGCAGTTGGATTGTCAAATGATGAAAAAGATGATTGCAGAAATTTGACAATTGAGCAAATTGAAAACTTTTTGAAAGAGGGGCGACCTTATGCTATAAGATTGAAATCGGAGGGGAGTTCAAAAAATAAAGTTGAATTTTTTGATGTGTTGAAAGGAAAAATTAGCATGGAAGAAAATTCAAGAGATATTGTTATTTTGAAGAGCGACGGCTTGCCACCATATCACTTTGCACATCCAATTGATGACACTCTCATGGGGACAACCCTTGTTGTTCGTGGCGAAGAATGGTTGCCATCAACACCAATTCACCTTGAAATATTCAAAGCGTTGGGCTTCCAACCAATTATGTATCTTCACAATCCACTTGTTTGCATCAAAGAGGGTGAAACAAAGCGAAAATTGTCAAAGAGAAAGGACAAAGAAGCGGATATGCGTTTTTATGCAAAGGAAGGTTATCCAACGGATGCGATTTGTGAATATATTTTGAATTTGGTCAATTCGGGATTTGAAATGTGGAGAAAGAAAAATCCAAACTTGCCATACACAGAATATCGTTTTGAAGCGTTGAATGTGACAGCAAGTTCGCCAGTTTTGGATATGAACAAATTGAATGATATTTCAAAAGATGTCATTTCAAGAATGACGGCAGAGCAGTGCTATGAATCAATGCTCACATGGGCGAAAAAAGAATGTGTTGAAAAAGTGGATTTTCTTGTTGAAAACAAAGAATATGTGACAAAAATTTTGAATATCGACAGAGAAAAGCCAAAGCCACGAAAAGATTTGTATAAGTGGAGCATGTTTTTCGATAATTTTGATTATATGTTTGATGGTGCTTCAACAAGCGAACTTGATAAATCGGAAAAAGATAAATATGAAGAAGTTTTGAATGAATATAAAAATTATCTTGATTTGTCTTCAAAAGAAATTTGGTTTGAAAAAATCAAAAAAATGAGCGAAAAACTAAAATATGCAACTGACAATGTGTCATACAAAAACAATCCAAACAATTTCAAAGGGAATGTTGCAAAGGTCTGTGAGTTTATAAGAATTGCGATAACTGGAAGAAAAAATTCCCCTGATTTGTTTGAAATTATGACCTTGCTTGGCGAAGATGAAGTATTGAAAAGAATTTCAAAATAATTTGATTTTTGAAAAAATGCAAAAAAATATATAAAAAATCAAAAAAAACACTTAAAAATCCCTATTTTTCTGGTGAAAAAATATTTTAATAAAAAAATATAATAAAATTAAACTTCAAAATTATTTCAATTTTTTGAAGTTTTTTATTGCAATAAAATGATACTTTTTGCGATTTTTATTATGATTTATATTTTTTCCAAATGAAATAGAGTTAAAATGATTTCTCTGACAAGAATTTATGTGAGGGAAAATTATATTTGTGTGGAATTTTTGATATTTTATTGACTTTTTTGTTTGTATGAATTATACTAAAAATATGGAGGAAAATATGTTTAGTCCATTCAAGTCTTGGCGTTGGCAAATTTAGTTGCTGGCAAAATTTATGTTTTGCGAGTGTTTTTTGTTGCGGACAAAACATATTGAATGAATTGAAAAATATTCCAAAAGGCTCGATTTGATATGTTTTGATTGTTAAATCGGGCTTTTTTATTGAAAATTAAGGAGAATTATTATGAAAAATATTATTTTAACTGGCGACAGACCAACGGGGAATTTGCATATTGGGCATTATGTTGGCTCGCTTCTAAACCGTTTGAAATTGCAAGAGCAGGGGGATTTTGACAAGTTTTATATCATGATTGCTGATACGCAAGCGTTGACGGACAATGCGGATAGGGTTGACAAAGTCAAAAACAACATCATTCAACTTGCGATTGACTATTTGTCTGTGGGCATTGACCCCGAAAAAGTGAATATTTTCATTCAGTCGCAGGTGCCTGAACTTGCTGAAATGACGATGTATTTCATGAATCTTGTGACTGTTTCAAGATTGACACGAAATCCAACTGTGAAAGATGAGATAAAAAGCAAAAATTTTGCAAATTCCGTGCCAGTTGGGTTTATGTGCTATCCAATAAGTCAAGCGTCTGACATTTTGGCATTCAACACAACACTTGTCCCAGCGGGAGAAGACCAACTTCCAATGCTTGAACAAGCACGAGAAATTGTGCGAAGTTTCAATTCGACATATGATTGTGATGTTTTGACTTTGCCAAAAGCAATAGTTCCGGAAAATAAGTATCAAGCACGACTTGTTGGGATTGACGGAAATGCAAAAATGAGCAAATCTCTTGGAAATTGCATCTATTTGAAAGACGAACCCGAAGTGATAAAGCAAAAAATTATGAGTGCATACACTGACCCAAATCACATCAAAATTTCTGACCCAGGAAATGTTGAGGGGAATGTTGTTTTTGAATATTTGAGCATTTTTGCGACTGATGAATATTTCAAAAAATACCTACCTGAATATAAAAATTTGGAAGAATTGAAATCTCATTATCAAAAAGGCGGGCTTGGTGATGTGAAAATCAAGTTGTTTTTGAATGATATATTGCAAGAAATTTTGGCACCAATTCGTGAAAAGAGAAAAATTTTGGAGCAAAATATTGACCAAATTTATGAAATGTTGTTTGAAAATTCAAAAAAAGCAAGGCTTGTTGCGGGTGAAACTGTGGCAAAAATGAAAGATGCAATGGGCATCAATTATGAAAAATTATTAAATAAAAAATAAAAATATCAAAAAAAATACACAAAAATTCAATTTTTTCGCAATTTTTGGGTATTTTTTTATTGTTTTTTGAAAAATAAATATTTTTGTTTTTTATATTTTCAAATTATTTTAGTCTTCGTGTTTATAAGGGAAAGAAATATTTTGTCGTGTCCATTTTGCTTGATTATTTAGTGTATTTTGTGATAATATATATTATATAAATATAGGAGACGGACAAATGAAAAGTAAGTCAATTTATACATGGATTGTTGCGGGAGTTTTTGCACTTGTTGGGGTGCTGGGATTTTTTTCTCTCCAATCAAACAAAACGGATGTTTTTGCTGAAGGTGAGAGTGAGCAAAGTTCTGTTGGTGTCAATTCGACTGAACGAGGCACTGTGGATGTTTGGGATGGGACATATTCTTTATCGGGGGTGTCTGCCGAGATGATTTATGACGGTAGTGCTGTAAATAAAGATTATCATATTTACACTGCCACAGATTTTGCATATTTTTGTGCCATGGTCAATGGTGGGCTTGACAGTGGATATGCCGATTATTCGGGCAAGAAAATTTATCTTGAAACAGATATTGACTTGAATGGAAATGAGTGGACACCTATTGGTTCTAATTTAGCTTTTTATGGTGAGTTCTATGGGCAAGGGCATTATATATACAATCTGAAAGTGTCTTCCAACACATCTTCTTCGTATGGTTTGTTTGGATATGTTGGTGCTTCAGCTATTATTGACAATGTTCATTTGAGAAATGTTGATATAAATTGTTCAAAATCTAGCGACAACCTTTATGTTGGCGGGCTTGTTGGTTGCTTTCAAGGAGATATGATTTCAAATTGCTCAGTTTATGGAAAGATTGCTTTTTCGACATCAACCACTTCTGGTGAGCCATCTATTGGTGGTCTTGTTGGAATATTTGAAGGCTCGAAATTGGAAAAATCCAAGACTTTTGTGGATATGAATGTGAGTGGTGGCGGTGATTGTCGTGTTGGTGGGGTCGCTGGATATGTGAATCACGAATCTGTGCAACTTGGCCAGTTGTCTTCGAGGTCAAACATCACTCTGAATTCGAAAGTGAACTGTGTTGGAGGAATTGTTGGATATTTTGATGCATCTAAAGACTCAAAATTGTCAAATTCATATAATGTCGGGGCTATTTCGGGCTCTACAAATGTTTCAGAAATTTACATTGGTGGGCTTGTCGGATATGCAATAACAACAAATTCTGATAGCACATTGTCTATTGACCATGTTTACAATGCGGGAGAACTTTCTGAGGACGGCAAAACTGGTGGGCTTATTGGACGTCAAAACGCCAACTTAAATATTTCGCAAGCGATGAATTTGACTGAAATGTCAAAGGGTTGGTTGTTTGGTGAAGAGAGCAGTGACAAGTCTTGCAAAAAAAAGCAAGTGTATTACACCTACACACCAACTTTTGTGTATGGCGATCATTTGACAGAATCTGGAAGTGTGACTAAGACTGCACAAATTTACAAAAATTCAGATTCTGGGGTTGCAAATCTGTCAACTCATGCAAGGCAAAAGAGTTTTTATCAAAACGAAAACTTTTGGGATGTGTATAAAGAGAGTGTGACAAATGACAATGTTTGTGGTTCGACAATTTGGGGGCTTTCGTCAAGCATCAATGACAGTTTGCCATATTTGTTGAATGTTCAAAATGTTGGACTTGCAAACGCTGATACAAACATTTCTGGGGGTAGTAAACCTTTGGGGGTTGGGTCTTTTGAAAAGCCATATGCGATTGAGACGGCAGGCGATTTGGTTTGGATGTCTTTGAATTACTCCAATCCAGATTATTCAGGAAAATATTTTGCTTTGCAGAATGATATTGACCTTTCAGGAAAGATATTTCGTTCAATCAATGGCTTTTCGGGTGTGTTTGATGGCAACGGATTCAAAATTTCGGGACTGACTTTCCCATTGGATGGCACGACATCCACAAGTTTGTTTAGTTCGACATCAGATGCGGTCATCAAAAATTTGAAGGTCGAAAATGTGAGGTATTTGAGTGGGACGGGGACAGCAAGTCTTATTGACTCGTCAAGTAATGCATACATTTATAATGTAGAAGGTGACAAGACAATCGCAATAACTAATAATTTGACGAATGATAATGTTGCAACAATCAACACAAATGGTGGGATTATCTACAAGAGAACTTTTGATGGGAGTGGATACAGCGATTCAGTCATCCGTGGGGAGTTGAGATACACGACCAATTCAGCAGTTGCCAGTCTTGACCAAAGTTTTATTTGTGATACATTGAAAAAAACGAGTGACATTTCGGCTAATAATTTCAAATATTATGTCGTAAAAACAGGATATTGTGCTTCGGAAATATCAAACACAAAAGTCTCTTGGACTGCAAAAACAATTTCTGTCACTCTTCAATACAACAAGTATGAAATGGTGATGTATAAAGAAGCGGGAGATAATAGTCCAACAGAAGATAAATCTGTGACAAAGGACATTCCTTATGATTCAGTTTTGGGACTTTACTGCTCGGATTGGTTTATGGATTGTGACAGAGATGGTGGAAAATACTATGTTTGTGGCTTGTATAAAGATTTTGGTGCGGCTTCATCTTATGGTAAGTGTTTCACAAATCCGCTCACTTGCGACACTTTTGTGAATGATAATTTTGTTGATAAAACAAATGATACAACAAAAACAATTTATGCAAAATGGATGGCTGTTGGAGATCTTGCGGATGACCAATCATTCACATTCACGGTCGTCATTCAAAAGGCGAGCGGTGAGAGTGGCAAATTTAACAATTTGGCAGGAAAAATCGAGAGTGTCACTTTGACTTCAAGTGATACAACAACAAAATTCGAATATAAACCAACAGACGAAGATGCAAATGCTGAATCTTTGACCTGCACTTTCAAGATTTTCACAAGTTCATACAGTTTGTCCCGTGACAATTATTGGACTTTGAATGTTGCCCTTACTGAAGATGGAACAAAAAATCTTGCCTCAACCGTATCTTTCGAAAAGGGGAAATTTGATGAATATTATGGCGGATTGCTTTTGGATTGTTATGGAAGTAATTTCCAAGGCTTGAATGAAGTTTCACTTAAAGAATTGGAAATTACACATATTCTCAATTTGAAGAATGATGAAAAAGTCAATATTGTTCTCAAAAAGAAAGAATATACGATGAATATCAATATCAGTGACAATGTGTATTTTGCTGTCGCCCCACAAATGATAAGTGACTATAAATCGAATGCGGGCGAAACTGAAAGTTCATCAAATCCTTCATACACATATCAATATTATGTCGCAACCATAGGCAAGGGACTTGGCAGTGGCAATCAACATGTTTTAATGGGTGATAAAACGGATAAAACGAAATTGAATATTGGGCTTGATGTGAGAAACAAAACTTTTGTCGACTATCAAGTGGGCAGTGGAAATGCTACTTTTGTGGAACTTCGTTCGGGATCCTTGGATTTATTGAGTGATTTTGGCACACAAGGTTTTGTAAATGATGGGGAATGTGTCATTTTGGAAGTTATTTACAATAATATCTCTGAATATTTCCAATATTATTGTGAAATCACAAATAGCGACACCTATTATTATTTTGCAAGTGCCAAAATGGACGAGAATGAAAATATAGTGACGGACAAGTTGATAGCAAAGTGGACTTTGTCGAAAAGTGGCGAGGATTGGGGTGGAACTTTGTCCTATTATGCATATTCACAATTTCAAGTCATTTGTGCTGTCAGCGCAGAGGATGCGGACGCAGACAATATCATTGGCGAAAAGAATGTGTGTGAAAATTTGTTTTCAAAATATTATGGGGTGAGTGAAGAGACATATAAAAAAGTCGATGCTGAAAACACAGTTGGATACTTCAAACTCGGATACAATATAGATGATATAAGTTTTCAAAATGTCATAAAAGAAAAGGATGTTGTTGAATATGTGAAAGATAATTTTGAATTGAAAGCAATCACTGGATACACAAGCATTGTTTTCAATTACAAGATGATTGTTGAGGATGAAAATGGTGCTTTGACACTCAACGACAATAAATACAAAATCATCACTGATTATGCTCCAACAATTTCCGATGCAAGTAATGTGCTGGGCAAATTTAGTGTTGTTGCAGAGGGGGCGACTGGCACGCTTGATTGGAATGTGACATCATCTTTGATGTATCAATTTGCGGATTCGGCTTTTGTTTTTGAGACGAATGTTTTTGTTCGGGATGCAGATGGGAATGAAGTGACGGGACCTTTTTCAGTGGATAATGACGGTCCTAAATATAGTTCGAGTTTGGATAATGGCTCATATGATGTGTATTTCTTGTGCGTGAAGACGGAATACAAGGTCTCTGGAGATGTGATTTTCATTCAAAGAACAAATAAGTCAACAAGCGTCGACCTGTTGGATGAAAGTAATCGTGTTGACCTCATCAAGAGCGGTGCACAGAATTTGCCAACAATCACAATCAATGGCACGTTGACATCAAAGGATAGTGGCAACACTTATAATTATGGATACTATGACTCAACACTCTCTGCGACAACAACTATGGAAGGGAATCAAGCATTTGTTTTCAATGGATGGTATGTTGTTGGGTGTGATGAAAATGGAGATGAAGAGGGGAAATATCTATCAGGTTTTGGCATCTATTTGGCAAATAATTCTGAGTGGGAAAATATAGATTTGGGGGATTTTTATTATCTTAAAGCGGATGAGAATACTCGAAAAGTTGTGGTAAGTCCTGAATTTAAAATTTATGCAGTCTACATTTTGAAAGAAGTGACTTTTGATTTTGAGAGAAGTGGTGCAACATTGACGACCACCAATGACAGCAGTCTATATGTCTACAAATCATCAAAGGCATATCAATTTTCACTGACAGCCAACAGCGATGCAAAATATATCGCTGGATACACATTGAAAAATGGCACAAGCGAAATCGCAACAATCAGTTTTGATTGGAATGTTAAAGACGGAAATTCTTATAGGGCAAGTTATGGAACGGGCAGTTCAGTGATTACAAATTTTGGAACATTTGTAGGGTTTGAAGACGGCAACAAACTTGCAGAAAAATTTATCATAAATTATATTGACGAATATTTGGAGAAAACAAGCGGGCTGGGTGAGAACACGACGCTCACAATTTGTCCTATCGTGAAAAATAAAAAATTGAATATAACTTTCACTTCGGGTGGAGACAAAACTGAGGTGTTAGGCGATGTTTTTGACAATAATGGGAATAACACAACTGCCAGTTCATTTGAGCAAACAAGTGAAATTGACGAAGAAGTTTCATTTGTGGGCAAATATAATGAAAAAGATACTAATTATGACGACATTTTTTATAAAAGAACTGGTTATAAAAAAGCGTCAATAAGTTGGAATTGGAGTTGGAAAACATCATCGGGAGAAGCATCAACTCCTGGCAACAATTTGTATCTCAATGGAAATAAATGGACGGTCACATCTATACCTTTTGCAAATTCAAAAGATGATGAACTTTTGATTGAGATTGAAGTTTATGTCGTTTGGGAAGCGGAAACTTATGGAATTTCTCTAAAGCAAGACGATGTAAGCGCAAGAGGAACTACATATGTCACGGTCACATATGACAGTGGTTTGAATGGGAAAATCACTGCTCCACAAAAAACGGGCTACACTTTTGGTGGCTGGATGACAACAGAAAGTGGATATGTTGAGACAACGGATGAAAACGGCAAAAAAATACAAACCGAAGCACCTTGCGTCATTGACGAAAATGGAAATTTGATAGCGGGTGTTGCTGGCTACACAAATGACAAGGCATATTGGATACATGCAAATGCAGTCACTTTATATGCGAAATGGACGGCAAATTCATATAATATCACAGTGAATTTGAATAATTCTGTCGAGGAAAGTTCGGTGGCAATCACAACAAGCATTGTTTATGACCAAGCATTTTCAACAATGACAATAAGTGATGAGGAATTTGAAAAATTGGGCGTGACAAAAACTGGTGAATTCGATATTTTCACTTATTTGACAAAGACGCTTTCTCGGGTTGGCTTCACAAACAAGGGATTGTTGACGGAGAAAGGTAGGAAAATAACAAGTGATATGACATTCAAGATTTCAATGGGCGAAATAAATCTTGACGAACCCTCAGCACTCAACTTGTATGTGAAATGGGAGTTTGACAAAACTGCTTTTGCATTATCGTTCACAAATCCAGAAGTGAAAACAACTTATAATGGCAAGGAGCAAACTTTTGGCTTGGGAAATTTTGCGAGCGGAGAGGGTTCTTATGAAGCGACAGGATTTGTTATTAATGGCAATTTCACAATCTCTTTGGGAGATAGGGTGGACATCTCTTTGGCTGTCAAACTTTCAACAGAGTCAACAGCGGTATTAAATCAAGACGATGTGACAATGAAAGTCACAAATACAGGAACCTATGAGTTTTCATTGCAATTGACAATCACGGATAATGCGAAGTATAGGTGTGAAGATTTGACTTGTGAGCCGATAAATTTGACAATTACAGTCAGTCCAGCAGAACTCAATTGGAAGTTTAATGACAGCACAAAAGAATCGATGTGGGTGAACAATATTTGCTCACTTGCGGAGCATTTTGTGTCGGGTAATTTGACTGGATGTGAAAGCATTTCTGCTCTTGTGGGTGAACTTGGCGAAGAAATCACAGTGACGAATGACAATAAGGAGAGTGTTTACAATTATCTTCTTGTGAAATATTATAATATTGCAACGAATTACAATAATGTTGAGTATAAAAGTTGGACCTATTCAAATTTTTCCGCTGAAAATTACACTAAATTGATTGCTCAAATGCAATTCTTTGATTTTTACGACCTAAGCGAGAAAAGTTCGACAAAAACTTTGGATTTGGGGGAATATCTTGTTGTGTCAAATGAAAGTATAAATGAAACAGTTGGCATAACAAGGGTTGAAATTGTCTCAAATGGCACATTCACGGCACAAAACGAATATGAATTGCGAGCGATTTTGAACAAGAGCAGTGCAAGCAATTTTGTTGTAGAAGAAGACGCAAATAAGAATTTATATATTGTGATTGGAAAACTTTATATGATGCCTCAATTTGTCAAATTGTCAATTGGGACAAAACTTTCAGCGTTCTACAATGAAAATATTCACACGGTTGACTGGAAAAGCGGAGACTCCTACGGCAATGGCGGGGAATATTATCTTGCAAGCAACGGAATTTATGTAAGTGCGACAATCACGACATCAAATAGTGGAAGTGAAGAAAATGACACAAAATTCACTTTTGTTGACGGGGTTAATTATCTTAAATTGTCAAATGTTGATGTGATCACTGAAAACGGATTGCGTGTCAATAAGTCAGTTGTGATTTACATTGCTCCAAGTGATTTTTACACGATTTTGCAAGTGAATTTCAAGAGGATTTATTTGTCAGCACAATATCTCACAAAGACGGATGAAACATACACGACATCAAGATTTGGTGAAGATGTGGTTTCCAATTTGTTTAGTTTGAGTGTGACATACACTGCGGGCGGTGAAAATGAATACACGGAAACAGATGTCATTTACAACGAGTGGAAAACTGTGACTTCTGAAGACGAGACATATGACATTCGTTTGTATAGAATTGAAGCGGACGGAACAAACGGATTTGTGATTTATATTTCCGACTATGTGAAATCAGTTCAAGTGAAAATTTCAGAGACACAGTTAGCTGACTATTTGGCACTAAAAAATTGGTATTTAGGAAAAAATGAAATAAAATATCAATCATTTTCAATTGGCGGAGCGATGTCAACAGAAGATGAATACACAATAACAAACAGTAAACTAGTCACAACACCAATAAACAAGATTGAGACGGCATATTGTTATGCAATATACACTGATTTGACTTGTGTGAAATATAAAACAGGTTTTGAAACTGGTGAACATAAAGACGAATACACAACTTTTGTAATGAAACTCAAATCTTCAACAAAAGATGATTTTGACAAGCATCTTCCATCTCAAAATGGCTTTGTTTTGGACAAAACCACTGTTCAGGAGAATGGAAAAGAATATTCAAGTCTTTTTGATGAAAATGGTGTGTTTGATGGTGTCGCTGGAAGTCGTTTCTCAATCACATTGAGGTTCTCTTGGTCGATTGGAAAAATAGCTTATGAGCAGACAAAGAAAGCAATTTCAATCGAGCCAAACAACACTGCACAAAAAATTTCTCCAAGTGATATTGTGTCGATAGCTAGTTCGCAATTTGCTTTCACATACAAATGGAAATTGCTTGATGACAATAACGAGGCGAAAGCAGTAGGCACAAACGGGACTTTGACAGAGGATGAGAAAAAGATTTCTGGGGTCTTGACAGTTGACAAGAGTGGAAATTTGATAGTCAAGGAGTGCGGAAAATACACATTGACCGTGACGGCAGTTTTGAGTGAGGCGGATGCAAAAAAATATTCAATCACTTTGACAACAGGCAAAGAACAATCATTCACGGTTGATTTTGAAGTTTTGAAACTTAAAATTGCAAGTGTCAAATTTGAAAATATGGAAAGCGTCATATACAGTGGCAGTGACCACAGCAGTGGGCTTTATGCAACAGTTGGGATATATTATGCAAGTGCGGACGGTGGTTATAGTGCCAGCACAAAAACAAAAGAGTTTTATTACACTGCAAACAAAGAGAGCAAGAATCTTGCTGAAAAATTTTATATAACAAAAAATGAGGAATCATTTGTTCAAATTGTCGATGCGGGGACATATAATTTTGAGTTGACTTTTGACGAAAATTACTACATTGTTGAAAATGATGTGGTGACAACGACAACTTTTGTTGTGCAAGAAAAAGAAATTGACTTGTCAAAATATACAAAATCTTTTGAGAAAGTGTTCAACAGCAATGATACCGAAATGAAAGGCAGTATTTTGGTTGGCAACATGACGGTTGGCTTGTTCTACACGAGAGAAAGCGGAGAAGATGTTGGGACTTATAAACTCTATTTGAAAGACAGTGAGACTTACAAATCAAACTACAAATTCACAAGCGGAGATATTGTGTTGTTCACTGGTGGAGAATTGCAAACACTGGGCAACGAAACCTCAATCGGAACATTCACAATCAAACCAAGCGGAACATTGAAAATTTCATACAACATAACTTCGGATTTTCCTGCGACAATCAAAAAAGAGTATGATGGCAAAAATTACTCTGTCAATGTGAATTCAGATTTGCAAATGAAAATTCAGAGTGGAAGCGATGTTTATAAGACAATCGAACTTGTGCTTTATGATGACAACTCAAAGAAAACTATTGGGCAGAGCAAAAATGATGCGAGTGACAGCGAAAAAGAGCAGACAAAAGAAGTGCTTGCATTGATTAAAAGTGTTTTTGGCAATTTATCAATGAGGTTTGCTGACAGAAGTCAAGGATATGCCAATGGGGTTTGCGATGTTGGAACATATAATTATTCTTTTGCAAACACGGCGATCTCAAAATATTATCAAAATGTTGTTTTTAGTGACGGATATCAATTTGAAATCATAAAACAAAACATAAACTTCTCAACAGAAAAGTTGGACAAAGTTTATGATGGCGAAAATGTTTCATATTTCAAAACTGACGGCACTTTGATTGGAAATTCTTTGGGTGAATATACTGGTGCTTATGTAAGGGCGGAATATTCGTCCTCACATGCGGGAGAAGTTTCTGTCACATTGACACTGGCAAAAAATGTTGATGAGGTTGACATTGAAAATTATCAACTTGCAAGCACGACTGTTGATGCGACAATCTCAAAACTTGCAGTGTCTTTGCAAATCGAATTGACAAAAACATCATATGTCTATGGTGAAGTGACTTCTGGGGATTATGAACAACTTGTGAAAGCAACGACATTGAACAGTGGGTCAGGCACAAGTGTCAACAATTTGCTTGGAAGCGGATATTATGAATATGTATATGATGTGACAATGACGAACGGGAGCGAAGTTAAAACAAACGGAAGCAGGCGTTTGTATGTTGGAAATTACACATTTTCTGCAAAAAATTCAACTTTTTCTGATTTTGATGTGACATTCCAAGACAAAACTTTTGAAATCACGCCATACAATTATTCACTCTATGTGACAAATGCGACTTTCACAAATCTTGCAACGGAAGCGGTCGCAGAAGAACTTAAATATTCTATGACAGTTGACAGCACGGGCGATTCGCTTGACATCTTGTTTAAGGCTGTTGATGGTGAAGAAAATGATGTTCGTGGCAAAACAGTTGGAGCGGGGAATTATAAACTTGTCTTATTGCAAACGGAATATGCGAACGGGAATGTCAACGTTTCGCTTTCAAACAAAGACAACACGGGTCTTGTGATCGCTTCAACAAATCTGCTCTACATTTCAATTGACGGATTGAGTGTTGACTATGACGGGCAAACGCATACTTTGGCATTGAATTCAGACAATGCTCTTTGTTTAGACAACACACCTTTGACAATTTCATACACAAACGACAAAAATGAAAGTGTTGATGACGCTGATGTGGTCTTTACATTTGCTGGACTTACACAAACAAATGCGGGTTCTTACAATTTTTCAATGCAAATCACATCTGACGTATACACAAACATTGTTCTTAAATCAAAGACATTCACAATAAACAAAAAAAGTGTCGATGCAAGTCAATTCACGACAAATTTGACAAAAGAGTATGACGGAAAAAGCACTTTAACTTTTGATACATTCAGTGAAAAAATTGGAAATGACGATGTGTTGGTTGTTGCAAAATTTTCAAATTCGACAGTTGGCAGTGACAAAACTGTTGAATTGTCTTTGCAAGGAACAGCGAGCGGGAATTATGTTCTTTCTTCAAAGACATGCACGGGGACAATCACAAAAGCAAGTGCGATTGTCACATTGAAAAAGACAAAGTATATATATGGCGAAATTTCCGAGGGGCGAACGCTGGCATATTCCGTCATGGCAAACAATGTGGAAATTGGAAGTGGACAATACAAATTGATGCTTGCAATTACGAGCGGACAATACAGCGGTGCAAAATATTTGAAAGTTGGCACTTATGGCATAAGTATGACAGCCACCTCAACAAATTATAAACTCGCTTTGGCGGACAATTCAACGGAAATTGAGGTTTCTCCATATGCTTTGACAATCAACTTTACAACATCTGGACTTATTGAAGTGTTTTATGCAAGCGAAGAATCAAAAAGTCAAACATTTGCATATACATACACAACCGCCTTTGGAGAAAATATCGCTTTGACTTTGGGAAGAGATATGGTGGACAGAGTTCTTCCTGTGAGTGCGGGATATTACAGAGTGACAAGTTGTGCAATTTCAGGTGAAAGTGATTACACGATTTCGTCATTCACTGATTCAAGTGTTTCGGGAGCATTCAAAATCAAAGCGGAAGACAAAATGATTTATTTGCTTGCTTCAAGTGAAGATTCTTTGACGACAATTTCTTCAACATTAAACATGACTTATGACGGAAAATCATACACATCAGCAAGTCTTGTGGCAAATGGCAATTCTTTCAAATTGTCAATTTTCACAGAGGAGAATGAAGAACATTCTTGGACACTAAATGCATATTTGCTTGACGGCGGAGTGTATAAAAAACAAACAATCACATTTGAGAATTTTGAATCAAATTTGACATTGAGTGGTGCTGTTCGAGATGTTGCGAATCAAAGAACAATCACAAGCGATTATATTTTGGCGAGCAACTATTCAGCAATCACATTTGGGACAACCAATCAAATGATTGTTTCAGTGGGAAAGAAAGATGTATACTTTGTGAGCGATAATATAACTAAAAAATTTGACTATAAAGAAGCAATCATAAGTCTTGACTCAACTGCATTGGAAGGAATTTGCGACGGGGACAATGTTTCAGTGACAGTCACATTGAAAAATTCGAGTGGCATTGCAATTCATCGAGCGGTGGGTCTTTCAGTGACAGCGGAGTTGATTGGCGACAGCGAGAACTACACCTTGCATTGCACAAAAAGCAATGGAGATAAAGTTTCGGGCGAAATCACCCCTGCGGAAATCACTGTGACAATTCCGTCAATAACTGTGGAATATGGAAAACTTAAACTTGAAAGTGAAAATGATGATTTTTCACAAATTGTAAGTTATGAATCGGATGTTGAAGTTCCAGACAGCGGAATTGGACTCTCTTTGAAAATCAAGAGTCCTCAATCATCAACTTCTGGATATTTGAAAGTTGGAACATATCTATTTGAAACAAGTCTCAACACGAGCGATTTCACGGTCACATTTGTGTATAGTGGAACGACCGCAAATGATGAAGAAGAAGTGAAATGTGCGACAATTGTTGTTGAGCAGAGAAATTTGGCTGTGACGGCAGAGAGCGGTTCGCTTTTGGACATTTTCTCAAAGAAATATGACGGCACAACTGATATTGAAGATGAGAAAAAGAGCAATTTGGGCTTGTCGGGAATTTTGTCTGTGAGCAGTGACACGGGAGAAATCAGTGACGATGTTTCAATCAAGGATGCAAAATTTGCTTCAAGCGAGATTGACAACGGCATTCATGTTGTGTTTGAATTGGACGGAGCCGACAAGGATAACTACTTGTTGCAAGAGTGGGAAAGCGGAGTGATTTCTGGCTATTATGTTGAATTGGCCTATGTTCTTCAAAACGAAGAAGCGTTGGCAATTGCTGGTGGATATTCAGAACTTAAAAACCTTTTGTATCCATTCAAATCAAAAAATACTTTGACGGCAAATTCAACGACAACAAAAATCGCATTCCCATCAAATGTGACAGGGAAAGATGGATACACATTCGGCTATTGGTCACTTGATTTGAGTGGATTGTCAGAAGACAATTTTGGCACAATCGTGACCTATGCAGGCAGTTTGTGCAAGGAAAAAGACAAAATGCTAGGAAAGGTGAAAATTGCAATTTCAAACAATTCTGAATCAGTGGCATTTTTGGATAAATTGCTCAAAGATGAAAATTTGGGATTTTATTATAAGAATCCAAGTGCAGAAAATCACAATTCTCAAAGCACTGCGGATGTCACAATAAAATTGAATGCAAACTGGACAAAAAATTCTTATGAATTCAAAGTTGTTGTCAATGAAACCTATGTCGCGTCAATGAAAATCAAGGTTAATGGAACGGAGCAAAGTGGAGAAGATGGAAAGTTGTTGACATCTGTCACAGTTGATTATGACACATCAATTGTTGTTGAATTGACAATGAAAGACGGTTGTTCAATAACAGGGACTGATGATGAAAGTCGAGGAGGCTCAATCATTCAAAGTTCAAAAACATTGACATACACATTAAGCAAAATCTCACAGAAAACAACCTTGACTGTGACGACAACATGCAAGCAAGTGAAAATAATGGTCAATTTAGACAATTGCAGTGGCGCAAAAATTGGTTTTGACAAATTTAGTGGAACGGAATGGAGCGTTGGCTATCTTGACCTAGGAGAAACAACTTTTGCAGACTTGAACTTGTCTTGGACAGGAAGAAAGTTGAAAGAAATCACCGCTCTTGCATCTTCTTCGACAAGTCAGGACTCTGCACAACAAACAATCAATGTGTTTTCGACAAAAATCAACACATTGATTTCGGGGGATTATGATAAATACGACACAATCACAATCACACCAACTTTTGAACTTTTATCTTACACAGTGACTTTTGTCATAGGAGATGGAGTTAAATCTGAAACTTGTGAATTACATTTTGGAGACAAATATAGTTCAGTTGGGGAAGATTTGTGGAAGAACAAGACAAAGATAGGGCATACATTCAAAGGCTGGAAGTTGAATGGAGATTTTTTGAGTGATGACGATGTGATTGATGAAAATGCGATTGCAATTGCAAGCGAGCAAGGGACTATCACACTCACGGCTGAATGGGAAGTGAACAAATATAAGGTTGAAGTCACTGCAAAACATGCAACAGTGAATGGTGCAACTGAAAGACTTGAAGCAAATGGGGTTTATTATGGCACTGAATTTAAGATAACTATCATTTTGGAACAAGGATACGATTTTGGCGATAAAGACGCTTTGAGTAAACTTGGATTGTTGGAATATAGTTTTGATGAAAAAGATAGCAAAATTTTGTATTGCACAGTCAAAGTTGAAGACAAAGATGTCTCAATTGAAGTCCCTGTTTTGAGTGGGACAAATAAAGTCACATTGAGCGGGGCAAATATAGACCTCACAAAAACATATGCATTCAAAGTTGTTGCGAGTGATGTTGAGGGTGAAGAAGACAAGGAAGAACAACTTTATTTCATTGAAAATGACCCTTCATCATTCAACATGTCGACTGGTGACAGGATAAGAATCAAAGCGAGTGCAAAGGCTGGATACAAAATAACAAATGCAACTGTTGAAGGTGTGGATTCAATAACTGTCATCAAAGAAAGTTCGGGTTCCCAATACATCATTTTGATTGAGGGAATAAATCAAGATGTGGAAGTCAAATTTGAAATGGAATTGTTGAAAAACAATGTGCATATCGAGATTGCGGACACAGAAAGTGTTTCACTTGTGTCAGCACAGGGGATAAATTTCCTGTCAACAAACAATATAAGATTTGAAGTTAAAGCAACACAAGATTTGATAGTCACTATCAAATTTGCACACGGATATGAATTTGATAAATATGAGTTGAGTGAAAATTGTGAATATTCTTTGACGACCACGGCGACAACGGACGACTATGTTGAAGTGGAAATGACCATATCAAATATTTATGCGGACGGAACAATCACAATCTTATCAAAACTTTCAACATATCAAGTGTGGTTGAAATCAATAACTTATGATGCAAATTTCAATAAAAGTGATGCAAAGGACGCACAGGGCGGAACAGTTTTCTTTGTGGATAGTCCAACAACAGAAATGGTGACGATTGAATATAAACAATCAGTCAAAATTGGATGTACTGTGAAAGACAACTACAACTTTGCGGGTTGGAGTGTTGACGGAAAAACAATTTTGTCAACTGATCAAGAGTATATATATGTTGTTGAGAACGCTGTTATTCTTTATGCAATATTCTCTCAAACAAGTTATTCCGTTTCACTTGTGAGCATGAATTACTACACAATTTATTCTGAATATAATGATTCTGACAAACTTCGAGAAGAGTTTAATGAGGCAAACGACCTTGGCGGTGTGTTTGTGGACGGAGAGAAAGAAATTTCAGACATTAAAGTTTCATTTGGAGCGAGCAAATCTCTGACTTATATTCTTCCAACGGGATACAGATATTATGGATACGGCTATATGGTTGGAGAGACATTCACATATGTTGCATATAGTGACGGTTCAAACAAGAGCAAAGTTGAAATACTTATTGATACGACGATTGAAAACTTCCCAAAAGCAACAAATGTCAAATTGTGTGTTGTTGTGACTGCTTCAAGTTTTGAAGTGTCGGTTTCGACTGCAATAAATGTCAATGGAAGCATAGAGCAAAAAAGCGGTGTCGGAGCAACAGCACTTGTTGGCGAAGCGGGACAAAGTGTCAATCAATATGGATATGTTGACGGAACAAGAGTGCATTATTCAAGCAAAAACTTTGTTTCGGGGAAACTTGAAAATGCGGAGCAATTCAAAGTTATTGCATACACAGGTGAAGCAATTTGTTTGCAAGTTGAAGCAAAGAGAGAGGGCTATAAATTCCTTAATATTGTTGTTGACGACTCATTGAAAGTTGAAAATATCAATAGCGACAACGGCAAAATTATATACAAAATATCTGGTTTTGTTGGTGGGCAAAGTTATAGCATTTCAGTTTTGTTTAAGCCTGTCCTAAACAATATAAAACTCAACTTTATGAGTGATGAAACGGTTGTTGACGGCGGAATTATAACTTGCTACATCGACCCAGATAACAAAAATAAAGTCTTTTCATCTGGGAGTGATTATTCATCAATCACAGTGTCAGCATATTCTGATTCTGAATTTGTTGTTTATGCGTATGTCAAAAACGGATTCTTGCTTGACGAAAACAATATCAGTTTTGTTGATGAAGCGGGAATGGTGGACAAAGATTCTGTTGAATTTGTGGCACTAAATCCAGCGGAAAAGGGGTATATTGGACGAGTTAAATTCACAGTTTCAAACATCAGGAAAAATGCTTCAATAAGTTTGAAAGTGACACCAAAAACATTCACAGTCAATTTGATTGAAAACGGCACAGTGCTTGCAACAATCAAAAATGTGAAATACAATCAAGCGATTGATTTGCAAGAAGCGAATGCGGGGAATATCAAACTCTACACCGAGCGAATCACATACAAAATGGGGAAATTGATTTTCAATTTTGTTGATGAAGAATATACATTTGACGGATTCTTCACATATGAGAATGGTGCGGGCGTGAGATATATCAATGCATTTGGCGAAGTGACATCTGTTTGGATGGAAAATGGTTATGACTATGACGAACTCAATTCAAAATATGTGCTTTCTGAAAATGCGACTGTTGACGAAAACGGAGATATAACAATTTCACTTTTCATCTATTGGTCATATATGAAAACACGATTCACATTTGAAATTGTGCCAAAAGTCATAACAGATTTGACGGCAAAAGATTTTGTTTCAGGTGTTGATTACACGAATTCTTGGTATTATGAAAGTGCAACAAATTATATTGAAGTTTCATACAACACAAACATTCATTTGATTGCCCCTGAAATTGACGGATACAAATTCTATCGATATGTCATTTCTCAAAGAGATGAAAATGGGACAAAACTTGCAGATGTTGTTTCATATTCAAGCGACTTGCCATGGTCAACAAATGAAATTGACAAGATTTCGGAATGCACAGTCAGAGTTGAATATTTTGCATACATCAACATAATTCAAAAGGGCGGAAGCGGGACTTATGTGATAACACAGGACACAAATGAAGCGAACGCACAACTTTTGATTAAAGACGGCTATGTTGACACTGAAAAAATGTTCACAATAAAGGCGACCCCTGACAATGGCTACACATTTGTAAGGTGGAACAATATCACACTCGGTAAGAGTTGGTGGGATAGCGAATGGGAAAATGTTAAGATTGAAAGAACATCAACCTTTGTTATGAATTTCCAAGGCAAGCGATATTCAATGTTGTTGACACAAACGGTTGGGGCAAGAGAAGAACTCTATGACACGACATACGGCAGAATTTTGAATGCAACAATCACATCAATTGACGGAAACGAACTTGATTATCAATTTGCGACATATGAAGACGGCGTTTTCACATCGTTGTTGACAATGGCATATGTGACAATCGGTGACACAGTTAAATTTGGTGTGTCAGTTGAATATGGGTTTGCTGTGCTATGGAATTTTGACAACTTCATGTTGACGGAAGTGACGGATGATATGTATTACTTCTCCGTTGCCATAACTGCGGATATGGTTGGGGAAGATGGAAATATAAGAATTTATCCAATTATACAAAACGAAATTCTTGTCATTTATATCACAAGAGAACTTGACCAATCTCAAATTCTCGACAACACTTACGATGACAACAATATTGACACAATCGGAAAAATCACTTATCGTGGAGTTGAGACTGATTTTGCCTCATGCACTTATGGCGAAGAAATCAATTTATATACAACAGTGAGTGAAAGATATGCAATTTCTTCCGTGACGATAAAAAATTATGGCAAGGAAATTGACGCACTTGAAACTTACACAAAAGACCTGAAAATTTTGCTTTCAACTGAATATCTTGAACAAAATGGAATTGTGGGGACTTTGCAACTTAAAATAACCTACACAAGATTGTTCTGGACAAACATTGACGGAAAGCCAGATTTTTCAGGAAATGGCTCTGAAAAGACGCCTTATAGAATAAGGTCGGAAGAAGATTTGGCAATGCTTTCAAAACTTGTTAGCGAGGGAGCGGTTGACCGCTATGGAAATAAATATGCGGACTGCTCTTACACGCTGATGAGCACATTGAATTTGAGCGACAAATTCTGGACGCCAATCGGGACAAAAGAAAACCCATTCAACGGAACTTTCAATTTCAATGGATACAAAATAAACGGCATATTTAGTATTTTTGAAAATGAAAAGACAAGTTTTGATGGCACTTTTGGAGTCTTGACAACAGAAGCACAAATCATTGATGAAACACCAGTTTGGTATGTCATTTTGGCGGTTGCCGTTGGCATTGCACTTGTTGTTTCAGTCATTGCGATTGTTCTTTTGGCAAAGAAACGAAAGAAATTTTTGGACGTTTATTCAACAAAATAAATATTTTCAAATTTGAGAAAATATAAATAGAGCAAGGAGATAATTATGGACATCCTTGCTTTATTTTTTTTGGGTGTTGTTCAGGGGCTTGCAGAATTTTTTCCAATTTCATCTTCGGGACACCTTGTGCTGTTTTCAAAAATTTTTGGAATTCAAGAAGCACTTTTTGTGAGCGTAATTTTGCATGTTGCGACTTTGCTTTCAATTGTTGTTGTGATGAAAAAAGAACTTTGGCAAATAATAAGACATCCACTTTCGAAGCAATCAATTTTTATTGCACTTTCAACTGTGCCAACATGCATCATTGCTCTTGCAATTTTGCCACTTGTCAAATCGTCTTTTGGTGGGCAACTCTTGCCAATTTGCTTTATGATTTCTGCAATTTTGCTTTTACTTTCAACAAAGTTATCCACAAAAAATGTGGATAACCCACTTTCAATAAAATCAGTTTTGTGGATGGGAATTGCACAAGGATTTGCAGTTTTCCCTGGGGTGTCCCGCTCGGGAGCGACAATCTGCACGGGACTTTTTCAAGGTGTTGAGAAAATCGCTGTGACAAAATTTTCATTTTTGATGTCAATTCCAATCATCTTGATGTCGCTAGTTATGGAAGTCTATGAATTGTTTTCAAACAATTTGGAAATTGATATTTCTTTCGTGGGAATGAGTGTTGCATTTGTTGTTGCATTTTTGCTTGGAATTTTTGCGATTAAATTTATGTTGAAGATAAATCAATCAAAGTATTTCAAATTTTTTGCAATTTATTTGGTTTTTATGGCGGTTTTGTCGCTGTTTGTCGTGTAAGGAGGGTTTGTGAAAAAAGAATTTTATCAAAAAAGCGTAATGGAGTGCTTGCAAGAATTTTCTTCAAATGAAAAAGGTTTGACTGAAAAACAAGTCCAAGAAAGAATGTCGGAAAGTTTCAAATTCCTTCCAAAAAAAAGAAAGAAAATATCTTTTGCAAAAAGATTTTTCGCTCAAATAAAAGAACTGATGATTCTTGTTTTGTTGTTTTCAGGAGTTGTCTCCATTGTGATTGGAATTGTGGAAAACTCTTCAAGCGAAATTGTTGACGGGGGAATAATTTTTGCAATTGTTGTCATGAATGCACTCTTTGGAGTTTTTCAGGAAAGAAAAGGAGAAAAGGCGGTTGAAAATTTGAAAGAAATTTCCACTCCACAAACGCTGGTTTTGAGAGCGGGAAAAGTGAAGAAAATCAAATCGGCTGAACTTGTCTTTGGAGATGTTGTTTGTTTGGAAACAGGGGAAATTGTGCCTGCTGATTTGAGGCTGATTGAATCGACAAATCTAAAAGTGAACGAATCGGTTTTGACGGGTGAGAGTGAAGCGGTTGAGAAGTTTTCAAAATGTGAAATTCATGACACTATGCCACTTGCGGAGAGAAAAAACATGGCATATTGTGGAAGTGTTGTTGAGGGCGGACATGGGCTTGGGCTTGTCACAGCAATTGGCGTTGAAACTGAATTTGGGAAGATTGCTGAAAGTTTGAAAGTGACACAAAAAAGCAAAACACCTTTGCAGAAAAATATTCAATCTGTTGGGAAAGTTTTGACATATCTTATTTTGCTTATTGCGGGTGTGACATTTGCACTTGAAGTTGCTGTGAACCCTCAAAATATCATGACGGCATTTTTGACTGCGGTTGCAATTTCAGTCGCTGCAATTCCAGAAAGTTTGCCAGCGGTCATAACAATCATAATGAGTTTGGGTGTTGCAAAACTTGCAAAGAAAAAGGCAGTTGTCAAGCGATTGAATGCGGTTGAAACTTTGGGTTCTTGTGATGTGATTTGTTCTGACAAAACTGGAACGATAACACAAAACAAGATGAAAGTTGACAAAATTTGCGTTTTATTTCAAAAAAATAGTGAATTTTTTGAGATTTTTCTATCTTGCATGATTTTATGCAACAATTGCAAGGTTGGTGAAAGTGGTTTTGTTGGCTCTTCAACGGAAGTCGCCGTGAAAAATTATGCGACAAAAATTTTGAAAAAAGATTTCTCTTCGTGCAAAAGACTTGATGAAATTGAGTTTAATTCAAGCAGAAAAATTATGGCGACACTGAATCAATGTGGAGAAAAAAGAATTTGTTTTGTGAAAGGGGCTTTGGATAGAATTTTGTCCAAATGCACTCACTATGTGAGAGAAAATCAAATTTTGCCCCTTGATGAGAATGCGAAAAAAGAAATTTTGAAGCAAAACAAAATTTTGTGTGATGAGGGTTGCAGAGTTTTGTCTTTTGCATACAAAATGACAAGCGGGTTTCAATGCGAAACAAGCAATCTCATTTTTCTTGGAATGTGTGGCATTCAAGACCCGCCACGAAAAGATGTTTTGTGTGCTGTGAAAAATTGTCAAAAAGCGGGAATGAGGGTCTTGATGATAACGGGCGACCACAGAGACACCGCTCTTTCTATTGCGAAAAAGGTCGGAATTGCAAAGTGTGAAAATGATGTTATTTCAGGGGAAGAACTTGACAAATTGACAGATGAAGATTTTTCAAAAATTGTTGAATATAAAACAGTGTTTGCCAGAGTTAGTCCCGAGCATAAGGCAAAGATTGTCACATTTTTGCAACAAAATGGGCATGTTGTTGCCATGACGGGCGATGGTGTGAATGATGCACCAAGTCTAAAAAAAGCGGATATTGGAATTGGAATGGGAAAAACTGGCACTGATGTTGCAAAAGATGTCTCCGATATGGTTGTGACGGACGACAGTTTTGTTGGAATTGTCGGCGCAGTAAAAGAGGGACGAAAAATTTACAGCAATATACAAAAGACAATAAAATATTTGTTTTCTGCAAATATGGCAGAGATTTTATCACTTTTTCTTGTGACAATTTTGTTTCCAAAATTCACTTTTTTGCTTCCCGTGCAAATTTTGTTTATAAATCTTATCACTGACAGTTTGCCCGCAATCGCACTGGGAACGGAAAATGTTGAAAAAAATGTGATGGAGCAAAGACCACGAAAGAAAAATTCAAATTTGTTTTCAGGTGGTGTGGGAGTTGAAATTGTTGTGCTTGGAATTTTGCAAACGGCACTCACAATGATTTCTTATGTGATTGGCTTGTCGATGGGCGGGGAATCACTTGCAATGACAATGGCATTTTACACACTCAATTTGTTGCAACTGTTCTATATGTTCACCGCTCGCACGGAAGCAAGTTTATTTTCATCAAATCCGTTCAAAAACAATTTTTTCACATGTTCAATTTTTGTCGGCTTCGGGCTTTTGGCGCTTATGGCAGTCACAAGTTTTGGAGGGCTTTTGCGACTTGAAAAACTTGACCCTATGTGCTGGTTAATTGTGCTTCTTTTGTCATTATCAATCATTTTGTTTGGTGAAATCTATAAAATTGTCAAAAAAAGTGTTCAAAGAATGAATTGCATTAGAAAATAATGCAATTTTATTTTTGCTTTTTACATTTATTTATGTTAAAATAAAAGTATGGATATAACGGAAGTTGTAAAAAAACAAGTTTTTTTTCAAAATTTAATCAAAAAAAGAGATGAAAATTTGCTGTCAAATGCAATATTATTTTTTTGCGAAGATAAATTCACAAGCAAGATTGTTTTGAATTTGACGGCTCTTATGATTCAATATCCAATGATGTTTGAACTTTTCAATGAAAACAGTGCTGAATACAAAAAAATTGAAAATGGAAGCGATTTGGACACAAAGGTTTATCCAAAGAATGCGGACAAGTTGCTTGTTTCCGATTCGAATGAAATCGTTTCTGAAAGTTATGTGAAACCTGTGAATTTGCCAAACAAAATTTTTGTGTTAAGAAATTTTGATTCGTCAACGGAAGAAGCACAAAACAAATTATTGAAAGTTTTGGAAGAACCTCCAAAAAATGTATTTTTCTTGTTGAGCGCTCAAAGCGAAGACAAAGTCCTTTCGACAATCAAAAGTCGTTGCGACAAAATTTATATCAATGCATTTTCAAAAGAAGATATACAAAATTTTTGCCAAGACACGCTTGCTGTTATTTTGGGAAATGGGTTTCTTGGAAAAACTTTGGAACTTGAAAAGAATGAAAACCTGAAAAATGTTGTGCGATTTGCTGTCAGTCTGTTTTCAGAAATGAAAAACAGCAAGCAAGTTGTGAAATTTTCAAAAAAATTTTTGGATTTGAAAGGTGAAATGCAAACAATTTTGGAAGTGATGTCACTTTGCATTGAAGATATGATAAAAATAAAGTGTGAAAGCGAAAATTTGTGCAAGTTGACACCTTTTTTACAAAATCTGAAAGATGTTGAACCAGAATTTTCTGTGTGGGCTCTTTGTGAAATATCTAAAAAAATTGAAAATTTGCTAGAAAAAATTGAATTTAATGCAAATTCAACTGTTTCCATAGACAATTTTCTGTTGGAAATTTTGGAGGTGAAATATTTATGCAAGTAGAAGTTGTTGGGGTGAAATTTCGAAACGGAAGTCATATCTACTCATTTTTAACAAACAATCTTGACATCAAAGTTGGTGATTATGTTGTTGTTGAAACGGAAAAGGGGTCTGATGTTGCAAGGGTTGTTGAAGAGAAAAAAATGGTCAATCCACTAAATTTTTCTTCGCCATTGAAAAAAATTGTGCAAGTTGCCAGTGATGAGATGATGAAAAAGGCAAAGGAATACAATGAAAATGCTGGGCAGTTGTTCAAAAAAGTGAGACAAATTGTGCAAGCGGAAAAATTGGAAATGAAAATTGTGAATGTTGAGGCAAGTTTTGACAATTCAAAATACATCATAAATTTCACTGCGGATGGGAGGGTTGATTTTCGTGAACTTGTCAAAAAACTTTCATCGGCATTGAAAAAGAAGATTGAACTTCGTCAAATTGGGCCAAGAGATGAAGTGCGAGCATTGGGCGGATTTGGTGCTTGTGGAAAGGTGTGTTGTTGTGTTGAGGGGGTTGGAGATTTTGATCATGTTTCAATCAAAATGGCAAAAAATCAAAATTTGTCGCTCAATCCAAACAGCATAAGCGGACTGTGCGGAAAACTTATGTGTTGCTTGGCATATGAAAACCCTGTTTATCTTGAAGCATTGAAATTGATGCCAAAGGTTGGTTCGAATGTTTCAACAAAAGACGGAAATGGTGTTGTTATTTTCAATGATTTGTTGAAAAAAGAAGTTGATGTGAAGTTTGTCCGTGGCGATGATTTTGAAATAAAAACATATAAAGTTGAAGAAATTTCTTTCAAAAAGGGTGAATAATGAATTTGGATAAAAAAGAAAAGATTGAAGATTTGCAATGCGATAATTTGAAAATTATACAAAATTCATCGCTTTACACATTCACATCTGACAGCGTGATTTTGGCAAATTATATCAAAACAAAAAGGGGTGATATTGTTGTTGAAATTGGTGGCGGATGCGGAGTTATTTCCATTCTTGTGCAAGCGAAACATCCGCAAGCACGAATTTTTATCTTTGAAATTCAAGAAAAAATGCAAGAATTATGCAAAAAAAACATAAAATTAAACAAATTGCAAGATAAAATTTATTTAATTCCTGATGATGTGAAAAAATTTGAGCAATATCTTTTGGTCGGTTCGATTGATGTTGTCTATGCAAATCCCCCTTACTTTAAGGTGACAAAGTTTGACCAAAAAGATGTCAAAAAGAATGCGAAAGAAGAAGTCTTTTTGAATGCAAATGACTTGATTTTGACCGCAAGCAAAATGTTGAGATTTGGCGGGGCTTTTTATTGCTGTTATCCAGCGGAACGCTCCACTGAAATTGTTTGTTTGTGTCAAAAATACAACATGGCGATAAAGGAAATGTTCTACACCGAAAATGGCAAGGGGCAAGTGAAGTTGTTTGTTTTCAAGGCAGTTAAGGGCGGGAAAAGTGGTGTAAAAGTCTTTCCAAATCTCGTCACGAATGACAAAAACGGGGATTATTTGGAGAAATTGCACACAAAAAATTTTTTGTAGACTCACATAATTTTGCAAAGTAGGCATGCAATTATCGTGCCAACAAATGAGCAGAAAAGAGCGACAGGAATTGCATAAAGCAATTTCTTTATTTTTGTTTGAGAGATGTAGATTGTTGCGACATAAAAAATCGTTTCACTGCAACCCATTATCACACTTGCACAACGGGATATATAACTGTCCGCACCATATTGAGTGAAAATGTCTTGCAAAATCGCATAACTTCCACTGCCCGTGAATGGGCGGAGAAAAACAAGTTCGCATAGTTCTGGCGGGATTCCGCAAAAGGTGAAAATTGGAGAAAGTAAGGTTGAAACAAAAGTTGTTATTCCGCTTGCTCGCAAAAGAGCAACAGCAATCATTATTGATGCGATATATGGGAAAATGTCAACAACAAGTTGTATTGCTCCCTTTGCACCTTTGACAAATGTGTTGTATGCATTCACTTTTTTGATTGATGTGTATATAAATAGAAACAAAAACAATATTGGAAGAATGTAGACACTCATTTTTTCTTTCTCGCTTTTGATTTGAGAGTGTCTATCAAGTGAACAAGGAAAATTCCTAGCAGTGTTGTGCATAGGGTGGAAATAAGGGTTGGAAAGATTATGTCGGCGGGAGATAATGAGCCTGCACTTGCACGCAAACCTATCACAGTTGTTGGCAAAAGTTGAATGGAGGTTGCATTTATCACAATGAGCATTATAATCGCAAAATTTGCCTTTCCGCTTTTGTCATCAAGCGATTGCACCGCTTTGATTCCCATTGGAGTTGAAGCGTTGCCCAGTCCCAAAATGTTTGCGGAGAGATTCATTGCGATGTATTTTTGCGATTCACGATTTTCAACTTTGAAAATTTTTTGAATAAGCGGACGCAAAAGTCTTGAAAGTTTTTCACTCAATCCGCTTGCCTCAACAAGTTCCATAATCCCAAGCCACACAGCATAAATTGCACAAAGTTCGATGCAAAGTTTGACGGTGTCAGTGGATGCATCAATCATATGCGACAGCATGGCACTGGGAGAAGTGAAAAGCAAAACGAAAATGCTTGAAATCATCATAATCAGCCAAAAAATATTCATATTTATTTGTATGCATAAATTTTCCTAAAATAGACAAATTTTGATTGAGATATTGTTTGTATATGCTTGCATAAAAATTTGAGATGTTGTATAATATGTGAATTAAAGGAGATTGATATGGAAAATAATGCTGGAAGATTCACAAATCCAGTTGTGTCCCATGTTTTGAAAGAGAGCGGAGCAAGCGAAACTTGTGTTTCATACAAATCAGTTTTCAAAAAGACAATGCTTTTTCTCTTGTCATCCGTTTTGGGAGTGATTGCATTTGTCGTTTTGCATTGCTTGATTGGTTCGACACAAACTATCGGTGGCACATTTGTTTGTAGCACGGCAGAGATTGCAATTGCATCAATTGCATCAGTTTTGGCGGTCGTCATGTCGTTTGTTGCAAGTTGGGTGAAATCCGCAAGCGGTGTGTGTGGCACAATTTGCTGTGTAAGTTATGGAATATTGTTGGGATTTTTGGCAGTTTCAATGCCAGAAGTGCAAGGGATAATGTTGCTTGCTTTGGTGTTCACAATTGCGGTTGTCGCTGTCATGGCAGTGTTGTATTATTCGGGACTTGTCAAAGTGACTCAAAAATTGAGAACATTTGTCACTGTCGCTGTCTTTTCAATGCTCATTGGCTCACTTTTGTTCTTTTTGTGTTGCCTTATCCCTGCATTTCACAACGCAGTCACATGGTTCTACAAAAACACAGCATTGAGCATCATTTGTGCGATTTTGGGTGTTGCATTGGGCGTGCTTTTCCTTATGTGCGACTTTGACTCAATCGCAAATGCCGTTGAAAACGGTGTTGACAAATCGTATGAAAATTGTCTAGCATTTGGACTTGCATTTTCAGTGATTTGGCTCTATTTCAAGATATTTGAACTTTTGGTCAGACTTCTAAAAAGAAATGAATAGTGAGAAATCACTATTTTTTTGTTTTGTAAAATTTTTTCTTTGTGATATAATACTCTTGATTGC
>CAZIRI010000004.1:0-35878 GCA_964541815.1 uncultured Lachnospiraceae bacterium
AAAAGGAACTTGGTGAAAAAGTCAAAATATACAAAATTGATGTTGACGAAAACGAGAATATCGCTCGAAAATTTGGAATTATGAGCATTCCAGCGATGTTTGTTTTTGTTGACGGACAAGAAAAAGACAAGCATGTTGGTTTTATGCCAAAGGATGAAGTTATTGCTTTTCTGAAGAAAAATATGGAATGATTTCTCTCTTGACATCAATGTTTTTTTGTGGTAAAATAACGCATGATAAAGAGGTTTGAAATGGATAGAAAAATTTATTTAGACAATGCTTCAACAACTTATGTTTCAACAGAAGTCATCAATGAAATGATGCCTTGTTTCAACACAATCTATGGCAATCCAGGTTCCGTTCACACTCTGGGCAGAGATGCAATGGCGATTGTTGACCGTGCTCGTGACAGAGTTAAGGACGCAATCAATGCGAAAAAGGCAAACGAAATTTATTTCACAAGCGGTGGCACCGAAGCGGATAATTTGGCAATTTTGGGTGTTGCTCATGCAAATGTGAAAAAGGGAAAACATATTATCACAAGTCAAATTGAGCATCATGCGATTTTGAATGCTTGCAAACAACTCGAACAAGAGGGTTTTGAAGTGACATATCTTCCTGTAAACAAGGAGGGTTTGGTTGATATTGCGGAACTTTTGCATGCGATAAAAAAGACGACAACTTTGATTTCAATCATGGCTGTAAACAACGAAGTTGGGACAATTCAAAATATAAAGACGATTGCAAAAATCGCTCATGACTACAACATTTTGTTCCACACTGACGCCGTTCAAGCAATTGGAGTGATGAAAATTGATGTGCAAGATATGGAAATTGATTTGCTTTCAATGTCTTCTCACAAAATTCATGGGCCAAAGGGTGTTGGCGCTTTGTATGTCAAAGATGGGGTGCAAATCGCTCCATTGATTTATGGCGGAGAAAGTCAAGAAAGAGGTTTGAGAGCGGGGACGGAAAATGTTCCAGGAATTGCAGGATTTGGCAAAGCAATTGAAATTGCAACAAGAAATTACATCACAAATGCCAAAAAATTGAAAGCGATTAGGGAATATTTTATCGAAAAATTGTCTGAAAAAGTCCCTTACTTTTGTGTGAATGGTCATCCATATCAAAAATCAAATGCGATTGTGAATGTGTCTTTCTATGGCGTTGAGGGCGAATCAATGTTGATGTTGCTTGACTTGGCGGGAGTGTATGTTTCAACAGGCTCAGCCTGCACATCAAAGTCACTTCTCCCATCACATGTTTTGAAAGCAATGGGAATTGCTGACGATATAGCACGGGGGTCAATCAGATTTTCATTTGGGCCAAATATTTCAAAGTCCGATGTCGATTATGTCGTTGACAAAATCAAAACTGTTGTCGAAAAATTGAGAGCAATTTCTCCAATTCAGGCTGGGAGGATATAAAAATGGCATATAGTAAAACAATTTTAGAGAGATTTCAAAATCCACGAAATTCAGGTGGAATGCATGGGGCAAATGCGATTGGAAACATTGAAAATGCGAAATATGGCGATTTTCTTAAAATGTATTTCAGCGTCAACAACAATGGTGTGATTGAAAATGCAAAGTTTAAGGCTTGTGCATGCTGTGGCTCAATTGCTTGCCTTGATGTTGCGTGCGATTTAGTTAAGGGGAAAAACCTTGATGATGCACTCAAAATCACAAAAGAAGATATAAAAAAGGTCGTTGGCGACTTGCCATACAACAAAGAACATTGTATCTCTTTGACGGAAGAAACAATTCGAGCAACAATTCAAGATTATTATGAAAGACAAGAAAAGGAAACAAAGAAAGCAATAAAGCGTGCATCACGAATGGCAAACAATCTTGATGAAGAATAAGGACTTTGAATAAAAAGTCCTTTTTTATGTCACAACATTTTTTATAGGATTTTATTTGTTTATATAAATTATTAAAAATTATGTAGAATAACAATTTATTATATAATAATTGATTTTATATAAATAAATTATAAGAATTTTTGTAAAACGTTTTCAATTGATTTATATAATATATATACAACATTTTGTGAGCAATTTGTTGCATAATACACAATATATCGTTTATCTATTCGTAAAACCTGTGTTTTGCGAATAATTATAACATTCAAAATCAACGTTAATCACCCCACAGAATTCACTGCCACATTGGCAAAAATGTTGTAAAAAAGTTTGAATTTGAGAGATAAAAGTTGTTTTTCAAAAAAAATTGGTTATTGTCCACAAAGAATAAAAAATTGCATACAATTTTATGTATACAATTTGTATTTGCTTAAAAATTCATCTCTAAATTCAGGGAAACTGTCGTTCAAAATCGCTTCTCGTGCTTGTTCTGACAATCGTATCAAAAATCTTAGGTTGTGAATTGACAAAAGTTCTGCCCCCAGCATTTCCCCTGCGTTTATCAAGTGTCTTATATATGCTCTTGTGAAATTTTTGCAAGCATAACAGTCGCAATCCGCTTCTATTGGTGTGAAATCGTCCTTATACATCGAATTTTTCATGACCATTCGCCCATTTTTCGAAAAAGCGGTTCCATTTCTTGCAATTCTGGTTGGCAACACGCAGTCCATCATGTCCACCCCACGAGAAAATCCCTCAATCAAACAGTCAGGAGTTCCAACCCCCATCAAATATCGTGGCATATCTTTTGGCAAAAGTGGGTTCAAAAAGTCAAGTATATCATACATATCTTTTTTGGGCTCTCCAACTGAAAGTCCGCCAATCGCAATTCCGCATCTTGCATATGGAGTGCAATAGTCAACACACTTTTTTCTCAAATCTTTATATAAGTTGCCCTGCACGATAGGGAACAAAATTTGTTCTTGTCCATGATGTTCTCTCGCACACTTTTCAAGCCAAAATTTAGTCAAATTGCATGCGGACTCCGCTTGTGCATATGTTGAGCCATGTTCGCCCGCCTCTGTGCATTGGTCAAGAGCCATATTTATATCGCTTCCAAGACTGTGCTGAATGTCCATACACAATTTTGGTGTCATCAAAAATTTTTCACCGCTCAAATGAGAACGAAATTCAACCCCATTTTCAGAGACTTTTCTCAATTTGGAGAGCGAAAAAACTTGGAAACCGCCACTATCTGTCAAAATAGGTCTATTCCAATTCATCATTTTATGCAATCCACCCGCTCTTTCGACAATTTCATGCCCTGGACGCAAAAACAAATGATATGTGTTTGACAAAATAATTTGTGCATGCATATCATACAAATCTTCTGGGCGAAGCCCTTTCACTGTCCCCTGTGTGCCAACTGGCATGAAAATTGGTGTTTTTATATCACCATGTGGAGTGTGGAAAATCCCCGCTCTTGCACCCGTTTTTAGGCAAACTTTCTCCAATTCAAAACTAAAAAATTTATCGTTCATAATTTTTCCTATATTTTATTCAATAAACATTGCATCGCCGAAACTGAAAAATCGATATTTCTTTTCGACTGCAAGTTTGTATAATTCCAAAGTCTTATCAATGTCGTTGATGAATGCGGAAACAAGCATAATTAAAGTGCTTTCAGGCAAATGAAAATTTGTTATCAAAGCGTCAACAACCTTAAATTTGTATGGAGGATATATAAAAATTTTTGTTTCCTTTTTTTGTGGAATGACAATTCCATTTTCATCGCATGCACTTTCCAAAACACGAACAGATGTCGTCCCAACTGCTATAACTCTCCTGCCCTCTTTCTTTGCTTGATTTATTTTGTTTGCAACACTTTCGCTCATTTCAAAATATTCTGAATGCATTTCATGGTTCAAAATGTTATCTTCTGAAACTGGTCTGAATGTTCCAAGCCCCACATGCAACAAAACATATTCAACATCGACACCTTTTTCCTTGATTTTTTCAAGCAATTCTTTTGTGAAATGCAAGCCCGCAGTTGGAGCAGCACTTGAACCGTCCACTTTTGCATACACGGTTTGATATCTTGTTTGGTCTCTCAATTTTTCCTTTATATAAGGAGGCAGTGGCATTGTGCCAATCTCCATGAGATGAGCCTCAAAAGGTTTGTCACTATTATATTCAAATCGAATTTTGCACGAGCCAAAATCACCCTTTTCAGTCACATGGCATTTGATATTTTCATTAAAAACAATTTCAGTGCCAACGGACAATCTTTTTGCGGGCTTCGAAATAACTTCCCAGTTGTTCAAATCGAGCCTTTTTTGCAATAAAATTTCAATCTTTGCCCCCGTTTCGCTTTTATATCCAAACAATCTTGCGGGCAAAACTTTTGTGTTGTTTAATATCAACAAATCACCTTTTTTCAAAAAACCGAGGATATCACGAAAAATTTTATGCTCAACTTGCTGTGTTTTTCGATTGTAGCACAAAAGTCTTGAAGTATCCCGTGGTTCAATTGGCGTCTGTGCAATCTGCTCTTGTGGCAAATCATAATAATATGTTTTTCTCAACAATTCTCTTTCCATTTTGTGTCCTTTTATGCTTGTGGATATGGGATGTTCATGTGTTTGTATGCATTTTCAAGAGCGACTCTCCCACGAGGCGTTCTTGCAATAAAGCCCAGTTGCAACAAATAAGGTTCATAAACATCTTCGATTGTGCTTGAATCTTCACTTATTGTTGCAGAGAGCGTGTCAAGCCCAACAGGCCCACCACCAAATTTGTGAATGATACTATCCAAAATTTTTCTGTCAATAAAATCAAGTCCAAGGTCATCAATTTCCATTTTTTTGAGTGCCTGATTTGCGATATCGCTTGTGATTTCCCCCGTTCCCAAAACTTCGGCATAATCTCTCACACGCTTCAAAAGTCGATTTGCGATACGAGGTGTTCCCCTTGACCTTTTTGCAATATTTAGACTTGCATCTGGCGAGATGTCAATCTTCAAAATTTTTGCTGAACGATTGACAATTTCTTGCAATTCGTTTTCATTATACAATTCAAGTCTGCAAATAACTCCAAATCTATCACGAAGCGGATTTGTGAGCATTCCCGCTTTTGTTGTCGCACCAATAAGGGTGAAAGGTTGGATTTTCAAACGCATATTTTTTGCCGAAGGTCCTTTTCCAACGATAAAATCGAGTGCAAAATCCTCCATTGCAGGATACAAAATTTCTTCAACCGTTTTGTTTAATCTGTGTATTTCATCAATAAACAAAACATCGCCCTTGCCCAAATTTGTCAAAATGGCAGCAAGGTCGGCAGCATGTTCTATCGCAGGTCCAGAGGTTATCTTGAATTGTGAACCCATTTCATTTGCAATAATATGAGATAAAGTTGTTTTTCCAAGCCCTGGAGGTCCATACAACAAGACATGGTCAAGAGCGTCTTTTCGTGACTTTGCTGCTTTGATATAAACATCCAAACTCTCCTTGATTTTTGTCTGTCCAACATAGTCTTTCAGTGCAAGTGGACGCAGTGAGTTTTCTATCTCTGCATCAGTCAAATTTTTTGTGCTAGTTATAAATCTATCATCCATAATCTATCCTTTATTTAGTGTGGTATGCAATAAATTCTATTGAATAATACACCATATATTGTTATCTTCCCAAATCTCGCAACACTTGCAAAATAATCTCTTCGGCAGTGGAATCGCTCTTTGCTTTTGCTCTTGCAAGTCGATATGCTTCGTTTTTGTTTACCCCCAAATTTATAAGTGTTTCAACAGCATCATTCAATGCATTTTCATTTATCTCATCAACCCCAGACATCATTTTTTCAATGTCACTGATTGACAATGAAGCGGTTGACACTTTGTCTTTGAGTTCCAAACAAATCCTTTCAGCGCTTTTCTTTCCAAGCCCCTTAATTTTTGCAAGAGTGTTTGAATCTTCGTTGAGAATTGCAACAACAAGGTCAGAAAGATTCATTCCTGACAAAATGGTTATCGCCAATTTTGGCCCAATGCCAGAGATTGTTATCAATTTCAAAAACATTGCTTTTTCTTCTTCTGTCGAGAATCCATACAGTGAAACTCCATCTTCTTTGACTTGCAAATAAGTCAAAATTTTGATTGTTTCATTGACCATTGGCAATGTCGATGCAGTGTTGTTTGAAATTGTGAGTTCATAACCCACACCATTTACATCAACAACAACTGTATTTTCGTATTTTTCAGCGATTGTTCCAACTAGAAATGCAATCATAAACTCTCCCTTACATCATATTTGTATTCAAATTTGGATTGATTTGACTGTGACAAAGTGCAACCGCCAGTGCATCGGCAGCGTCATCGGGTTTTGGAATGCTTGAAAGTCCCAAAATGCTTTTTACCATAAATTGCATTTGTTTTTTGTCCGCCCGCCCATTGCCTGTTATCGCTTGCTTGATTTGCATGGGTGTATATTCAAACAATTTGTCACAATATTTTTTTGCAGTCAACAATATAACTCCCCTTGCTTCCGCAACAGGAATCACTGTCGTTTGGTTGTGGAAATAAAACAACTCTTCAATTGAAACCTCGTCAGGTTTGTATCTTTCAAACAAAACCCTCAAACTCTCTTCAATTTGCATCAAACGAACAGGAAACGATTCTTCCTTTGGTGTTTCAATCACGCCATAATCAACAACAGCATTGTTTTTGTCAGTGTCAATGACCCCAAATCCAACAATTCCATATCCAGGGTCAATTCCCAAAATTCTCATGAATATATTTTAATAAAAATGACTTTCTTTGTCAAATAAAAGGGTGAATTATTCATAAAAAAAGATGAATTTATTCTTCATCTTCTTCTGGCAAATTCACATTGTGATAAACCTCTTGAACATCGTCCAAATCGTCAAGGTCATCAAGCATTTTTTGGAATTTTGTCATTTGCTCGTCATCAAGGTCAACATACAAATCTGGCAACATCAATGTGTCAGCAGAAACGACATTATAACCCTTTGCAACAAGAGCATCTCTCATTTGACCGTGTTGATTTGGTTCTGTGAAAATTTCAACAGTTTCTTCAGAATCTTCAACATCAACAGCACCCAGTTCGATTGCGTCCATCATAAGAGTTTCAACATCCTTAACCTCTGTCACAACGACAACACCCTTGTTTTTGAACAAATAAGAGACACAACCCAATGTGCCGAGACTTCCACCATGTTTGTCAAATGCATGTCTGACATCTCCCGCCGTTCTATTTTTGTTGTCTGTCAAACATTCAACAATAACTGCGGAACCGCCAACACCATATCCTTCATAATTTATTGCCTCATAGTTTACACTTGAAAGTTCTCCCGATGCTTTTTTGATTGACCTTTCAATGTTGTCGTTTGGCATATTGTTTTCCTTTGCCTTTGCAATAATATCTTTCAATTTGCTGTTGGTGTTGGGATCAGGTCCGCCCAATTTCACGCAAACTGCGAGTTCTCTTCCAATTTTTGTGAAGATTTTTCCTCTTGCAGCATCTGTTTTACCCTTTTTGGCTTGTATATTATGCCATTTTGAATGTCCTGACATATCCTTTCTCCTTTAACCTAAAATTTATTTTTGTTGATTTGATACATAACGATTGCACCACTTACACCCGCATTCAAACTCTCAATCCCGCTTTTCATTGGAATTTTGACAGTCTTTTTGCATATTTTCGCAATCTCATCACTCACTCCCTGCCCTTCATTTCCAACAACTACACCAACAATATCATTTGTTGAAAAATCAAAAACATTTTCACCTTGCATATCGCACATGATAAGTTGCAACTTTTCTTTTTGGGCGAAATTCACAAAATCATCTCGTCCAATTTCAAAAACTTTTTCGTCAAAAACCGCTCCAACTGAACTGCGGATGAGTTTGTCATTTGTTTTGTTGACAGACTCAACAAGAAAGATATATTCAAAGCCACATGCCTTTGCCGTTCGAATTAATGTTCCAACATTCCCTGGGTCTTGCAAACCATCAAGCACAAGGAAATTTGTTTTTGGTATTTCCACAACATTTTGTGTGTGGTATGCAATGCATAATACTTTCTGTGGTGTTTTTGTGCTTGACAAAGCCTCTATTGTTTTTTCATCAACTTTGAAAATTTCTCCACTATATTCAAATGGAAGTTCATTCAAACTGGTGAAAATGTAGAGTGGTTTTATCGTTTTGTTTGAAAGAGCATCTTTGATAATTTTGATATTATCTAAAAAAAGCAAAGACTTATTTTCATGCTTTTGCTTTTTTAAGTTCGTTATAAAATTTTTACTCGCTGAAAGCACTTATGCCTTCTTTGCAACGGCAACAAGTTCAGCAAATGCTTCTGGTTCTCTCACTGCCATGTCAGCAAGAACTTTTCTGTTTAATGCAACATTTGACTTTTTGAGCCCGTCAATAAATCTGCTGTATGAAATGTCGTTTGCTCTGCATCCAGCATTGATTCTTGTGATCCAAAGTGCTCTGAAATCTCTTTTCTTTTGTTTTCTGCCAATATATGCATATTGACCGCTCTTCATAACTTGTTCTCTTGCAACTCTCAAAAGTTTGCTTTTTGCTCCAAAGTATCCCTTTGCTTGTTTCAAGATTTTCTTTCTTTTTTGATTTGCACTTACGCCTCTTTTAATTCTCATATCGTCCCCCTATTACTTGCAAAGCAATGTCTTGATATTGCTTTCGTTCTTTCCAGCGATATAAGACCCCTTTCTCAATTTTCTTTTTCTTCCTTGATTTTTTGCAGTTAAGAAATGACCTTTTCCAGGTTTTGCGTACTTAACTTTTCCTGTGGCTGTGAGAGAAAATCTCTTCTTTGCACCACTGTGTGTTTTCATTTTTGGCATTTTCTTTTTCTCCTTTTATTTCGTCTTTTTTGGATTGATTACAACTGAAACATTCTTGCCCATGATAACTGGTTCTTTCTCAATAAAACCATATTCACTGAGGTCATTAACAAATTTTTTGACTGATTCAACAGCGTTTTGAGAATATGCTTGCTCTCTTCCTCTCATTCTCAATGAAACTTTCACCTTGTCACCATCTTGCAAAATCTTTTGAGCGTTTTTCAGTTTGAAACTTACATGATAGTCATCAATTCTCATTGAAAGTTGAATTTCTTTCACTTCACTGATTTTTTGATTTTTCTTCATTTCTTTTTCTTTCTTCAATGTGTCAAACTTGTATTTGCCATAGTCCATAAGTTTGCAAACTGGTGGATTTCCGTTTGGATTCATCAAAACAAGGTCAACACCTGCTTTGTCGGCTTCTTCAAGAGCGGATTCAATTGAAAGTGTTCCAAGTTGTTCTCCATCCTCTCCAATCAACCTTACTTCTTTTGCATTGATATGCTCATTTATTGTTAATTCCTTGAAAATTGTCGTAATCTCCTTTTACATAAAAAATTGGTAGGACGCAAAAATCCTACCAAACAAAATCAAGAATAAAATTCATAATTTGTGACCATATCAAAACGAAATTCGATAGGTGAGAAGATAGGGCTTCTGCTTTCTAACTCCCTTATATTATCACATTGTCACGGGTCGTGTCAAGCATTTTTCACAATTATTTCAAATTTTTCTGAAAAATATTTGGTTCAAACATCTTCGCGACAAACATAACGACTTTTACACTGTTTTCAACAGCATAACGCTTCATAATCGCTTTTCCAAAAATTGTTGTCCCTGCAATTAAAGAACTGACAAGACAAGTCGTCAAAAAATATATGTTGAGATTTGAAATTTGCAAATTTAGCGTCAAACTCACTCCGCCCGCACCACTTATTATCCCGCAAATGTCACCAACCACATCACCGCAAAATGAAGACACTTTTTCAGTGTTCTCAATCAACTTTTTTGCTGTTATAAAACCTCTTTTATTTTTGAATTTCTCAATATATTCCAACTTTGCCGATGTCACTGCAACACTTATCATATCAAATAAAATGCTTATTGTGATGAAAATTAGAATAAGAAAAATTGACATTAAAATTGACAAATTTGGGAGTAAACTTTGACAAATCACGCTAAACAGCATTGACAAGGATATTGAAAGCAAGAGAGTTTTTATCGCCCAACGAATATTTTTTTTGTTCATGATATAATATATTTGCTATGTGAGTGAAATAGGACAAAAAAAAGGCGTTGACAAGTCAACACCTCATGCAAATTTATTGCTCAATCATCTCTTTTTCTTCTTTTATGATATTTTTAAGTTCTGACACCAAAGCATCCAAAGAAACAAAATATTTTTCGCCAGTTTCTCTGAAAGTGATTTCTGCCTGAACATTTTCAATCGTTTTTGGACTGATAACAACTCTGATTGGACATCCCATGAGTTCGCTGTCGGTGAGTTTCACGCCCGCTGACACATTTCTGTCATCAAACAAAACTTCAATTCCCTCTTCTTCCATTTTTTGATATAACTCATTTGACAAACCATTTATTGTTTCGTCATCAAGTCGAAGTGGGCAGAAATGCACTTGCCATGGAGCAATTGTCATTGGCCAAACAAGCCCCTTTTCATCCGCTTTTTCTTCGGTGATACTTGCCATTGCCCGTTCAATCCCAATGCCATAGCACCCCATGATTGGTGATTTTGTCGTCCCGTCAGGCATATTGATTTTCATCCCCATTGTTTCGGTGTATTTTGTGCCAAGTTGGAAAATATTTCCAATTTCAATTCCACGTGTGAGAGTTAGTTCTGTGCCACAGTGAACGCATTTTTCGCCTGCTTGAACCTTTGCGATATCAACAAATTCCGCATTTGACAAATCTCTTGAAAAACTGATATGTTTAATGTGAAAATCTGCCTTATTTGCCCCCGCAACACAGTCTTCAAGTCCTTTTAGTGTTTTGTCATAAAAAACATATGCGTCATTTGGGACATTCAAATTGATAGGTCCAATATTTCCAGCACAGAGATTGTATTTGTCAGTGTCAACAAAATCAATTTCAGATTTAACCAATTTTTCAATTTTCTTTTCGTTTATTTCGTGGTCGCCACGAATAAATGCAACAATAAGTTTATCGTCCGCCAAAGTCTTGTAGCACACTGCTTTCACAGATTTTTTCACATCTGTTTCAAGAAAAGCACAAACATCTTCGATTGTGTGAGCATTTCCAGTGCAAACTTCTTCCATTTCTTCGCCAAAATTATGGTCGTTTTCTTCTTTCACTGAAACAGCAACTTCCATATTACTGCTGTAATGGCAATTTGGACAAATCACAAGCGTGTCTTCTCCCGCTTCGGTCACTGCCATATATTCGTGAGAAATATTCCCGCCCATGACACCATTATCACTTTCAACAACAACAAAATTTTTGAAGCCAAGTCTTTTGAAAATTCTTATGTAAGCGTCATATGCTCTTTTGTAGTATTTTTCCAAATCCTCTTGTGAAGTATGGAAAGAATATGCGTCTTTCATTGTGAATTCACGCACACGGATAAGCCCACCTCGTGGTCTTGCTTCATCTCTCTCCTTTGTTTGGAATTGATAAATCATGCAAGGCAATTCGTCAGGACTTGTTGTTGTGTTCATAAGCATATGAACAGCAGCCTCTTCATGAGTTAACCCCAAAAGCATGTCATGCCCATTTCTGTCTTTGAAACGGATAAGTTCTCCCTTTATTGAAGAGTATCTCCCGCTCAAATCCCAAAGTTCCCTTGGCATTACAACTGGGAACAAAACCTCTTGCCCGTCAATGCGGTTCATTTCTTCTCGAATGATGTTTTGAATTTTTTGGCTCACTCTCATTGCTGGTGGAAGTAAGGAAAAAAGCCCTGCTCCAACTTGCTTTATATATCCCGCACGCAAAAGCATGATATGACTTTTTAGCGATGCACCATTTGGAATTTCTTTCACTCTTTTTCCAACAAGTTTACTTAATTTCACTGTTCTTCCTCCGTTATTTTGTCTAATTCGACCTTGATTTGATACAATTTTCCCGTTGTTTTTGAAAGTTCATCTTGTGCAAATTTTGACAATTCGTTTGCTCTTTCAAAAAGCGTTTGTGCTTCTTTCAACGGGATATCATCCTTTTCAAGTCTTTCAATTATACTTTCTAGTTCTTTCACTGCTTCTTCATAACTCATTTTTCTTCTCCTTTTGCAATCAAAGTGCCGTCAATAAAGTTGATTTCAAATTGATTTTTTGTGTCGAGTTGAGAAAGTTTTCTCACATTTTTCCCGTTCTGCTCTATTTTAGCATATCCCAGTGCCATAATGTCAAGAGGGTTTAACTTGTTTACATGAGAAATTTTCAATTTCAAGTCATAATCCCATTTTGTCATGATTGACTCAATTTTATTTGACAATTTTGCTGTCAATTTATGCAATTTTGATTGTTTGTCAATCATTATATCCTCGCAAATATCAAAAATGTTGTTTTTTGCAGAATTGAGTTGAGTTGTTTTGTTGGCAACAAAGATATCAAGCATTCTTGACAACTTTGAGATGTCTTTTTTGAAAGTGATTTTCAGTTGGGATACATCTTTTGTCAAAAGTTCCGCCCCCGCACTGGGCGTTGGCGCTCGCAAATCTGAAACAAAATCAATGATTGTGAAATCGGTTTCATGCCCAACCGCTGAAACGATTGGTTTTTTGCAAGCATAAGTCGCTCTTGCGACCTCTTCCGTGTTGTAGGCGGACAAATCTTCAAGACTTCCACCCCCACGGGCAACAATCACAACATCAATATTTTCATATTCGGAAAAGAAATTTATGCCGTCAACAATCTCTTTTTCAGCCCCATTTCCCTGCACTTTTGTGTTATATAAAACAATATCAACAGCCTTGTTTCTTCGCCAACACACATTTTTTATATCTTGAATGACTGCACCATCTTTTGAAGTGACGACTCCAATTCTTTTTATGTTTTCAGGAATAGTTTTTTTATGTTCCTGTGCGAAAAGCCCTTCTTTTTCTAGTTTTTCTTTAAGTTCAACAAATTTTTGATATAAAAGCCCCAAGCCAAAGGGTTCAACACGATTTACAACAAAATTAAATTTTCCGCTCTTCGCATAAAAATTTGGAGAACCTGTTGCAACAACCATATCGCCCTCTTTGATGTTTGACATCAAGTCGCCATAAAAACACACGCACGGCAAAGCACTGTTTTCATCACGCAAAGTGAAGTATGTTGAATTTTTTGATATTGACACGCCAAAAACTTCTCCAACGATTTGTATGTTGTGGAGAAGTTCTTCGTTATTAAAGATGTCTCTAATAATGTTATTGAATTTTGTGACTGAAAGTGTGTATGCCTGTGTCATTTATTTACCACTGCTGAAACAAGTCCATTTATAAATTTTGACGACTTGTCGGTGCTGTATTTTTTTGCAAGTTCCAAAACTTCGTTGATTGCGACCGCTTTTGGTGTTTGACAAAACTCAATTTCATCTATTGCAAGATAAATCAATGCAAGGTCAATTTTGAAAACTCTTGAATAGTCAAAATTTTTCAAATGTTTTTCAATTTCAATTTTGATTTGCTCTCTGTTTTCATTGAAAGTTTTGATGATTTGCTCAAAAAATTGAATGTCATCTTCTTTTTTAAGTTCGACCAAATTTTCTTTTGAGAGAGTTTCATCAACTTCATGAAAAAGACTTTCAAAAATCAATTTGAATGCGTTTTCTCTTGCTTCATTACGCATTTTGTTCCGCCTCCCCAACAACAACATTTTCAATGTGAATGTTGATTTTCAGCGGTTTGATAGCGACCATTGTTGAAAGAGAGTTCCTCACATTTTCCTGAACACGATATGCGATATCTGGGACATTGACCATTGGACTTATGTCAATGTATATATCAACAATCAATGCTCCGTCCTTTTCAAATTTGATAAGAATTCCGTCATTTTTTTTCTTGAAGATTTTTTTATACCATGGTTTGTTTGATTGTCCGATATTGACAACCCCATTTATTTCTTTTGTCGCAAACTCAATGATAGAAACAAGATTGCTTCTTTCCATTGTGATTTTGCCCTTGACTGACTCATTGTTTTTTTCTGCCATAATTTCCCCCGATAATAAGTATCGTCTACATTTTAGCATAAACAGAAAATTTTTGCAAATTATTCTGCAGGAATTATCACAATATTTTTAAGTTCAGTGCCAAGTTGTTCTTTCACTATTGTCGAAATCTGTGCAACTTCGCTCTCATTCAAACTCGTTGCCTGCACAACAACATTGACTTTTGAATCTGCAATTGAAATCACACAGTCCGAAAAACCCTGTGCTTTGACAAGCCCTTCAACCGCAAGTTCTTTTTCCATTGTTGAGATAAGTTCAAGTTTTGCCTCTTGTGCAAGAGCAATATCCGCTTCCGTCGAAGTGTTGCTGTCTATAATTGCATCATAATACAAAATTTCTTGGTCACGGGTGCTTTCCCTGTCATTTCTATAACTTGCGAAATAACTTGCCGTTGTCACCGTTGTGTTTGTTTCAGTCACAGAATTGTTCAGTGCAACATTCAAATATCCCGTCACCCCCAACAAAACAATCATAAGTGAAAGAATGATAATTTTTGTTCTTTTTTTCATCTAAATAACTCCTTTTTAAGATAATATTGTTATATTGTTTCTGTCAACTTCCAGCACCGTTTCAACTGCGTTTAAGATGTTGAGTTTGACATTGACATTTCCCGCTCCTTCCGCAACAACGACCACCCCCTTTATTGTTGGATAAAATTCTTTCACCACAACGGGTTCATTTGAAACCAGTAAAACATTTTCATTTGTGACAGTTGTTTCGCTTGCACCCGATGAAATTGTCTTTGTTTCCATGTCCTTTGCATATTGATAAGAAAAGCCACTTTCAAGTGTTATAACAACATTGACTGCTCCCGCACCAGAAATCTTGGACAATACATTACCTAGTTTATTCTCCAAATATGTGACATATTCCATTGTTGAAGAAGAATTTTCTGTCGAAATGTTATTCTTCGTGTCACTCTTATTTTCAGAATTGAAAAAGTAGAATGAACATACAAGCAAAGCCAAAACAATTGCAATATACAATGGCAAATGTTTAATTTTTCCGATTTTAGTGACAAAGTTTAGAAATTTATTCATAAAAACAAACCTCCACATTATTTAGAGATGAATTTGATTTTGCAATATTTGTCATCTTTTGTTTCATTTGCTCATTTCCGACATATTCAGTGCCACGAAGGTCAATCGTCAGCCCATATATTTGCAAACTATCAGTCGTTATATCCGCATTTATATAAAACTTCACCCCAACAATATCATTTGATTGAAAATCATCACTCAATTTTTGATTTATGACATTCAATTTGTCCAAATTGACTTGTTCAAGATACTCTTCTTGAATTTCCATATTAGTTCCACCCAAATATTTCCCCAAATCAAAATCTTTTCCAAAAAATTTTGGCAATGGCATGATAATCACAAGAAGCAAAATGAATGAAAAAACAACTTTGATATATTTGTTCATTTGCCCCTCGGGCAGAATAAATTCACATAGCACACTCAAAATCACAACACAAGCAATTGACAAAAGCCAACCCGACACCGCACTCATATTCAACCTCACGACACAAGATTTGCACTGAACATCACAAGTCCTGTCACAACCATATACATAAACGACACCGCAACAAGAAGTGCGACCAACATTGATAAACTCTTTGAAATTTCCGACACAAAGTTTGCAATCTTTTTATCCCCGATAGGTTCTATCACACCTGCGACAAAACGCAATGAGAGCATAAAAACAACCGTGCTTAAAATTGGAACAACGACAGTTGACATCAAAAGCAAAAGCCCAACACCGCCAATTGCATTTTTTATCAGCGTCCCGCTCGCAAGAATGACTGAAAAGCCGTCGGAAATATATCCGCCCACAATAGGAACATAACTTTTTAGAGCATATTTTGCCGTCTTGATAGAAAGCCCGTCAACAGTGTTAGCCACAAGTCCTTGAATGCTTAAAAATCCCAAAAAGATTGTGAAACATAGTCCTATTGTCCACTTAAACATCCCTTGCAGAAACGAAACGAATTTATCTAATTTGAGATTGTTTGACAAATTTCCAACAATTGAGAAAACGACTGAAAAGACAAAAATTGGAAGCAAAATGTAAGTCATAAGGCAAATTATAAGATTTGACAAAAGTGCCACAGCGGGCTGATACAATCCCACTGACACAGAACCACCCAATGCAGTCAAAATTGTCATAAGAATTGGAAAAATTGCATCAAAAATGCTTTTTATTGTGCCAAGTGAAGATTTGACTGTGTTTATCACTTCAAACATCGCAGAACCCAATATAACAATAACAAATCCATAAGTGACAAAGTTTACAATATTTCCAATCGATTTCCCAGTTGTTGCAGGTTTCAATGCTTCAATCATTCCACCCAAAATTGCAATGGCAATTATTGATGCAACAAGCGGAACATACTTTTTTATGTCATTCCAAAACAATCCCCCAACGCCAGAGAAAAAATTTGATGAATTTATCACATATTCGCCAGAAATAACACTCTCAACTGTGTTTCTGAATGAGTTTGAGGAAAACAAATTTTTTGTTTCGCTCGACAACTGCAATAAAATCTTTTCAACCTCATCAAAATCAATTGAATTGAGTTGATTTGAAACCTCTTGTTCAAGTTCTTGTTCAACATCACTCTCTTCTTCTGCATAAACAACATTCACAACAAAGCCCGTCCCAATGTTATATCGACAAAAGAAACAACTCAAAAAAATCAAAAAGCACAAAAAAATTGAGACAAATTTTTTATGTTTATTCACACCATATTTCATGTCGGCAACAACTCCATCACGATATTGAGAATGCTTGTCACAATAGGAAGTGCCATGACAAGAATAACAATTTTCCCACCCAGCAAAACTTTGTCTGCAAGACTGCCATTTCCCGTGTCAAAGCAAATGCTTGCAGTGAACTCCGTCAAATATCCAATTCCAATAATTTTGAAAATAAGCACATATAGAGATGTATTCAAATTTGACATATTGAAAATATTGTTCAAAACATCAAAAATTTGAGAGAGATAGGATATTGTGAAAAACAGCACGACCATTCCGCCTACAACAGAGATAAAAATTGCATAATCGGGCTTGACGGGCTTCACCACAAGATAAGCAATGCAAGTGACAATGGCAACCCCCAAAATTTTGTATAAAGTTTCCATGGCACCTCTCAAAAGTTAAACAAAGATTTCAAAGAAGAGAAGAGGTCCGCAATCATTCCAACGACCATAAAAAGAACAATCACGACACCTGCAAGTGTGGCAAGAGTTGAAATATCATCTTTCCCGCTGTTTTTCAAAATTTGTCCCACAACAGCAGTCAAAATGCCAATCCCTGCGATTTTGAATATAATTTCAACATCCATTTCATTCTCCTAAAACATAATAATTGCAAGAAAAAGTCCCGCCACAATGCCCAGTTTCAAAGACAATCCGCAAAATTTTTTCTTTTCAACTTCGCAAATATCTTTTATTTGAGAGAATTTTTCGCCAAAATTTTTTATTTCCTTTGTTTGATTTTCAACATCACTTCGCCCCAAAGCCTTGAAAAAGAGCAAGACCAAATCTTTTTCATCATTTTTCAAAAACTCACAATTTTTGAACATCACATTTGAATTAAGTTCTTCTTTTTTGGATAAATAACTCAAAAACTTTTCATCAACCCCACACAAAAATTTCTTTGACGAGTTGTCATAATTTTCTATAAGATTTTTGAGTTTATCACGGGAAAAGTTGATATCCAAAGACAATTTCGTTGACAAGTCAACAAGTGATTGAAAGAAATTTCTTCTTTTCGTGTATTTCAACGAAACAGCATAGCCAACAAGCACGCAAAGACAAAATGCGAAAAATATAAAAACATATTTCATTGTTTATTCCCCCAAATAAATCCTTGAAAAATTTTCATCATAGACACCTTCAAATGTTCCAGGTCCTTTGCGTGACGAAAGAAAAACAAATCTTTTGAAAATCTTATTTTGCAAAATGGGAGCATAAATCTCTTTTTTTGAAAACGATTCAACACTGTCAGAATGCACTGACGCTAAAATTTTAACTCCACAAGTGCAAGCATATTGAATTGCTGACAAATCCTCCATTTGCCCCAGTTCATCAGTGACAATAAGGTCAGGACTTAAAGAGCGAATGCCATTTTCAAAGCCAATAATTTTGTTTGAATAAGAGATTTTGTCCGTGTATAGAGAATTTATCCCGCAGTCAAGTTCCCCACGCTCATCAAGAAGCAAAACATTAAGCGGAATGTTTCGTTGTGACAGTTGGAACACAAAATCACGCAAGAAAGTTGTTTTGCCCGCACCAGGTGGAGAAATAATCAAGGTGCTTTGCACTTGCCCGTTTTTGTATATATATGGAAAGGCATTCAGTGAGCAATTTTTGATTATATGCGGAATTCTTATATTGCAAGAGCAAAAGTTTGTGACAGTCTTGACTTTGCCATTTTCAATCACCATGTCACCACCAATGCCAATTCTTATGCCATTTTCGGTGACGATATATCCTTTTTTGATTTGTTCGTTGACGGAATAAATAGAGCATTCGCTTGCCCGAAAAACAACATCTTCAATGGCGATTTTGCTTATATATAGGGCATTTGAGAGATTTGAGGTCGCCCCATTTTCCCCCAAGAACATTTTTTCTCCACCCATATTCAACACAATAGGTTTTTCCGCACGCAAACGAATTTCATTCACGGACTTCAAGTTGACTTTTTTGTCAAGAATTTCATATATTTTGTCGGGCAAAATTTTTTCAAGCATATTTTTCTCCTTGATAAAGTGTATGATTGCAATAAATAAATAAAAAAACTTAATCTGACTTTTTGTGTCAAATTTTGAATGTTCCAAAAAATTTGTGATAATTGCTTGACAATATTTGAATAATAAAATATAATGATTATGCTGAGCTAGACGGGGAGCTTGCAGTGCCCTGTGACCCGCAATCTGCAACAGCGGGGTCGAACGCATATCTCGGCATTATATGGTTGAAGATGTGTGAAAATTGATGGCGATGAAATCAAGGTCTTATGCAATCAACTCCTTTGAACCGTGTCAGATCTTGACGGAAGCATCACTAAGAAGATCTGTTGATGTGCCATAAGGAAACTTTGATGGAGTTATGAATTTTCAAGGCGGTCGGTCATATTTTGACAAAATATGTGCTCAGTGCATGAAAAAAGCAAGGTTATTCACCTTGCTTTTTTGATTTGTCTTGTTTTGCGTTGTTTTTTAGTGTGTCAATTTCTTGTTTCACCCTTTCTTCGCCCTTATTCACAAGAGTTTTCGCATCTTGAGAATGCTTGTATAAAAGTGCGCCTGAAACAAGCCCAACACCAAAGCCAACGACCAACCACAAGTCTTTCATTTTCGCCTCCCGATATTAGAATGCGAAAATTATCGAAATATATACAAAAATTAGAATTGAAAATCGTCCAAAGCGTTCATCAAATGGCTGAAATCAATTTGACCGTTTGACAACAAGAAAATATTATCGTCATACATTGAAATTTCTGGATTGCAAATTGACATAAACGACTTTGGAGATTTCACCCTTATATAATTTGTCACATTGAGAAAAGATTGATACAAATCGCCCACGAAAAGTTTTTCTGGGCAGTTGAAAAGCAAACTTTCAATCATAATTTGACTTGGGATTTTGTCATATTTTTTTGAAAAAATTGCATTAAAAACTTTTGCAAGGTCAACAAACTCTTGCCCGTGCTTTTGAATTAAATTATCCAAATTTTCAAATCTTTTTCCAAAATCAATATTTATAAATTTGTTGTGTGGCTGGTCGTATATTTTGAAGATGTTTTTGTTTGAATCATAACAGCAAACATATATATTCACCCGAACGCCCACACCAAAATCATCATTTCCAATGATTGTTATTCTGTCTTGTTTCTCAGTCACAAGAGAAGATTCTGTCACATAATTTGCAATTTTGCTCGCCAAATCAGATTTCAAATCAATAATTCTGTATTTTGATGGCTCAAAATCATGTTTTATCTCTTCAATTTCATTTTTTTTCTTCTTTTTTGGCTTGTTTTTTCTCATTCTCCAAGCAGTTTTGAACTCTTTCCAAATATACTTGAACCAATTTTTTTTGACTGTGGAATTTAACTCAATTTGGACATTGTCCACACCAAGAAAATAGGTGTATTCAGAAAGTTGGCTAAATGCACCCATATATGTTTCATTCACTGGCATAAGCAAACACTTGTCCATGCGAACCAATGGAGATTTTTCACATAATTCATTCAAAGCGTCACTCACAACGGAGCAAACAACTTCGTTGATTTTCTCGGAAAATTCACTTTTACTGCTCTCGCTCAATGATTCAACAAGATTTCTGTCCAAATGATTTTTCATTTCCTATCCTTTTATTTCATTATATGCACGCAAAGGTCGACAAGTTTGCAAGAATAACCCCACTCATTGTCATACCATGCAACAAGTTTCACAAAAGTTGGACTTATCATAATTCCTGCGGATGCATCAAAAATGCAAGTTCTTGAATCGCCGATAAAATCGCTTGAAACAACAGGTTCATCAGTCACACCAACAATGCCCGCCATTTCATTTTTGCTTGCCTTTTTGATTGTGTCGACAATTTTTTCATAAGTTGTTGGCTTTAAAAGTCTGCAAGTCAAATCCACAACAGAAACATCCAAAGTTGGCACTCTATAACTCATTCCCGTCAATTTCCCTTTCAAAGTTGGAATAACTTCCCCAACGGCTTTCGCTGCCCCTGTTGAAGATGGAATAATGTTATAACTTGCCGCTCTTCCGCCACGCCAATCCTTTTTGCTTGGGCCATCAACAGTGAGTTGTGAAGCGGTTGTTGAATGAATTGTGCTCATCAAGCCCTCTTCAATTCCAAAATTGTCATTTATAATTTTTGCAAGAGGAGCAATGCAGTTTGTTGTGCAAGAAGCATTTGAAACGATGTTCATATCAGGTGTGTATGCGTCTTCATTGACACCCATAACAAACATTGGCATGTTTTTCCCTGGTGCTGAAACAACAACTTTTTTTGCCCCTGCATCAAGGTGTAATTTTGCCCCCTCATATGCCGTGAACTTTCCCGTGCATTCAAGAACAACATCAACACCATTATCTTTCCAAGGGATGAGATTTGGCTCTTTTTCTTGATAGAAGGCAATTTTATGTCTTCCCAAAATTATTTTGCCATCCTTTTCCTTTGCAACAATGTCAAAATGCCCGTGTATTGTGTCGTGATTGATAAGATATGCTGAATAATCTGGTGCAAGGAATGGGTCGTTGATTGCAACAACTTCAACATCGTCACGATGTTCAGCAATTCTCAATGCAAGTCTGCCAATTCGCCCAAATCCATTTATTCCAATCTTAATCTTTTTCATTATTTACTCTCCTTCTTACTCTTTGTCGTTTTTGATTTTGTCTCTTTTTTCGACACATCAGCAGTCTTTTTCACAGTTTTCTTGCTTGCGGTTTTCTTTTCTGTGTCAGACTTTTTTGCTGTTGTCTTTGCCACTGTTTTAGTTGTCGTCTTTTTTGACTCTTTCTTTTCAGTTGTTTTTGCAGGTGTCTTCGCTGTCGCCCTTTTTGTCGTCCCCGATTTCTTTCGTGTTGCAGTTTTCTTTTCTTTCACAGGCTCTATGACAACCTCTTCCGCTTTCGTTTCAGAACACCCTTTCACTGGCTCTTCACTCTTTTCTTCAACTGGTTTTTCTTCAACCACTTGTGTTGACTCTTCACTTTCTTCTTCTATCGTTTCAGGTTCTTCCTTTGGATAAGCGGTGCTTGCATAGCCATAATCAAGTTTTCCGACCTTTCGAACCCGTTCAAAAGTCATAACACTCACTAGGCACACAAAAAATGCCACAACAATCCAACAAATCATCAGCACATTGACAACGGATTTTATCCCGTCAACAAGGCTCCAAATAAGCGAAACTCCAACAATAGTCAACAACAAAAATCCAATTCCTGCCGTCAGCAAAAGTGCATTTTTTGGTCTGCTATATTCTTTTTTGACTGATTTTTCGCTCGTTTCAATCTCACCGCAAGAACATATAACATAACGATTTATTCTTGTCGCTTTTGACAAACTCTCATAGGATGAAACAACTTCATGCATATTTTCGGAAAATGCAACAGCGGAGATGTCATCAAAAGAGTTAAAGCCAAAAATCTTTCTCAAAAGGAAATTCGATATATTCTTAAAAAACTCCGAAAACTTGCTTCTGTGAGATTTTAGTGTCGTCACATCAGTTCTCGAATCGCAAAGAGAGAAAAATTCTTCTTCCGTCAGCGGTCTTCTCACAACAATGAAAACACCTTTTTCTCTTTCAAAGCGATTTAGCAAATTGATGATTTCTTCTTTCTTTGAGCCATCTTCAACATAGTGAATTTCAGCATTTTCATTTTGAATGTCCAGAGTTTTTGCCAAAGTGACAGGAACACCCACAATAAACTTTATTGGTGTCAATGAATATCTGTTTATAAACTTTGAAAAACCCTCAACATCTTCAACGATTGGAACAATAACATTTATCATTTTGCTTCCCCCGATATTTTTTTCAATCTTCTTGCGTGTCTGCCACCTTCAAAACTTGTTGTCAAAAATATTTTTACAATTGCAATTGCCTTTTTTGGTTTAAGGAAATTTGCCCCCAAGCAAAGCACGTTCGCATCATTGTCATTTCTTGCAAGTCTTGCCATTTCAGGTGTTGTGCATAGTGCAGCACGAATTTTTGGATTTCTGTTTGCTGCAAGTGACATTCCAATCCCAGAGCCACAAATGAAAATTCCAACATTGTTTTTGTCTTCCAAAATTTTCTCAATCCCGAGTTTCGCCACATCAGGATAATCAACTGGGTCTTTGCTGTATGCTCCCACATCAATCACAACAATATTTTCTTTGTTAAAAAAGGTCTTCAATGCTTCTTTAAGTTCAAAGCCACGATGGTCGCTTGCCATAATAATCATTTTTTACTGCCTCCTCAAATTTTCTATTTGTTTAAGTAAAATTGACACATTTTGTTCTATTTGCTTTGCACAAGACACATAAACTTCAAGCGATTTGCCATAAGGGTCATCAACTCCGCAACTCAAATCATCAAAACATATAACTTTTTTTGCATTTATTCTGTCTTTGTGCGATTTTGTCATAGCAACATACAGAGTTGTGGGTTTGATTTTTTTCAGCAAAACACTTTTTCTGGTTCTGCCGTCATATCCAAGCGATTTCAATGCTTTTTGTGCATTTTCAGTGATGTTGTCGCCTTTTGCATTCAGCCCTGCGGAAGAAAATTTGATATTTTCGATTTTCAAATTTTTTGCCATTTTTTTTGCAATTCGTTCCGCCATAATTGAACGGCAAGTGTTTCCCGTGCAAACAAAGCAAATTTCAATCATAAATTTCTATCGCCCTCACAACAAGAGTATAACCTAAAACGAAAAAAAAACAAAACGAAATCGCTTTGTTTCAAAATTATTTTTGAAAAATTTTTGACATTGTCACTTTATAACAAATTTCTTTGGTTTATAAAGTTTGTCAAGATTGTATTTTTCTCTCACTTTTGCCAAGAAAATATGAATTGTAAGACATGGAAAATCAAACACAATCCACTCACCTTTGTTGTATCCCTCAATCTTTCCGTCATAGGAAAATTTTTGAGCAATCACATCAGCAACTTTTTTACTGTCAACAACCTTGCTTGAAGTTGACAAAATGACAAATTTCTCTTCATCCACTGACGAGAGATTGTATACTGACACACTTTTGATTTTGTTTTCTTCCAGAGTTTTCACAACTTCTTTAATGTCTATCATACTATGATGATAACAACTTTCAATTGCATTTGTCAACTTTTTGTATGAAATTTTATCAAAAAGTCAAATATGATAGTGTGAAGATAATACGATTTATTTTGCAACAAGACCTAAATTTTTGCCTGCTTTTCATGTTTTCATTTGTTTGGATAAGATATTTTGCCACTCAAATTAGACTGGCAATGATATATTCCACCCTGCTATCCGCCGTCATTTTGATTGCAATAAATCTCTTAAAAAGTAAGAAAAACAAGAAAAATGGACTTCTGGAAAAAGACCGTGAGGAAGCGGAAAACATGTTTTTGACTCTCGCTTTGAAGCATGATAGCGTTCAAAAAATATATGAACTTGTGAAAAAACGGCACCCAAATGCGACAAAAAACAAAAACTTTATCGAAATTGAATATGGTTTGGAAAAAGAAAAGAGTGTTGTTGCCTTTTCTAGCGACATGAACGGCTTGACAATTCAAGATTTTTGCAATATGTATCGCCAATTTGAAAATGCTCACCCAACGCAAATAATTGTGATTTGTAGATGTGCGGAAAATCAAAATGTGCTAAAATTTTTGAGCAATTTTTCTGAGAAAATCTCAATAATTGACCAATATCAATTATACAAACTCTTCAAAGAGGAAAATTTATTGCCAAAAATTGAAAAAATTTATAAAAAAACAAAAAATCCAACCTACAAAGATTTTATAGCATATTCATTCAACAAAAAAAGGACAAAAGGATATATTTTGTCCGCATTCGCTTTGATTTTTTGCAGTCTATTTGTCAAAGCGACACTCTATTATTGCATAATCTCATCCCTATTGATTATGTTTGCTGTGATATCGCAACTCAACCCATTTTTCAACACAAAGAAAAATGAAAATGTGATTTGACTATGGCAATTCAATGTGTTTGAAATCTTTTTTTGTCGATTTTTTATACAAGATAAAAACATTTCCGATGACTTGCACAACATCCGCTTTGATATTGTTTGCAATGCTGTTTGCAAGTTCTTTTGAGTCTGAATCGCAATTGTTTAGAACCTTGAATTTGACAAGTTCTCTCGCTTCAAGAAGTTGTGATATAGATATCAAAACATTCTCCGTCATGCCATCCTTTCCGATTTGCATAACAGGTTCAAGTGCGTTGCCAAGCCCTCTCAAAAATGCCCTTTGTTTTGTTGTAATCATAAACTCTCCTTTCAAAATATTGCGTAGTATGCATTGAATATTGCTTGCATAACACACAACATATTGTGCTATTCAACATATTCAAACTCAACATCTTTAATGACGACAATATCGCCATTTTTCATCCCTTGTTCTTTGAGCATATCAATGACACCCATTTCATTCAACTTTGCTTGCAGATATGCAAATGAATATTGATTTGACACATAAATTCCCCGTGCAAGACTGTCAATTCTTCCGCCAGAAACAACAAATGCACCATCATCTCTTCTTGTCACTGACAAAGATGAGAAATCTCTTTTATCAAAATCAAACTCTTCAACTTCAAGAGCAGGTTTCTTTGGAATGTTTTTCAATGCTTCAAGCATCTTTTTCTTCAACAAATCAAGCCCCTCATGAGTGTATGATGATATGCAATATGTTTCAGTCACTCCTGTTTGTTTGATAAAATTCTCAACTTTTTTGTCAAGTTCCTCTTTATCAAGCAAATCACACTTCGAAAAGACAACAATTTGTTTTGTTTTTGTGAGGTCTTTTCCATATTTTTCAAGTTCGCTGTTTATGATATTGAAGTCTTCAACAGCATTTCGCCCTTCAGATTCTGAAATATCAATCAAATGAACAATCAATCGCACTCTCTCGATGTGTTTAAGGAAATGATGCCCAAGCCCAACACCCTCACTCGCCCCCTCGATAAGCCCAGGGATATCAGCGACAACGAACGCTTCGCCCAAAACTTCGCAAACACCCAAATTTGGATAAAGCGTTGTGAAGTGATAATTCGCAATTTTTGGATTTGCATTTGAAATAACTGATAGCAGTGTTGACTTTCCAACATTTGGAAACCCCACAAGCCCGACATCAGCAATTGATTTGAGTTCAAGCACAATTTCTCTTTCTTTCACAATTTCGCCCGCTTGCGAATAACTTGGAGCCTGCTTGATTGATGATTTATAGAATGTGTTTCCGTGTCCGCCATAGCCACCTCGCAAAGCGGTGAATTTCTGCCCATCTTCGTTTAGGTCTGCAATGATTTTTTCAGTTGTTGGGTCAATGAGAACAGTTCCGACAGGGACATCAATCACAACATCTTTTCCGTCACAGCCCGTTTGTAATTTCTTTCCGCCGTCACCACCATTTCCAGCGACAAATTTCTTTTGAAATCTGAATGCATAAAGAGTGTTTTCATTGTTTGTTGCGTGAAAAATTATGTCGCCACCACGACCACCTTCGCCACCGTCAGGCCCGCCATATGCAACTTTTTTTGTGTGAACAAAACTTGTTGCACCGCTTCCGCCGTCACCCGCTTTGATAACAATTTTCACTCTATCGAGAAACATTTGTCACTCCTTTTTATATTCACATTCACCATAAAATTCACAATTTTTGCAGTCGGGATTTTTCGCCCTACAAATATATCTTCCAAACAGCACCATTTGAAAATGCAACTTTGACCAACAATCTTTTGGGAAAATGCTTTTTAGTTTCAATTCACATTCCGTTGGATTTTGAGTTTTTACAAATTTCAAACGATTTGACACCCTCAAAACATGGGTATCAACAGCAAAAGCATCTTGTTTGAACGCTTCCGACATCATGACATTTGCAACCTTTCTGCCAACCCCCGTCAACTGCATAAGTTCATTGAAATCATTTGGAACAACTCCGCCAAATCTTTCACAAATCATTTTGCTCGCATTGACAATCGCTTTTGCCTTATTTTTCTGCAATCCGCAAGGTTTTATACACTCTTCCATATCCTCAATTTTGGCATTTGCGAAGTCCTGTGGTGATTTGTATTGACAAAACAACTTTTCCGTCACAATATTCACCCGTTTATCCGTGCATTGTGCTGACAGAATCACAGCAATAAGCAGTTGAAAATCCGTTTCATATTTCAACTCGCACTTTGGATTTGGAAACACTTTATCCAGTCCGTTTTGGAAATCTTGAACATTCATTATTTCATTGTTGGGAAAAGCACAACATCACGAAGATTTGGACAATCAAAAATAAATTGCAAGAATCTGTCAATTCCAAATCCTAAACCTGAAATTGGAGGCATTCCGTGTTCCATTGCAAGCAAGAAATCTTCGTCAACATCCATTGTTTCATCATCACCCGCAAGTTTCTCTTCAAGTTGCATTTCCAAAGTTCTTCTTTGAGTGATTGGATTGACAAGTTCGCTATACGCCTTAACAAGTTCCGCTCCACCCGCAACAATTTGGAAAACATCAATAATTCTGTCGTCTTTGTCATTTCTTCTTGCAAGAGGAATAAGGCTTGCTGGATAGTTGTATATAATTGTTGGCTTCACAATTGGCGCTCTTATTTTTCTCTTGTAAACAAAGTCAATCAATGTTCTTATAATCTTGCAATCAGCAAGTTCTCCATAAGTGAAAAGCCCTCTATCAACAACAATTTTCTTCAACTCGTCAACATTGTCAATTGACAAGAAATCGCACCCAAGAAGTTCACTCATTCTTGCAACATAATCAATTCTTTCCCATTCACTATCAAATTCAATCTCTTGCCCTTGATAAACAATCTTTGTTGTCCCTAGGCAACTTTGCAAAAGTTTCACGATGAAGTCTTTGAAGAATTTTAAGTTGTCTTCATAGTTCCAATAAGAAGCATACCACTCAACTTGTGTAAATTCAGGAACATGAGTTGAATCCATTCCCTCATTTCTGAAATCTTTCCCCAACTCAAAAACTCTGTCAATGCCCCCAGCGATACATTGCTTCAAATAGCATTCTGTCGCAATTCTCAAATTGCATTCCATATCAAGTGCATTGTGATGAGTGAAAAATGGTTTTGCACTTGCTCCTGACACACTTGTTTGCAAAACAGGAGTTTCAACTTCAATAAAGCTGTTGTCTTCAAGATATCTTCTTATAAAAGACTCAACTTTTGACCTTGTCAAAAATATCTTTCTTGATTCTTCATTTGTGATAAGGTCAAGATATCTTTGTCTGTATTTTATTTCTTGGTCAGCAATCCCATGGAATTTTTCTGGCAAAGGTCTCATTGCCTTTGACAAAAGCACAATTTTTTCCGCTCTGACAGTCACTTCACCCGTTTGTGTCGCATAAACTTCACCTTCAACACCGATGAAGTCACCAATATCAATCATTTTCTTGTAGAAGTTGTAGTCTTCTTCAGAAAACTCATTTCTTCCAACAGAAATTTGAATTTTGTCATATATATCCCTTATTTGGCAAAAGCCGAATTTTCCCATAACACGACGAAAAACCATACGCCCAGCGATTTTAACCTTTTCGCCAAGTTTTTCTCTTGCTTCATGAATTGTGCAAGTGCGTTCATATCTTTCCTTGTATGGAATTTCACCCATTTTTTGCAATTCTTCAATCTTTTGTCTTCTAATTTCAATTTCATTACTTGATGTTTCTTCCATCATAACCTCCATATAAAAATATGTAAAATAATATCATATTTCATCCATTAAGTCAACAAAATAAACTTGCCATTCGTCAAATTTAGGTAAAAAAATCACAAAAATGATAATTATAGACAAAAAATAGTTTGGAAAAGTCAATTAAGTGTGTTATAATGAGTTAAGTTTTTCTCAAAACATGGAGGTTTTATGATAAAAATTATTTCAGACAGCACTGCATACATCACAAAGGAGTATGCGGAAGAAAATGACATAACAATTATCCCACTTCGATATTTGCTTGAAGACAAGGAATATGAAGAGGGTTATCCAGGAACTTTTGATGAATTTTTCAAGGTCTTCACTTCAAAAAAGATATTCCCAAAAACAAGTCAACCATCAATACAACTTTTTATTGATGAATACAACAAGGCAATTGACGCAGGAAATGATGTCATTGTTTTCACAATAAGCGGGACAATGTCTGGCACAAACAACACTGCAAATCTTGCAAAAGCACAATGCAAGGACCCAAGTAAAATCTATGTCTTTGACAGTCAATCACTTGCTCAAACGATATTTGGATTTGTTATGGAAGCGGTCAACATGAGAAAGGAAGGCAAAACTGCCCCTGAAATTATGGAACACCTTGAAAAGTGCATTCCAAACAGTGCAATAACATTTGTTCCTGACTCACTTGAATATATTGAAAAAGGCGGAAGAATTGGAAGACTGACTGCAAAAATCGGCTCACTCTTGCAAATCAAACCAATTGTCACATTCACAAAAGGAATTTTGTCCGACAAAAAAGTTATCGGCTTCAAAAAAGCGGTCAATGAAATGCTCGCATCAATTCCAAAAACAATAAAGAGAATTTTCATTCTGCACATAGCACACTCCCCACTCTTTGAAAAGTTCAAGTTAACAGTCCTAGACTTTTTGAAAAAGAGACCTGACAACGGCAAATTTGAAATTTATGAAGGAGAACTCGGGCCAGTCGTTTCAACACATGCAGGACCATCTGTCGGCTTTGCTTGGACTTCTGTGTAGGTGAAAATATGATAAAGAAAACAGCAATAATTATCGGTGCATCAAGCGATATAGGAATTGAAACAGCAAAAAAATTTAGCGCAATGGGATATGCCCTTGCTCTTACATATCACAAAAATGAAGTTGATTTCGAATCGATACTAAGCAGTTCAGATTTCAAAGCATATCAACTCAACTTGACGAATGGTTGGGACACAAGAAATGTTTTCAAAAGGATAAAAGCAGATTTCAAAACTTTTGATTGTCTTGTGTTTTGTGCGGGAATTGCCCAAAAAAGAAAACTTGTTTTTGACATAACAAATGATGAAATTGATGATTTGTTTGAAATAAACATAAAATCAGCAATAAGATGTATAAGAGATTTCAGCAAAATTGTTGTAAACAAACAACCTGCAACAATAACACTTGTCGGCTCATTCGTTGAAAAAACTGGTTGCTCATGCGAAAGTGTCTACACTGCAACAAAAAGTGCGATGTCAGGTCTTGCAAAGTCTTTGGCGACTGAACTTGGCAATATGGATATAAGAATAAATGTTGTCGCCCCAGGATTTATAGACACAAAAATGAACAACAATCTTGAAAAAGAAGAAAAAGACGAAATCGCTTCAATGACGCCACTTAAAAGACTTGGCACTGCAAGCGATGTCGCAAACGCCATATACTTTTTGGCAAGCGATGAAAGTTTATTCATAACGGGACAAACACTTTATGTTGATGGTGGACTGATTTTGGAATAATTGCATATCACCACAAGATGTAGAGTATTATGCGATTGAATAATACACAATATATTGAAAAAGGAGAAATATATGACAAAGAAAATTGGATACAAATTTGAAAATCTAACAAAGGGACAAGATGCTTGTTTGTCACTTGTCGAATCTCTTGGGATTTATGAATTGCGAGCATTGGCAAGAGTTTTTGGCGACAACACCCCAACAAAATTGAGAAGGGAAGAACATATTGTTTTGATAATGAACAAAATTATTTCTGGCGAAGAACTTCGCCCTATCCCATTAAGACAAGGGCGACCCTACAAAGAACTTTCAAACATTGAAGGAATTTTGAGAGAGTTGTCCGAACTTTCTGGGCATGACTACACAATACTTGGAAAGCAAAAAACTGCTTATTCAACAGCAAAGCCAATTTCATTCAAACAAGTTGAAGAAAGTGTTTTGTTGAAGAAACAAACTCCAATCCCTGCAAAAGGTTTTGTTTGTGGCGGAAAAAGTGACAATTTGTTTTTCTACAATCAAAACAACTGCACATTCACGCTCGTTTCAGACAAGTTGAGTGGCAATTTGTCAAATTTGGACTTTGTTGAAGGACAATCATTTGTTATGAACGACAACAACGAACAAATGTTGTGCAAAATTGACAAAATCAATTATGTTGACATCTATGGCAAAGGAAAACCTGCAAATGTTGACACATCTCTTTTGGGACGAAAATATAGATTAAATTTCACTAATTTCATTGAAAATTCAGACAAAATAAAGAGTTTGATAAAAAAATATCAAAGTGCAGGAATAAAAACTCTTGCAATTGTTCCAAATGTTTTTGATGAAGATGTCGCAACGGTCAATTCTCTTGGCTTTGACAGTGCCCTTATTTTCAAATATAGCGATGTTTTGGACAATTCCGCTTCAATTTATCTCTCAATTCTTGATTTTGTTCGCACACAACAAAAGTTGGGAATTAACTATGCAATTTTTGTTCAAGACCCTGTTTCAATCATGAACAATCTTGATTTTATATTCAGTTCAGAACAAAAAGTTTTCATGAATCATGCAAAAAGCACAGTTTCTTTCTTCAAGGAATTGGGAACTTTGCCAAACACAACAATTTTCACAACTTTCGAACAAACTGATTTGATGGACTTGTTGTATGTTTCTTTGATATACAAAGCATTCAAACAATATGATGTAGAGTGATGGAGATGCAATTATGATTTTGTCCATTCCAAGTTATTTCACCATCGGTGACTTGCGAATAAATTTCTATGGCGTGACAAGCGCCCTCGCCTATCTGCTCGGAGTTATTGTCACTTGTCTTTTGGCGAAAAAAAGAGGTTTCAAGAGTGATGACATAATCACCCTTGCTTGTTTCGTTATCCCCTTGGCAATTGTTGGTGCAAGAATTTATTTTGTGCTGTTCAATCTTGACGCCTATTCAAATTTTGTTGATGTTTTCAAAATTTGGGAAGGTGGGCTTGCATTCTATGGTGGCGTGATTGGCGGTGGACTTGGTGTTTTGATTTATTGCCTTATTTTCAAAAAAAATTTCTTTGCCCTTGTTGATATAATTGTTGTCGCAATGGCACTGTCACAATGCCTTGGAAGATGGGGAAATTTCTTCAATCAAGAGGCTTATGGAACAATTGTCACAGACCCAGCATGGCAATGGTTTCCTTTTGCAGTCTATATTGACAGAGTGTCGGAGTGGCACCTTGCAACATTCTTCTATGAAAGTTTGTGGGACTTGATGAATTTTGCAATTCTTCTCACATTGATTTCAAAAGTCAAATTCAAACAAAATTTCATGGTCGCAAGTTGGTATCTTGTGATTTATGGCATTGGAAGAGCGTTGATTGAGGGACTTCGAACGGATAGTCTATACATTGGACACAGTTCAATTCGTGTTTCTCAACTTTTGAGTATAATTTTTGTCATTTTGGGAGCGACATTCCTTATTGTGAATATGATAAGAAATATAAAACACAAGAAAAACGGCACAACGCCAAAATCAAATCTTATTGACAGAGATTTGTCACCTGTTGCGGAAGTGGAAGAAAAAAAAGAAGAAATTTCTCAATCATACACAACAAATCAGCCTGACAGCAAAGATAAATCATAGTCCCCTTTGAACAAATTTGACAATAAATTCAATTTTATTTGCAAAAAAATTTTATAACTTATTCAAATTTTATTGCAATTTGGGTGTCATTTTTGATATCATTAGGTTGTCAATCGTTTTATGAATTAAAAGGAAAGGTTAGCAAATGTTCCAACAAGAAATTCACGGCTACAAAAAGAGTGAAGTTGACAGTTTTATTCAAACAATGAAAGCAAGTTATGAAACAAAACTGATGAAAGAAAAACTCAAAGCACTTGATGCAGAACGAAAAATGCTTGATATGCAAAGTTCTCAAATGGAAACGGAAACAAAGGAACAAAGCATAATGAATGCAATTTCAGTGCTTGAAAGACAAACAAAATATCAAGAAGAAAGCACAAAAAAGTTATATTCTCTTGTCATGGAGAAAATATCAATTCTCATTGAAGAGATAAATTGCAAATTTTCTTATTTGAAGCGTGACCGTGAATTTAGAAGCATTATTTCAGAGTTTGAAGATATAATTGAGTCCTACAACGAAGAATTGGAGGCAGAAAAAAACCAAACAAAACAAATTTCTGACCAAGACAGCATGAGAGCATTGCTTTCAAAAATGCGTGGATACAAAAAGCCCACCACTCCCCCAAAGGAGTTGCATATTGTGACATCTCACAACAAGAAAAACGATTATATCGCATCGCCAATGGCAATTCCTGACAGCGACAGCGGTTTCAGTTTTGCGGAAGCGTTAAACCCAAAAGAAAACCTGGATGAAATTATGAAAGCGTTTGATTTTTACAAAGGATAGGAGGAAAAATGTTAAAATACAAATACGACACACAACTTATGGTCGAAACGGAAAAAGCAGTTGATGAAATAAAGGAATATCTATCAAAAAACATTGAAGGAGATTGTTTGCTTGTGATTGACGTTGAGCCAAATGTTGCAAAAATTCACATGCACACAAATGCCCCATGGAAAGTGCTTGAATATGCAAACTCCCTTGGAGATATGCAAACAATCATTATTGAAAATCTACAAAGACAAACAGAAGGACTGAATGGATAAAAATGAAAAAATGTATTGCAAGTGATATTGACGGAACACTCCTTTCACACGGAAATTTAATTCCCGAAGTGTATCCATTTTTCGCAAGAAAAGAAGTTGAAGATGTAAATTTGGTTTTCGTCACTGGAAACTGGAAAAATGTTGCGGAAGCACTCTTTGAGCAGGTTGTTGAAAAATTCCCTCACCTGAAAAATGTGAAGCCATATTACGCCACAATCAATGGTTCAGTTATCTATGCCCCAGACGGAACGGTTATTAAATCTCGAAGTTTGGAAAAAACAAAACTTAAAAACACCATAGAGAAAATGTTGCAACTCTTCCCTGGTGTGCATTTCTTTTTGAGCGATGAAACAAATGCTCTTATGTCACACATTGGACCACAAGAATGGCTTGATTTCTGCACTGAATATGAAAAATCTCAAAAAATGAAAGGCAAAATCGGTCTTCCAATCAAATGCATGAAAAACTCTTTGAATGAAATTATTGACAGTGTTGGTGATTTGTTTGGCTTGAATGTTATCTATGACAAATGCGATGATGTCATCGAATTTTTGAGAAATGAGTACAAAGATTATGGATACAATATCACATACGATTCAACCTACAATATGATTTTTTTGAGTGCCTCAACAAAATGGAAAGCACTAAACAAAATCTTTGATTATGAACACAGCAAGCCAACAACGGATTTTGTTGAACATGTTGAAGATTTTTGGTTCTTTGGAGATGGTGGAAATGACATTGAGTGCTTACAAAATTGCAAAAACTCTGTCGCCCGTGGTCACGACTTGCGACAAGATGTTATAGACAACGCAACATACTATGTTGACGATATGACAGAGATATCAAAGGTTATTTTTGAACAAAACGGCGGGAAATACATTGAAATTCGTCCTGCTGAACGAAGTGAACTGAATGATGTCGCAAAATTAAGTCAACATTTTGCAAAGGAAGAATGTTGCAATGGAATTGTTGCCGATGATTCAACATATTTTGCTGACAAAAATGTTCTTATCGCTCTCGACAACAAAAGAATTATTGCTTATGCATATGGCACAATTGAAGAAAAAGAGAAAACAACAACTTATGCGAAAGAAAAAGACAAAGTTTTCTATCTTGAAGAGATATATGTTGAGCCAAAACAGCGAAGTCTTGGAATTGGTAAGAGAATGTTTAATCAGTTGAGAGATTATGCAAAAGACAATGGATGCAAAGCAATTGAAGTGTCAGCAAATTCAAAGAACTACAAGTCAATCCTCAAATTCTATATTGAAGAACTTGATATGAAATTCTGGAATGCATTCTTATACAAAGAGTTATAAAACAAAAAACTTTACAAGTTTGTAAAGTTTTTTTATAACATATTCATAAGCCATGACCAATCAAATATTGCCAAAATGCTTCCTGTTATGACCGCCAAAACATATTGCAAAACAATTATTCCCAAATTTTTGATAGGATGATGATTTCTTGTCCAAAGGATAACCATTGCAACCCCCGCACAAGATGAAAGCCCCGCAACAAGCGCTGGGAAACATATTGCACCAGTCATATAAAATTCCACGAGCAAAACAGATGCTGCACAATTTGGAATAAGTCCAATGACACTTGCCACCAAAATTTGAATGAAACTGTTTGAAGTGAACATATTTTGCAAGAAATCAGTCCCGCATGCACCCAAAATCCAATTTATAACAAATGTTGCGATGAATATGTATATCACAATTTCGAAAGTGTGCTTAAAGGCGTCCACAAAAATATTGTCAACACAGCAAGCAGTCTTATGCCCGCAATCGTCATCGCATTCATCGGAATGAATGTGTCCGCATTCGTGATGATGGTCGTGCGAATGATTGTGAATTTCATGAACAACAGTTATTCCGCATGCATTTTGAGCGAGATTTTTTTTCTTTCTCATTTTTGAGATTAAGCCAATAATATAATCAATCACTATCCCCCAAAAAATTGCAAAAAAAACTTTTATCACAATCAAAATAAGCATGCTGAAAATTGAACCCGCATACGACACCCCATCCATTGGAGCGAGCATCATTGGAATTGCTTCATCGGATGTTGCGATAAAAACCGCAATCAAAGCCCCCAGAGAAATACTTCTTCTTGAATATAAATCAGCCATAACGGATGAAAATCCGCATTGTGGGATGCAACCAAAGAAAGACGCATAAATCACACTCTTCTTTTTCCCTTTCATAAGGAAATTTGAAAATTTGTGACTATGGTCATGCGACATGTATGAAACAAGCAGATAAGCGAGAAAAAGAATTGGAACAACTTTCAAGCAGTCCAATACAGCATCATATAAAGAATCAACAAAAATTTCCGCCATAACTATTTGTGTATTATATCATATATGAAGAAAAAATACAAACTCTTTTTTGTTATTTAATAAAAAAAATTGACTAAAAAAATATAAAGTGATATATTTAAGTTGATTAGTCAACACAAGAGGAGAGAAAATATGAACACACAAGAAATTGATATCCAAAAAATTATGAATATGAAAAAAATTCACGATGCATATATTGCAAAAAAAATGGAAAAAAATGATGTTGGATATGGCATGTCCGTTTTTCT
>CAZIRI010000004.1:35888-48214 GCA_964541815.1 uncultured Lachnospiraceae bacterium
CTTTGTGCGATTCATGCCAAAAAATTTCAATCACAACAAGAATTGTCCGATTTTGTCGAATGCAACAAAGCACACACAAGCAGAATGATTATCAAAATGCAGGACAAGGGACTCATAAAGCAAAATATGAAAATTTCTCTCACTGAAAAAGGGAAAAAACTTGCCGAAAAGTGCAAAGAATACAATGAGGAATTTGCCATTCAATTGATTGAAAACATAAATAAAAAAGATTTGGAAACCTTCAAAAATGTGATGAAACAAATTTTTGCGAATGCGGAAACAATCAAAATCAATGAAGAAGTGGACGATTAAAGGAGTTTTTATGATTGATGTAAGAAAGTTTATAAAAGAAAACAGCGATTTCAAATACAAAAATTTCATAAGTCAATTCACCAAAACAAAATTCAAAATTTGTGGTGTTCGAATCCCCCATTTGAGAAAGTTTGCCAAAGAGATTGAGCCTGAATATATCGAACTTGACAATCCAAACTTGACCTATGAGGAGATTTTGCTGTATGGTTTTTCAGCAAGTCAATTCAAAAATGAAGATGAACAACTTGAATATCTTGAAAATTTATTGCCCTATATCGATGACTGGTCGACTTGTGATGAAATTGTTTCGTCACTAAAATGCCTGAATAATGAAAAATCGTATCAAAAATTCAACAATCTTCTTGATGACGGCAGAGAATATTATGTCCGAGTTGGAATTGTTGGAATGATGAAAAATTTTATTAAAACTGACAAATTGGAAGAAATTCTAAAAAAAATAAGTGAACTTCCCGAGCAAGAATATTATGCAAAAATGGCAATCGCATGGCTCTATGCCGAAATATGCACTTTCAACTTCCCAATCGCAAAAAGACAAATTGAAAAAACAACGGACAAATTCATCAGAAATCGTGCGATTTCAAAGGCAAATGACAGTTTGCGAGTGACAAATTTTGATAAACAAGAACTTTTGAAGTTAAAAATAAAAGATTGACACAAAGTCAACCTTTCTAAAAGCCAAGAAATTTGTTTGAAATATCAAGAAACCATTTCATAGGCAAAATTTTGTATAAAGCGTATGCCATTTTGAACTTAAATCCAACAACAATAAATGGTTTTGGATGTTTTTTTGTCGACAAATTATACAATTTTTTTGCAACAGACTCAGCCGACATTCTTTTTGACTGGTCTTTTTGCAAATTTTTCAAATTTCCCTCAATTCTTTTTTCATAACGCCAATTTGTCTTTGTGTTGTTTTGGCGATGTTTTTCCAGCGGTGTTCTCGTTTGCCCCAAGTTGAGTGTGCATACTGACACCCCGCTTTGTTTAAGTTCCATATAAGCAGTCAATCCCATATTCGTCAAAGCGGATTTGCTTCCGCCATAATAACCCCGAAAAGCAACGGGACATGAGGCACAAATTGAAGAAATATTGAAAATTTTTGCGCCTTTTTGCATATACTTCAATGCACTTTGATAACACAACATTGGGCCAATCGCATTCACCGCAAATTCTTTGTCAATTTGTGATTTTTCTTCAAATTCAAGAGCCCCACTTGTCGCAATCCCCGCATTATTTATCAAAATATCAATCCGCCCGAATTTTTCAAAAACATCACTAAATGCTTTTTTCACGCTGTCTTCACTGCTGACATCACACTCAAAAAAATTTTCAAGATTTGGCGAGTTTGTCAAACTTAAACAAACAGGGATATCCCCATTTTCTTCAAAATGCTTGTAGGTCGCAAGCCCAAGCCCGCTCGATGCCCCAGTTATAACAACAACACGATTCAAATTCTTTTTCATTTTTTTATTATAACAAAAAGAAATAAAAAAACAAAATGAAAAACCCATAAAATCAAAATAAATGAAAAAACATGGAAAATTTCCATGTTTCTCAAAACTATTTGTTGTCTGCTGATTTAACCTTTGCAGCCTTGCCAGTGAGTGAGCGAACATAATAAAGTTTTGCTCTTCTTGGCTTTCCCTTTCTCACTACTTCAATTGAAGCAATTTTTGGTGAATGAATTGGGAATGTTTTTTCAACTCCAACACCATAAGAAATTTTTCTTACTGTGAAAGTTTCTCTGATTCCACCATTCTTTCTGGCTGTGACAACACCTTCAAACGCTTGAATTCTTTCCTTATCGCCTTCAGCAATCTTCACTCCGACAACAACTGTGTCACCGATTGCAAATTCAGGGATAGTTTCTTTCATTCCTTCCTTTTCAAGTTGGTCAATAATATTTGCCATTTGACTTATCTCCTTTTTTCAGATTTTCGACAAAGTGTTCATAGGTCGATTTTTCCGCCAAACATGGTCATAACCCAGCGGAGCACCCGAAGTCCTTACGATTATAACATATTCAAAACAGAAAAAACAAGTCTTTTTCGAAAAAAAATAAAAAAAATTAAAAAGCGTCAACTATATGCGACAAAATCTCGTCTCCCAACACCTCAATCACATCAAATCTCACATCAACAAGGGTCTTTTTGTTTTGTGAAAGAAACATCTCTGCAACAGTTTTTATCTTGTTTTGTTTCCTCTCGTCAACCGCCTCAACAGGTCTTCCATATTGCAAAGTTTCCCTTGCTTTGACTTCAACAAAAACAATTTGCTTTTTGTGCTGTGCAATAATATCAATTTCACCAACACTATTTTTGTAGTTCACTTGCAAAATTTTGTAGTGTTTTGATTTCAAAAATTTGACCGCAAGCAACTCGCCCGCAGTCCCCTTTTTGCTGTTTTCAATTTTTGACACATCTTTCATTCGAATGCTCATAAATCACCATCAATCCAATGTCAATTTTCCCAAACGGCCTTTTCTGAAATCGTCTATAATCGTCTTTGCCGTGCGTTCATAATCAATCTCCCCGCCCGCAAGAACATACTTCCTTTTTTGTGCAATCCCTTCAAGTGTGGTTGCTCCATAACGATTTTCAATCACATTTGGATAAATTTGATTAACAAGGTTCAAAAACTCAACAGAAAGTTCATTAAAATCCAAAATTTCATCTCGAACAGAGCCAACATAGGCAAGTTTTTTTGCAACCTCTTGATTTTCAATATTTGGATAAAGCGAGCCTGGTGTGTCATAGACCTCAATGCAATCTCCAACAGGAAGCCAAAGCCCACGCTTTGTGACACCCGCTTTATCGCCCGTGATAGCCTTTGCCTTTTTCGCCAAATTGTTCACCAAAGTGCTTTTCCCGCAATTTGGAATCCCAATTATCATAGTTCTTATCGATGCTTTGACACCCTTTGCCTTGTATTTTTCAATCTTTTTTGATGCCAACGCCTTTAATTTTTGGATAAGTAAATCAGATTTTCCTGACAAAGTGCTGTTAAAAAGCAAATAATCGCACTTTTCACCCTTAAACTTTGGCAAAATTTTTTTGACTTTCGCTTCATCAGCCATATCAATTTTGTTGAACACATACAAAATAGGTTTGTTTTCAATCATTGATGAGAGTGTTGGATTGAGCGATGAGACAGGAATGCGTGAGTCAAGAATATAAGTGACAACATCAACTTTTTTGAGTTGTTCACTTATATCTTTCAACGCTTTATTCATATGCCCAGGAAACCAATTTATTTTCATGCAAACTCCATATATTGTGTATTATGCATTGCATATCACATCACATTTTGTGTGTTATGCAATTATTTCAACAAATCACTTCTATTTTTTTTCGTTCGAATTAAACTTTGCTCCGCTCTCCATTTGTCAACTTCTTGATGATTTCCTGACACCAAAACGTCAGGAACTTTCAACCCCATAAACTCTTGTGGTCTTGTGTATTGAGGATATTCAAGCAGTCCATTTGAAAAACTTTCGCTCACAAGAGAATCTTTTGAAATCACCCCATCAACGAAACGAGAAAGCGAATCAACAATCACCATTGTTGGAATCTCTCCGCCCGTCAAGACATAGTCTCCAATTGAAATTTGTTCTATATCAAAAAGTTCAAAAAGTCGCTCGTCAACACCCTCATAATGCCCGCAAACAAAAATCAAATGCTCATATTTTGACAAATCTTCCGCTTTTTTTGCAGAGAAAGTCTCACCGACTGGTGATGGGAAAATTATTTTGCAGTTTTCGTCAAGCACGGATTTGATTGCGTCATAGACGGGTTGAACAGTCATCAACATTCCAGCACCACCGCCAAATGGATAGTCATCACACTTTTTGTGTTTGTCTAGTGAAAAATCTCGAATGTTTATGATATTTATTTTCAAAATGCCACTTTCAACCGCTCTTCCAATAATGCTTTCTTTCAATGGCGAAAAAGCGTCAGGAAACAAGGTGAGTATATCAATTCTCATATTCTTGACTCACCTTTGCCCCATCAAATTCTTTTCTTATTGTGTAGAAAGTTCTCCCATTTTTGACGAAAATTTGCTTTCTGAATGGAACATTATACAAATGTTCATCTTCTTTCACAACAAGCATATCATCAAAGCCAAAGTTATTCACTCCCATGATTTGCCCGACAAACTCGCCATTTTCATCATACAACTGTTCCCCAATCAAATCTTCAATCAAAAAATCATCAACCGCAAGCGAAAGAAAATCTTCTTTTGTGATGTAAAGTTCTTTATTTCGATACTTTTCTGCAGTATTTCTGTCTGGAATTTCTGCAAAAGTCGCATACGCATATCCAAGTCGATATGTCGCCCTTATCAATTCACTGTCCTTTCTTTCAATATACAATTTACACTTACCATTAAAAATCGCAGGGATATCAATGAAAGGTTTTATTTTCACCTCCCCTTTTATGCCCTGCGGTTTAATGATTTGCCCTACGCAAACAAAATCCATATCATTCTCCAAACTTAACAAAAACTTTTTTATGCGATTTTGTCCCAATAGATTTCATAATTGTGCGGATACTTTGTGCCGTTTTGCCACCCTTTCCAATAACTTTTCCAAGGTCGTTTGAAGCAACACTGACAATATAGTTGATTGAGTTTTCGTCTTCTTCCTTTTTCACAACAACCGCAGAATCATCTTCAACAAGTGCTGTGACAAGAAATTTCAACAATTCTTCCATATAGTTCTCCTTATTTGTTTTCTGCAACTATTGCACCACTCTTAACCAAAATTGACTTTGCAGTTTCAGTTGGAGTTGCTCCATTTTTGAGCCATTGTTGTGCTTTTTCGTTGTCAATCTTGATTTCTGCTGGATTTGTCAATGGATTGTATGTTCCAAGCAAATCAATATATTTCCCATCTCTAGGACTTCTTGAATCGGCAACTACAACACGATAGAAAGGTGATTTTTTATCTCCCAATCTTGTAAGTCTAATTTTAACAGCCATTTTCTCTCTCCTTTTGTTATTTTTTTTGGCTTTCGCCTATATATAATCAAGTTTCCTTGTTTATATCATTTTTAGAACAAGCCTCTCATTCCTTTTTTGTTTTTCAATTGTTTCATCATTTCTTTTGATTGTTCAAACTGTTTCAAAAGTGTGTTGACTTGTTGTATCGTTGTTCCACTTCCATCAGCGATACGCTTTCTTCTGCTCGCTTTGATTATGTCAGGGTTCAAACGCTCTTCTTTCGTCATGCTCTGCACAATCGCCTTGTTTTTTTCGAGTTGTTTTTCATCAATGTTGATGCCTTTGAGTTTTGAAGACACCCCTGGAATCATGCTGATTAAGTCATTGATGTTCCCCATTTTTTTCAAATTTTCCATTTGAACAAGATAATCTTCAAAAGTGAAGGAATTTTCTCTCATTTTTTCGGCAATTTTTTGTGCTTCCTCTTCGGAAACCGCCTCTTGTGCCTTTTCAATAAGAGACAAAACATCTCCCATTCCCAAAATTCTGCTTGCAATTCTGTCTGGATAGAATGGTTCCAAATCGCCAATCTTCTCTCCAACACCAGAAAATTTGATAGGTTTTCCAGTGATTGCTTTGATTGAAAGTGCCGCACCACCTCTCGTGTCACCATCAAGTTTTGTCAAAACAACACCCGTTATATCAAGGTCATTGTTGAAACTCTCACTTATTGTGACAGCGTCTTGCCCAGTCATTGCATCGACAACAAGCAAAATTTCAGTTGGCTTGACTTCTTTTTTGACATCTTTCAGTTCGTTCATCAATTCTTCATTGATGTGAAGACGCCCAGCAGTGTCGATAATGACAGTGTCAAAGCCTTGTTTTTTTGCATGGTCAATCGCTTGTTTTGCCGTCTTGACAGGGTTTTGCGTCCCCTTTTCAAAAACTTCAACATTTGCAGTTTTCCCAACGACTTGCAATTGATTTATGGCGGCAGGTCTGTATATATCACAAGCAACTAGCAAAGGTTTTTTGCCACTCTTTTTCAAGTGATATGCAAGTTTGCCACACATTGTTGTTTTTCCAGCACCTTGCAACCCGCACATCATAATTACAGTTGGCGGATTTGACGCAACTTGCAATTTTTGATTGTCAGAAGAAATCAATGCCGTGAGTTCATCTTTGACAATTTTGATAACCATTTGCCCTGGTGTCAAACTCTTCATAACTTGTTCACCCACAGCTTTTTCACTCACATCAGCAACAAATTTCTTTGCAACCATGTAGTTGACATCCGCTTCAAGCAAAGCAATTCGAACTTCTCTCATTGCTTCTTTGATTTCAAGTTCTGTCAAACGACCTTTTTTTGTCAATTTTGAGAAGATATGATTGAATCTCTCGGACAAAGATGAAAACAACGCCATTACATTTTCCTCATAATTTTTTCGACTTTTTCAGCAAGTTCTTTTTGTGAAGATTTTTCAAAATATTGTTTCAAATTCTCCAAATCTTCTGTAAGTTCAATTTGTTTTGACATGATATTTAATTTTTCTTCAAATTCCAAGAGTTTGTCGCAGGACTTTGAAATTGCATCAAGCACCGCTTGTCTGGAAACACTTTTTTCTTTTGCGATTTCCGCCAAAGTCATGTTGAAATTGAAATACAACTTCATCATCCCTTGCCTATCTTCGCTCAAAAGATTTCCATAAATTTCAAAAAGTCGTCCAAACTTAACAAAATCTTGCAGTTCAATTTTTGCCATAATTAAAACCACCTGTCAAGCAATTTCGCTTTACATTTTGTATTATAACACATCAATTTATAAATTGCAACAAATTTTCACAATTTTTTTTATCATGGCAATAAATTTGTGATAATTGTGTTGCTGACATGATAAAATTTGGGATTTAGATAAATTCTTCCGTCAATTTCTTTCAAAATGTTTTGGGAAATATACAAATCATAGTATGCATTCTTTTTTATGTCGTAGCCAAGGGTCAAAAGCGATTGAAGATTCACTCCAATCTCACAGCGGAGCCCCAGCATAACAATTTCTTCAATTTGTTCTTTTTTTTTCAAGATTTCGGTTTGAGATTTGTGGTTTTTGTAGCCATCAAAAGTGCTTGCATTGAAAGAGCGTTCTCCATCAACAAACGAATGTGCCCCAAGCCCAAAACCCAGATATTCTCCTCGTGTCCAATAATTTAGATTATGTCGACTCTCAAAGCCCTCAAATGCAAAATTTGAAATTTCATATCTTTTCATCCCGTTTTCAAGAAGAAAAATTGACAATTTGTTGAATGCTTCAATCATTTTTTCATCGTCAAGCGGAACATACTCCCCATTTTTGACCATAGCCCCCATTTTGGTGTCTTCATACACTTCAAGCAAATAGCATGAAATATGTTTCACCCCCGTGTTTAACAACGATTTTGCATATTCGCACAAGTCCTCGCCAGTTTCATTTTCAAGCCCTACAATCAAATCCGCTGAAACATTTTCAAAATATTTTTTTGTCAAAGAAATTTTTTCAAATGCAGTTTTTTTGTCGTGCAAACGCCCAATTTTTTTCAAACTTTCATCATTCAATGACTGAACACCAAGACTCACACGACAAACACCCAAACTTTTCCATTTCTTCAACAAATCCTCTGTCAACGAGTTTGGATTTGCTTCAATTGTAAATTCAACATCTTTGCAAACATCAAAATTTTCGAAAATCGTCTTGCATATTTTTTCAATTTGATTTTCATTCAAAATGCTGGGAGTTCCGCCACCTATATAAATTGTTTTGACTTTTTTATTTGTTTTTCTCTCTTTAATTTCCTCACACAAAATGTCGACATACTCATCAATCAAATTTTGACTTGCAGAAAAAGAAGCAAAAGCACAATAATTGCACTTCCGCTCGCAAAATGGAATGTGAATATAAATTGAAATTTCTTCCATATTGTCACTCTTCATCGGTGTCGAGTTTCAAAATGCTCATAAACGCTTCGGACGGAATTTCAACCGAGCCGACTTTACGCATACGTTTTTTACCCTCTTTTTGCTTTTCCAAAAGTTTTCGTTTTCTTGTGACATCACCGCCATAGCACTTTGCAAGGACATCTTTTCTCATTTGTGAAATTGTTTCCCTTGCAATAACTTTATTTCCAATGCAAGCCTGAATTGGCACTTCAAAAAGTTGTCTTGGAATGATTTTTTTCAATCTCTCGGTCAAATCTCTGCCACGATTATATGCGTTGTCCTTGTGAACAATCATTGAAAGAGCATCGCACTTTTCGCCATTCAACATCAAGTCAACTCTCACCAAATCCGCCTGTTGAAATCCCGCCATTTCATAATCAAAACTTGCATAGCCGTGTGTTCTTGACTTCAAACTGTCGAAAAAGTCATAAATTATCTCCGCAAGTGGCAAAATATACTTTATTTCAACACGCTTTTTGTCCAAATATTGCAAATCTTTGTATACTCCACGCTTGTTTTGGCACAACTCCATTATTGAGCCAACATAATCGGGCGGTGTGAAAATATGAACATTGACAATCGGTTCTTCAATTTTTGAAATCTCAACTTGTGGTGGCAAATCGGACGGATTTGATATTTCACGCATAGTCCCATCAGTTTTGAAAACATGATAAGACACACTAGGTGCTGTCGTGATTATATCAAGATTAAACTCTCGTTCAAGTCTTTCAGTGATGATTTCAAGATGCAAAAGCCCCAAAAAACCACAACGGAAACCATATCCCAATGCCTGTGAAACTTCTGGCATAAATTGCAAACTTGCATCATTAAGTTTTAGTTTTCCAAGCGAATCTTTGAGTTCGTCATACTTTGCCCCGTCCACAGGGAAAATTCCGCAAAAAACAACGGGTTGAACAACCTTGTATCCCGCAAGCGGTTCTGAAATTGGATTTTCAGCACTCGTCACCGTGTCGCCAACTTTGACATCGGAAATTGTTTTTATTGAAGCGGAAATATAACCAACATCACCAGCGGACAAAACATCGACAGCCTTTGTTGTTGGAACAAAAATCCCAACTTCAGTCACATCAAAAATTTTGCCCGTTTGCATCATTAAAATTTTGTCACCAACTTTCACAGAGCCATCAAAAACTCTCACAAGACAAATTGCACCCTTAAAATTGTCGTAATGACTGTCAAAAATTAAACATTTCAATGGCTTTGTATCGTCACCAACAGGTGCAGGGATTTTTTCAATCACCGCTTTCAAAACTGAATCAATGTTTATCCCCTCTTTTGCTGAAATGCAAGGACAATCTGTTGCATCAAAGCCAATCACCTCTTCAATTTCCTTTTTCGTTTCTTCAACACGAGCGGAAGGTAAATCAATTTTGTTTACAACAGGGACGGTTTCAAGGTTATTGTCAATCGCAAGATATGCATTTGCAAGAGTTTGAGCCTCAACACCTTGTGATGCATCAACCAAAAGCAATGCTCCCTCACATGCAGCGAGCGACCTTGACACTTCATAAGTGAAATCGACATGCCCTGGTGTGTCAATCAAATTCAATGTATATTCCTGCCCGTTATACTCATAAATCAACCTTGTTGGAGCAAGTTTAATTGTGATTCCTTTCTCCCGTTCAAGTTCCATACTGTCCAAAATTTGTTCTTGCATATCCCTTTTTGAAACAGTGCCTGTCAATTCAATCAATCTGTCAGCAAGCGTGCTTTTGCCGTGGTCGATGTGAGCGATAATGCAAAAATTTCTTATATGACTTAAATCTTTCAAATCATTCTCCTATTTTGTTATTATATAATATCTTTCAAAATTCGTCAATCAAATCGAAATATAAGAATAAAAAAGGGGTTCTGCTTCAACAACAGCCCCCACAAATCATCAAAAGAAGATTTTATTTCACTTTTTCCATGTATGAACCATCTCTTGTGTCAACACGAATCATATCTCCAATATTCACAAAAAGTGGAACACGAATGCTGTATCCAGTGCTTAAAACAGCAGGTTTCAAAGATGATTTTGATGTGTCACCTTGGATCCCAGGTTCTGTGTCAACAACTTCAAGTTCAACAAAAGTTGGTGGATAAACAGCAAATGGAACACCCTTGTAGATATACATTGTTGTTGGCATATTTTCAGTGATAAAGTTCAAAGCGTCAGCAACGGAATCTTTGTTTAGTGGCATTTGCTCATAGGTCTCACTGTCCATGAAATAATACAATTCGCCGTCATTGTAAAGATAGACCATTTCTTTCTTTTCGATGACTGCTTCTTGATATTTGTCAGATGGATTGAATGTATCTTCCTTGACTTGTCCCGTCATAACATTCTTTATTTTTGCCCTAACAAAAGGAGAGCCTTTCCCAGGTTTAACATGCATAAATTCAATAACATTATAGACATTTCCGTCCATTTCAAAAGTCACGCCTTTTCTAAATTCGCCAGCAGTAATCATAATAATCTCCTAAAAATAAAATTGAGTCATAAAAACTCTACCTTTTTATGATAGCACATTTATTCGATAAAAATCAAGCATTTTATCAAAAAAAACAAAAATCACATCAATCGCAAGCATAGTGTCAATTTTTTTGAAACGATTTTTCCAACACCCATAAAATCTTCATCAGAAAAAATGCGATAAAGCCCATCGCTCTTTTCAACATCAATGATTTGTCCATTGAAAACTCTTTCGCTGTCTTCAAGTGACAAAAACAATTTTTCATAATCAAAGACATCTTCACAGGAAATCATTGAATAATCACCATTTTTGACATCTTCAATCGTGTATGCATCTTCAAGATTATATTTTCCACATCTTGTGCGTAGTATGCATTGCATACTACCATAGGTTGACAGTTTTTCCGCCAAATCTCTTGCAAGACTTCTTATATAAGTCCCACTTGAACAAGTCACTTCAAACTTGAAAACATTTTCCTTGATTTGTTCAAGCAATTTGAAATCAAAAATTTCAATTTCTTTTGGTTGTAATTCAACAGTTTTTCCCTTTCGTGCTTCAAGATATGCAACCTTTCCCCCAACCTTTTTTGCAGAAAATTGAGGTGGCATTTGTGCATATTTTCCAATCATTTGAGGCAATTTTTCCTCAACCATTTCTCTTGTTATATGGCAATCGTCAGTCTTCACAATTTCTCCCGACATGTCAAGAGTATCAGTTTCTTTGCCAAAGACAAAAATTGTTTCATAGGTTTTTTGCTTTTTCAAAAAATAATCAAAAAGTTTTGTGGCACTGTTGACTGTGACTAGAAGAAGCCCCTCTCCTTCAAGGTCAAGCGTCCCCAAATGCCCGCATTTTTTTGCACCAATAGCATATTTTACTTTGTTCACCGCTTGATTTGAAGAAATTCCCGCTGGTTTGTTAAGCAAAATTATTCCACTTTTTGTCATTCGAATATCAGCCATTCAAAATCTCCTTTGCCCATTTTGGCAAATTTTCTTCCATTTGCTCTTTTGTTCCGTCAAGTTGGAAGCCCGCAGCACATTGATGCCCGCCCCCTTGATATTTATTCACAAAAGGCACCAAATCATAAGCGGACGAAGAGCGGACACTCATTTTGAAAACATTATGCGATTTTTCATATACAAGCATTGAAATTTCAACTCCGTCAAAAGATCTTATTTCATTTGCGATAAGTTTCACTTGCGAAACGCTCACACCCAACTTTTGCATGTCTTCTTGCGTGCAAACTAGATATGCAAACTTGCCATCCTCCAAAAATTTGACATTGTTGTATAGGAATTTTTTGACAATTATTTCTTCTTTTGACACACTGCGATACAATTTGTCATAGACAAATTGAATATTTGCCCCACACTGCATCAAATATTTCGCATCATCAAAAACCTCTTCACTCAAATTGCTATGCAAAAATCTGTCCGTGTCACCCATCACCCCCGCATAAATATATGTTGCTGATTGCTTTGTTGGTCTCAAATTTTCCGCCCTATAAAGTTCAAGCATCATTTGCGATGCGGAAGCCTTTTCAGGAGAAATTTGACAGTCGCATGGAACGAGTTCTTCACCCTCTCCAACTGCATGATGGTC
>CAZIRI010000005.1:0-16081 GCA_964541815.1 uncultured Lachnospiraceae bacterium
TTGGCGAACTATGCTTCAATGACAGTGATAAATAATCAGAATACCATGATTGTTGTTGGCGGTGTTGTTGGTGGTGTTCATGGGCATTCGCAGAGTTTTGGGAATCCACATCTCAATGCATGCTCAAATCATGGAGATATAGAAATTGAAAATAGTTCACCTATTATTTTGGGGTGTTTGGTTGGTGGTGTTGTTGGTGCTTCGACGACAAATGGAGATAACGCACATGTTGTGATCAAAAACTGCACAAATGAAGGAAAAATCACATTGACAGGATCAGCCACCTTGTCAGGAAGTAATGCAAAATATATATATGTGTTTGGAAAAGAAAGCAATCTTGAGGCTGGTGCGGCTTCACATTCGAGATTTTGTTCCAGCCATATACCCGTTGCCATTGGAGGAATCATTGCGCTTGGCACTTGGAATCTTTCTGTGGAGAATTGTCACAACTATGCGGATATAAATTGCCCCGCAACATTTTCTCTGAGTTATGATAAAGGTGTGACATATAGCATTGGCGGAATCGTTGGCTTTAACAGAAGATGGTTGATGATTCAAAGTTGTTTTAATTCTGGAAATATTACATCGGAGCACAATTATTGCTTTGTTGCTGGGATTTGTGGAAGTTATGATGTGACGGATGATGCGAGAAAAGATAATTCAAGAATTCAGGATTGTGTCAACATTGGAACGATCACGGGAACTGGTGAAGATGGAGTAGATGGAGAATATGCGGGTTCTGGTGGAATTTTGGGATATTCATATGATGATATTCTTATAAACAGGTGTGTCAACTATGGGCATATTGTTGGAGGAAGAAGTGCTGGAATTTCGAGCAGGGGTGGCGAATGCTGGCCTGGAGGAGGTATTTTTGATGGTCATCAAGTTATTTCTCAAAATCCTGTAAGAAATTGCGTGAATGCGGGAGAAGTTAGTTCAAATGTCGGCATAAGATATACGGATGTCAAAAACAATATCAGAAAAAACTATATGATTTCAGGTCAAACATGGTGCAAAGATCCTTGTACAAAGGAAGATGGTGGTGCTAAAGAGGACGATGGCAAGGCGAAAGGTGAGGAGGAAGACAAATTATTCACACAATCATTTTTTGATGGGCTAAAAAACTCATCTGAAGACACATGGGTTGAAGGTGACGACAGATATCATGTTTTGGGCTGGGGGGATACTTCATGTTCATTTAAGTTTGTAAAGGCAAGTGAATGGGTCAAAGACTTATCAGGAGTTATCATCGTTCCAAGTTCTGTGTATTTGTCGTCTGGGAAATTGGGTGTGTATTACACAACCCCAAATGCAAAAGACCCACAAAAAGCAGAACTTTGTGAATTTGGAACTAAAACGGAGTTGACTGTCTCAAACTATGTGAATGGGAAACAGGCAACAGTGTCGGTGACAAATGATAATGGGACATATATTGAATCGCAATATAAATTCGATGAAAAAGGCTCAAAAATGCGTGCAACAAATCAAGGTCGAGTGACAGGGTATTCTTCTTCTGATGTAAAGATTACATTTGTGGCGAACTATACCATCTCAAGAACCACTCCAATTTTCAACCTTGTTTTGAAAGATGAGGGGGGAAGTTTTTCTGTAAGCGGTGATAACACTGCAAGTTATGTGATAAAAGTTGGGAACGAGTCTTATAGCAGTGGTCCTGTGACAATATATCACGGAGATAAAGTCTCAATCAAAATCACTCCAAACAATGGATATTGTATCGAAAGGTTAACTCTCAAAGAAAATCCATTTGCAGAGACTCTTAAGAATAAGATTGGCATGACACTTGAAAACAGTATAGTTGATAATAAAGGTGAACCAAAAAAAATCACAGACAAATTGAGTGCTAGTGGATACAATTATTCTTTCACTCAAAGCACAGGCTCCCAAGCGGGACAAATCGACACTTATGGTGCATTGACTTTGAGTTTCAACAAAAGACATGTGAATTTGACAGAGTTGGAATACTCCATCACAAAGATAGATTACACATACAATGTGACATATGATGACGGCAAATCAGGGACCATTACGGGGTCAACAAAAATAAATGGTGGAAACAACACAATCAATTTGACAAACAACAATTTCTTTCAATTTGGATATACATATAAAGTTGATATATATCCTGGGACTGACGGCAAGGCAAGCACTTATGAAACATTTATAAATCAAACTCTGCCGGAAGGTGATAATTGGGACAGTCTGAGTTTGACTGTCGATAACAAGCAAGGACTTATAAACACATTGTGCGAAATAGAACTTGGCGAAAATGCTCTTGAAGGTTCAAGCAATTTCGATTTCAAAAATGCAAAAAAAACAGTGCAAAAAATCACGGTGCGGTATGACGAGAAGTATAAACTTTTCAATAATGAAACGTGGTCTTATGATTCAGAAGATGATATTTACAAAGAATTTAATTCGATAAGTTCGTTATATTTTAATTTTGCAAATGAGGTTCGAAATGATTGGGATGGTGCGAGTGGTCATATATATCTTTCTTCGTATTGGTCTTGGAAAACTCTTTATTCAGATTTCTACGACAAGGCGATGATGATTTTTGCTAATTCACCAACTTCCACATTTGCAAGTGAAAGCAATAAGAATACAAATGGGTTGTTTTTGGATATGAACAAAGGATGGGTATGCAGTTATCTTTCTAGCGGGGAATATTGGCCAAATAAAGTGGATTACACAAAAATTGTGGCGAAGTTGTTTGGATATGACAGTGCGAAAGACTTTGCAAACGCTTCAAATGGAAAATACAAAAAGGCTTCGGAAGCGGGTGCAGGAAACAACTATTATTATGTGCTTTCGTCAGACAAAACTCAATATGCATATTTCTTCCCAGTCGCAATCACAAGTTCCGCTTCTGGTTCTGACAATACCGTTCTTATGTATGTTATCGTTTACTGTGATGGGGATGGGGCAGAACATGTGTATGTTCTTGTGAATGACTATAAATCCCTGCTCGATGCAGTAAACTACGAAAGTGACAATACTAATTCCGTAAATATAAGGATGTATTGCAAGAACAGAATCTTTGGAACAAATGGGAATGGCACACTATACAATTCGTTCACAATCAATGTGACAAGGACATTGATGACATACAAAGTCTATGTTGATGACTACACAAACACTTTTGATAATATAAACACCTACGAAAAGAATGCAAATGGCGGAAGCCATAGTGTTGTTGAAAATAATGTTGAATATTCCGTTGACAATAACCCATCTCTTGGGGTGACACTCAATAGCGGATATGTCAACGATGGGATAAGATTTGGAAATGAAAAAAATGGTAATGGTGACACTGCATCAAATATAAAAACATCAGCCAAATCATACACTTTAAGTGACTTGGTGAAAGATTATGTCGATAAAATATATGGCAAAGATCACCGAAATGATTGGTTGAATAATAAAAATGCATATATTCAGGTTTTGTATGGGGTTGGTTCATACACTTTGAATGATGATATCGCATGTATTGGTGGTTATGATAATGGAGCATCAGTGACAATCACAGGTGGAATAGTGAAGGGGAATAAAAGAACTGTCTATTACACAGAACCAGTCACAGGGACGGCTTCAGAAGACAGTGGCAGTGCGAGATTTGTTGGGTGGTATTCGGGCGAAACTCTGCTTTCTTTGAGTCCAACATACACTTTCACAATAAATTATTTGAATAATGGCACATCCAAGTTTACAATCACTGCACGATTTGCATCATACACTAGCACTAAGACACAATTGGAAAACAAAAGTATAACAATTGGATCTGCTGACGAATTGATTGCATTCAGTGCGAGTGTGAACAGTGGAAAAACATACAAAAATTGCGTTGTTCGACTTGTCGCCGATATTGATATGAGTGGAAAGACTTTCAATCCAATCGGTTCAAAAAATAATTCATTTGAAGGGATTTTTGAGGGAAACAATCATATAATTTCAAATTTGTCTCTTGTTGGTGGAGATTATCAAAACAACTTGTCATATATGGGGCTTTTTGGCCACACAAGCGGGGCGACAATCAGAAATTTGACCTTGAAAGGTATGACATACTCAGGATTTTCATATGTTGGGGCTTTTGTCGGCTATGCTGAAAATACAACCTTGAAGCATTTAATTGCCTATGACACATGCTATTCTCTTGCCGATGTGACGATTGGCACGATTGAGGGGTTGACAACAACTCCTGACAAGAGTGTGAGAAATTATATTGCAGGCATTGCGGGCTATGCAACTGGATGTGACATCAGTGTTTGTTGTGTCGATTTGCAAAATGAAAATAAAGTATTTTTTATAAAATCAACAACCACACAAAATTTAACTGGCACAACAACAGACGGCAGTGGCGAAACAAAGAATGATGGCAAGACCACACAGGGCGGAGTTTTTGTTTTTGGCGATAATGTGATTTATGGCATTGCAAATGGTGCAGAAACAATAGACCAATGTTTTGTCAATGTGGCAAATTCAAGTCAAGCAAAAGACAAGGCGATAATAGGCACTGGAACAACAATGACTAATTATTATTTCAAAATTGCGGGGGGTTATAAGAACAAAACTGTCACAAATAGTAGTTATTGGTTCGAAGAGGAAACTCTTCTCAAAGCATTTTATTGGTGCTAGTTGAAAAATTTTTGAAAAACAGTTGACAAACGAAAAAAAAGAGAGTAAAATGCAAAATACTTGAAACGACACATGTGTTGGGCTTTTGCCCGTAAATCCGTAACGGTAATGAGAGTTTATATCTTGTTGCCGTTTTTTATTTGAATTTATTCGGTGGCAAAAGTGAGTAAGGAGAAAAATATGTTGACGAAAAAGAGAAGTTTATTGTGTGCGATTGTTGCTGGAATTGGAATTTTTCTTGCGACTTTCAATGAAACATTTTTGAATGCTGCTTTGGGGCAAATCACAATTGACACGGGTTCAAATGCGGTTTGGCTTGTGACAGCATACATGCTGGGAGCGGGTGTCATGGTGCCCGTTTCTGCATTTTTGTATAGAAAAGTGCCAACCAAAATTTTGTTTATGGTGACGGTTTCTTTTTTCCTTGTTGGAAGCGTTTTGGGTGGACTATGCGGAGATATTTTCATTCTCGCACTTATTGCAAGAGTGATTCAAAGCATTGGCTCGGGGCTTCTTGTTCCACTCAACATGAACATTGCCCTTGCCGTTGCACCCAGAGAAAAACTTGGCTCATTCATGGGTGTTATGGCTGTCATGGCGACACTGGGGCCATCTATAGGCATTTTATTTTCTGGAATTTTGATGACTGTGACAGGCGGGAATTGGCATGTTATGTTTTGGATTTTTGGGGCTTTGATGCTTTTGTGCTTCATCTTTGGAGCAATTGTCCTTGACAACCTCGCAAAATTAACAAAACCAAAACTTGACATTTTGTCCATTGTTTTCATAAGCATTGGGCTTTTGGGAATTATGTTTGGCTGTGCATATATTTTCACAAATTGGTGGATTGCACTGCTCGCAATTGTTGTTGGGGCGATTTTTCTTGCACTTTTTGTTGTTCGACAAAAGAAATTGTCCGACCCACTTATCAAAGTTTCACTTTTGAAAAACAAATACTTCACATTGGGAGTTTTGTCAAATTTTTGTGCTTTGATTTTGACATTTGCATGCAACATCATCGTTTTGGCATTTTTGCAGGCAAAAGGAAATTCGTCATTGATTTCATCTCTTGCATTGTTCCCTGCAATTTTGGTGTCTTGCGTGACAGCGCCACTTGCGGGAAGGATTTTTGACAAAAAAGGTGTGAAAGTTTTGCTCCCTGTTGGCTTTTCAATGATGACAATTTTCATGATTTTGATTGCTGTTTTTGCGCCAAAAATTCCATGGTATGGCGTGGCACTTTTGTATATTCCTGTTGTGGTTGGTTCGTCTATGTGTGCTGGCCCAGGACAAAGTTTTGGGTTGTCATTCCTCAAACCCGAAGAAAATCCTCATGGGGTGACTTTGTATAGCACAGTTTTCCAAATTGCTGGGGCATTGGGTTCGGCATTCCTTGCGGACGGGCTTTACAATTTCTTTATCAAAACAAGCGGAGTTGACAATGCAATACTTGTGACAGGGCTTGTTGCGGGTGGAATTGCATTCTTGGGGATCATTGTTGGAATTTTCGCAGGAAGATACAAAAGGGAATCAAAAGAAAGTGTTGCGGAAGAGAATTTGGCAAGTGTTATGGGGAAAATTAAGTTCACAATAAACAAGGATGATTCAATTCTTGATGCAATGAAATTGATGGTCGAAAATCACACAAGCGGGCTTTTGGTTGTTGATGAAAATGGAAAACTTTTCAGTTATTTGAGTGATGGAGATTTGGTGAGATTTTTTGCGAAGAATTATTCCGACATCAAAAACATATACACATATGCTGTTGTGGACGGGGTCGAAAATGAGTTTGACACAAAAGTGAAAGAACTTTTAGACATGAAAGTTTGTGATATTGCAAACAATTATCCATTTGTTTTGGATATCAACGAAGATTTGGGTGATGTGTGCAAGAAATTGGGTGAAAGACATATGAAAAAAGCGCCAGTTTTGCAAAATGGCGAACTTGTTGGAATTGTTGACAGAAAAGACATAACAAAATATGTGATGAAAAAGTGCGTTAAACTTGCAGAGAAGACATCAAAATAGATGTCTTTTTTGTTCTATTATATATATAGTTGCATATGATACATTGTGAAAGAAAAATGTTTCGACATGAAATTTTGATTTTAGACAAATTTTGTCAAAATATTTTTAAGGAAATTTTTCGATTTTCAACTAGAATAAAAGCGAGGTTTGTATGCATTTCTATGTGGTCAAATCAAAAACATTGAGAATGGTTGTTGCAATGCTTCTTGTGATGCTTATGCTCTCACTGTCAATTTGCGGGACAACATCTGCGGAAGTCTTTTTCGGAGGTTCAACTCGAAAAGTGCCAATATACAGCGTTGCGACAGAAGAGAAACAAGTTGCAATTTCATTTGATGCGGCATGGGGTGCGGACAAAACAGAGGGTATTCTTGACATTTTGCAAGAGTTTGGCGTTGGTGCAACATTCTTTTTGGTTGGTTTTTGGGTGGATGAACATCAGGAACTAGTCAAAGAGATTGTTGACAAAGGTTTTGAAGTCGGGACGCACTCAAACACACATCCCGACATGGTGAAACTCTCAAAAAGCACAATGAAAAACGAACTTGAATCTTCTGTTGAAAAAATAGAGAGTGTCACGGGCAAAGATGTGAAACTTTTCCGTGCTCCATTCGGCTCTTACAACAACAATCTTCTTGACACCGCCCAAGAAATGGGTTTGAAAACGATTCAATGGGATGTTGACAGTTTGGACTGGAAAGGACTGTCGGCAAGCGAAGTGACAAATCGTGTTGTTTCAAAAGTCAAAAATGGGTCAATAATTTTGATGCATAACAATGCTGACAATGTTCTTGACTCTTTGCGATTGACATTAAATCGACTGAAAGTTTCGGGGTTTAAGGTGACATCTGTGTCAGATTTGGTTTTTGAGAATGACTACACAATAGATAGAAATGGTGTGCAACGGAAAAATTAGGAGGAAGTGAAATGAATTGCAATGAAATGAGCAAAGAACAAATGACAAATTATGCGAGAATCTCTGGCAGAGTTGTTGACAAGCCAAAATTATCTCATCAAATTGAGGGCGAAAGTTTTTTTGAGTTCAAAGTTGTTGTTGACAGACTGTCAAAAGTTTGTGACACAATTCCAGTGACAATTTCCGAGCGAACGCTGATGGGACAAGAAATAAATTCGGGAGATTTTGTTGAAGTTGTGGGGGAATATCGCAGTTATAACAAATTGTGCAACGAAAAAAGCAAACTTGTCTTGCACTTGTTTGCAAAGAGTTGTGAGCGACTGCAAGAAGAAAATTTTGTGAATGAAGTGAGATTGATTGGTTTTTTGTGCAAAGAGCCTATATACAGAAAAACACCGTTCAATCGTGAAATATGCGATATCTTGCTTGCGATAAACAGAACAAATTATCACAAATCGGATTATATTCCATGCATTTTGTGGGGCAGAAATGCAAGATTTATTGCGGAGCAACCAGTTGGGAGCAAAATTGAAATTGTTGGACGCATTCAGTCAAGAGAATATGTCAAGACTTTTGAAAACGGACAAAGTGAGGTGAAAACGGCATATGAGGTTTCGTGTCAAAAAGTTTCACTCTTTTCAAATGTTGAAACAATAAACAAGGGCAGTGCAGAGATTGAAATGGTTGGTGTGTGAAATTTGAGAGATAACTTTTGTTATCTTTTTTTATTTGACAATAAAAAAACTTTGCTTTGTGAGCAAAGTTTTGAAATTTTACACTTGGTCAAACTTTTCATCATATTTTTCATGATATCTTGCTTTCGCTTTGTCGATTGCTCTTCTTGCTTCGTCAATTCCTTGAACTTCTTTGACTTCTGTGACTTTGTGTTCAAGGTCTTTATACACTTTCAAGAAGTGAGTCATCTCATCAAGCATATTTGGTGGAAGTTTTTCAATGTCTGTGTAATAACTGTAAACAGGGTCTTTGTATGGCACTGCGATAATCTTTTCGTCATAGTCTCCGTCATCAATCATTGCGACCACACCCAAAGGATAACATCTCACAAGAGTGAGAGGGTTTATTGTTTCGCTTGCAAGAACCAAAACATCAAGAGGGTCGCCGTCTTCGGACAAAGTTCTTGGGATAAATCCATAGTTTGCAGGATATCTGTTGCTTGTTGACAAAATTCTGTCAAGCATCATAAGCCCTGTTTGCTTGTCGAGTTCATATTTTGTTTTGCTCCCTTTTGGAATTTCGATAACTGCCATAAAGTCGTTTGGCATAACGCGGTCATCGGGAAGTCCATGCCAAACATTTTTCATAATGTAATCCATTTTTTCATCTCCATATCAAAATTTTTGCCAAGTTTTTCCGCTTAACATATATTATTATAGCAAGTGGGCAAAAAAAAATCAATGATTTTCGCTTTTTTACACAAAATGTTTTTGCAAAATTGTCAAAATTCACTTTTTTAGAAAAAAATAAAAATTTTTTGAAAAATCTTTGAAAATCGTTTGACAAAAGTCGTGAGGGGGGGGGTAAAATCAATCGTGGAGGTAAAAAAAATGACAAAAGTAAAACAATTATCAAAAATGATCGGGACCCTTGCATTTGCAACAATGTTTGTTGTGTTTGGAATGTTTGCATTTGCAGGTTGCGAGAAAAAGACAACAGCAAAAGAAATTCAAGATTTCGTTTCAGCAGAAAGCACAAACAACTCATTCGCAATTGACACATCAGCAGAAGGCTTCGCAGGCGCAGGCGTGGCAGTCACAAGCAGTTTTGATGGAGGTGAATATGGGAAGGTAGAAGTTACATACAAAACATACACTGACAAAGACGGAAATGTCACTTCTGTTTATGTTTGCAAAAAATCTGCGACTGAGTATGCTGAAGAAGAGAATGTTGAAATTTATGTGAAAGATAAAAAGGCTTACACAAAAAATTCAGAAAACAAATATGTTGTATCCGAAGTGGCTGATGCTGATATTGATTTGAGTAGAGTTAATGCCTATATTGGAGATCTCGAAGAAAGTATTACAATGGCAATTTCTGCAATGAAGGAATTGGATAGTGTAAAGTACACTTATTCAAAATCAGGAAAGAACACAACATATAAATTGAGTGCGGAAAATCTTGGTGAATATACGATTGTGTATAATGGGAACACAATCAATAAGTTTTCATGCAATAGTTCGTTAGGTGTTAATGTCACAGTTGAAAGACTTACATCTGCTCCAAGCGTTCCAACATTCAATTCTGATAACACAGTTGAATAAACGCTTATAGTTGAAAACGAAAAATCAAACACAACGAAAAGGTGAGTGAAAACTCACTTTTTTTGTTGCAAAAAGCACTTCAAAGAGTGCGAGGCGGTGGCATGCTTCTTATATGTATATAAAACTTTTCTTCAAAATATTTTTACATTCAAAAAATTTGGAGGGCGATTTTTAGATAAATTTTTGTGAAAGTGTCTTTTTCTGTATAAATTATATATTTGCCACTATCGGAAATAATGTTTCTTGAATTGATTGACATGTTTTTAAGGATATTGAGCGTCTATTTTTTTCGTGTTTTTCTGTCAAAAATGCATTCAAATTTTTGATGAAATTTGTTTGTATAAATATTTATAAATTTTTTGAATAAATATTCAAAAATCGTTTGTTTTTCTTTTTTTTCCGTGATATAATGATGTCGAAGGGTGGAGAAAAACGATGAGTTTTGTTGAGTGGAATGGTTTGTTTGATTTTGACGAAAAGGGAAATGTGTGCGGTTCGGATGTGTTCCACGATAACATTGCAAAGTCAAACTATTTGTATATGCTTTGCAAATACAATCAACTGTATTTGTGTGGAAAGAAATTGCCAAAGTTCTTCAAAATGGAGTTGCCGTTGGTGCTTGAAAGTGTCGAAAATGGCGGAGATTTTGGAAAAGCGTTGACAACTGTTTTGAAAAATTGTGAGCAAAAAGTTCAAGAGTATGCGAAAATGACAAAGACTCCAAAAGATTTGATTGAAAATGTCAATGAGGGCTTGGTGGAATTGCCAAATTTTGTGGATTTTATCAAAAGTTTGATAAACACTGATGTTGTCACAAGACAACAAACTGAAGAGGGGCAGAAAAAAGCCTTGTTGTATGAACTTGTGCGGGTTGCGGGCAAATATTCGGCGGAAGCAACAAAGTGTATTTCAAATGCGGTTATGGAGGACTGAAACAATGGAGAAAGAAGAGAAAAATTATGAATTGCCAAGTGCAGAAAATCAATTGTCGGGTTCGGACAAGAAAAAAAGCACAGTTGCAACAATTTTTCAAAATATGATAAACAAAATGATTGACGTGGTCACAAAAGGAACAATTAAAGTTAAAGATTTTCTTGACAACGGGAAGAATGATAGTAAAGGCATGGGTTGTTAGATAAAAAAATACATATTTTTGTGAAGAGAATTTTCTTGCGAAAAACAAGACTTTCTCTTTTTTCATAATTTTTTGAAAATTTGCTGTCAAATGCTTGACAAATGCTGTCATTTCAAGTAAAATAAAGTCAGTCTAAATTTTTGTGAGTGGCGTTTATTGTTAGCCCCATAAAATGTTGCCAACAAAAGTTAGCAGAATATGAAATATTTCAAGGGAGAAAAAATGAAAACTTATATGGCAAACCCAGCCACTGTCGAAAGAAAATGGTATATTGTTGATGCAACAAACATTCCACTTGGAAGACTTGCATCTCAAGTTTGCGACATTTTGACTGGAAAAAATAAAACTATCTACACACCACATGTTGATACGGGAGATTTTGTGATTGTTCTCAATTCTGACAAAGTTGTTTTGACAGGAAAGAAACTTCAAGAGAAAAAACTCCGTTGGCACTCTGGTTATATTGGTGGACTTAAAGAAGTTGGTTATGATAAATTGATGAAAGAAAATTCTTGCAAGGCAGTTGAAGTTGCTGTCAAGGGAATGCTTCCAAAAACATCTTTGGGAAGAAAACAAATCACTCGTTTGTTTGTCTACAAAGACGGAAACCACAATCATCAAGCACAAAAACCAGAACTTATCACAATAAAAGGAGCAATTGAATAATGGCTGACAAAAAACAAAACAATGGTTGCTTCGTTGCAACTGGAAGAAGAAAAGAATCTATTGCAAGAGTTCGCTTGACTTCTGGGAATGGTGCATTTGTTGTCAATGGAAAAAGCATTGAAGATTATCTTCAAAGAGACACTTTGATTCTTATCGCAAAACAACCACTCACTCTCACAAACACAGCAGACAAATTTGATGTTGATGTGAATGTTGTTGGTGGCGGAATTGCTGGACAAGCAGGTGCAATTTGCCACGGAATCGCAAGAGCGCTTGTTGAAGTTTCTGAAACATACAAACAAGAACTCAAAGACGGCGGATTCCTCACTCGTGATTCAAGAATGAAAGAAAGAAAGAAGTGCGGATTGAAGAAAGCAAGAAAAGCATCTCAATTTTCAAAGAGATAATTCGAAAAAGACCAAGTCGGTCTTTTTTTATTCACATTTTGATTTGATTTTTTTTCGAATTTGTGTATAATAATCCTATGGAAAAGAATTTTGATGTTTTGATTGTTGGCGGTGGCGTGGCTGGCATGAGTGCGGGATTGTATGCAAAAAGGGCGGGCAAGAATGTTGCTATCATCGAAAAAAACGCCTTGGGTGGCACTGTTGCGACTTTGAATCGCATTTCAAATTTTCCGTCACAAACTGAAATTGATGGCTGGACACTTTCTGAAATGTTTGCAAAGCAGGTCAAAGAAAATCAAATTGAAACAATTTTTGATGATATCATTTCAGTTGATTTTTCTCAAAAAAAGAAAGTTTTGCACGGGAAAAAGGAAGAATACTTTGCGGACAAAGTAATCATTGCCACAGGTTTAACCCCCATTTCGCTTGGTTTGAATGAAAACGAATTTGTTGGTTGCGGGGTTTCATATTGTGCCGTTTGCGATGCAAATTTTTTCAAAAACAAAAAAGTTTGTGTGGCGAGTTTGCGAGGTAGTGGCATTAAAGATGCTGTGTATTTGTCAAACATTGTGAAAGATGTTGTTTTGATTGACAGCACAGACCTTTCAAAGTTTGAAAATGCAAACAAAATTCCAAATTTGAAAGTTGTTTCAAATTCAAAAATAGAAAAGATTTTGGGTGAAAAATTTGTGTCTGGCATTCAAGTTGACGGCGAAAATATCAACACTGACGGAGTTTTTATCTCTTTGGGGAAAAAGCCAAAAACTGACATCTATCAAAATATGCTCGCCCTTGATGAGAGGGGTTTTATAAAAACTGACGAAAATATGCAAACGAGTGTTGACGGTGTTTTTGCCATTGGAGATGTTCGCTCTGGTGTTTTGAAGCAAATTGTGACCGCTTGCAGTGACGGTGCGATTGCGGGCAAAAAATCGTGCGAAGAGTGATTTTAATTCTTAAAATCATGTCCAACTCTTAAAATAGTGTCAAAAGCACTATTTTTTTTCAAAAATTTTTCAAAAACCCCCTTGAAAAATGAAATTTTTTGTGGTATAATTTGGTTGAAATTAAAAAAAAATAAAGGGAGTGAGTGAAATGAAAAAAGAAATTACAAATGAAAAAGTTGGTTTGTGGAGCAGATTTAAGTCTTTTGTTCGAAAATATGATCCAGCGAATGTTATTGTCGATCGGGATGGAGATGTGATTGAGGTGTTCGATGGGCATAAAAAGAAGCATCAATTATTCAATAATGAAAAATTTAATTTGAACGATTCAGTCAAAAATTGGTTAAAAAAGATTTCAAGGATTTCTGGACTGATAAGTTTTGTAAAAGATTTGGGTGTGACGGAAGAAGTTTTGGAGAGTGTGATTTGTGCTCGTGACTACAAAATTTCAGTTTGTCCAAAAGATTCCAAAGAGGCTATTACAGTTGATTTTTGGGGGTCTAACCATTTAAGAACAATGGAATTTGGTGCAAATGTGACTGAACCACTTGACAAAAAAGACTGTTTTATCACGGGCAATGTGAATATTGGGGGACAAGAATATTACTTTTGTGTGCAAGCGAAAGAAGATGTCAAAGAGCGAGAAAAAATAAAAAAAGATAAATGGTCCCGAAAGAAAATGGAACAAATTGAACAAATAAAACAATATGAAAAAAAATAAGAAATCAAGATGCAGGAAAAACAAAAGAGAGATAAATCACAAAATTTATCAAACAATTCATCTTGAAGCAAATCAATTTTCGAACAAGTCATTTATGGCTTGTTTTTTTATTGCATTTTCTTTCAAATCATTTTTTGATTTAACATAAAATTGGGGGATTTCATATATATGACTATGGAAAAAGAAAAAAAAGAGCGCATAAGAATTATATGCGTCAAAGCACCAAGGTGGACCGTCCCTATTTTGAAATTGATATATAGAAACAAAAATAAGGAGGAATGAAAAAAGAGATTTTTCAATCTCTTCAATTCGTTAGTCTGCTTTCTTTGCTGATTTCAGGCATTTTGTGCAAACTTTGACTTTCTTGCCGTTTACTTCAGTAGGTTGCAAGTTTACATTATATTTTCTTGGGGTTTTGTTGTTTGCATGGCTCACTGTTTTGCCATCCATTTTACCTTTCCCGCATACATCACATACTCTGCTCATTTTGTTCTCCTTATTATAATATACTTCATATATGATAACACACATGACAAAAAATTGCAACAATTTTCCCTATACTTTTCAAATTTTTTTTGAAAAAGGGTGAAAGTTGAAAGAATTTTCAAATTTTTTTTGTTTTTATTGTAATTTACTTGTAAAAATTTTTTTATTGTTGTATTATATAACCAGCGACATTAAATCGAACAAGGGGGCAGTCCTTGACAGTTAATACAAACAATTATTATGGAAACATTTCAATCAGCGACAGAGCAATTCGCACTGTTGCTTGTTTTGTTGCTTTGGATTGTTATGGTGTAGTTGATCTCGTTGCAAAGAATTTCAAAGAGAGCGTGAGAGAACTATTCAAGAAAGAACATAACGCAAGGGGCGTGACCGTAAGCCACAAGGATAATCGAATTTTTATCAATATAAACTATATAATCAAATTTGATGTGTCTGCAAACGAGGTGGCAGAGTCGCTGAAAAAATCTGTTAAGTATAGCGTCGAAAACTTCACTGGGATGATTGTTGACACAGTCAATGTCAATCTCGCTGGTGTGAATCTTTAATTATATAGGAGCATAAAAATGCAAAAATCGATAAATGGATTGACCTTTCGCAAAATGGTTCTTGCTGGGGTCAGTCTTCTTGAACAAAATAAAGAATATGTTGACTCATTAAATGTTTTTCCAGTTCCAGACGGGGACACGGGAATAAACATGTTTCTAACTATGAAATCCGCAGCAACGGAGATAAGCAAATGCACAAGCAATGACTTTGCTTCTCTTTCCGAAGCCTTCCAAAAGGGCGCTCTTCGTGGGGCAAGAGGGAACAGCGGTGTTATAACCTCACAAATTTTCAAAGGATTTTGCTCTGTCACAAAAGATTGCAAAGAAATGACAACAAAAGACTTTGCAAAAGCAATGCAAGCAGGTGCTGAAATGGCTTACAAGGCTGTGACAAAACCAAAAGAAGGGACGATTTTGACTGTCATTCGTGTTATGGCGGAAAATGCTGTCACTTTGGCAAAGAAATTTGAAGATTTTGAGACTTTCAGCAAGAAGGTTTGTGAAACGGGTGAAGAAATTTTGAGAAAAACACCTGAAATGCTTCCAGTTTTGAAGAAAGCAGGGGTTGTTGACTCAGGCGGAATGGGAATCCTTGTTATTTTCACGGGATTTTCTCGTTTCTTGAACGGTGAAGAAGACCTCGAATTTACAATCACTGAAGATTCAAAACCACAACATGTTGAACAAGTTGTGGCAGACCTCTCAAACCTTGGTGACATTCAATATGGCTATTGCACGGAATATATGATTATTCACATGTTCAAAAAGACAACCGAAGCGGATATCGACAAATTGAGAGAAAGACTTTGTGCAATTGGTGATTCTGTTATTTGTATTGGTGATTTGTCATTGGTCAAAGTCCATGTTCACACAAACGAACCAAACAGGGCTTTGGGATATGCTCTTGAACTTGGAGAACTTTTCAATTTGAAGATTGAAAATATGAGAGAGCAAAACAGAACATTGTTGCAGAAAAAACAAGCGCAGGAAGAAACAAAGGAAATTGGAATGATTGCTGTTGCTCCTGGTGATGGGCTTGGAAATATTTTCAAAGAACTCACTGTTGACCAAATTATTATGGGTGGACAAACAATGAATCCAAGTGCGGAAGATATCGCAAATGCTGCCGACAAGGTCCCTGCAAGAAATGTTTTCGTTTTCCCAAACAACAAAAATATTGTTTTGGCAGCGGAACAGGCAAATGATGTGACAAACAAAAACTTGGTTATTATTCCAACAAAAAATGTTCCAGAGGGGATTGCGGCTGCGATTGCATTCAA
>CAZIRI010000005.1:16091-22101 GCA_964541815.1 uncultured Lachnospiraceae bacterium
GAAGAAAACAAAAATGCGATGCTTGAAGCGATAAAAAGCGTTCGTTCAGGCTCTGTGACATATGCTGTTCGTGACACCCACATTGACGGGTTTGACCTTACAAAAGGTGAAATCATTGGGCTTGATGACAAGGCAATTCTTGCAAAAGGAAACCTTGTTGGCGAAACAACTGAAAAGTTGATTGAAACGCTCTTTGATGACACAATCATGAACATCACTCTTTTCTATGGCGGAGATGTCAAGGAAGAAGATGCGAATGAATTGCAAGCGAAACTTGCTGAAAAATATCCTGATTGTGAAATCACTGTTGCAAATGGTGGACAACCTGTTTATTACTATTTGGTTTCATTGGAATAGAATTATTGAGAGGCTATACTTATATAAGTATAACTTTTTTATTGTGTTAACATCTTAAAATTTGTTTTTTGTTCAAAAATTTTTAAGCCTTTCACAAAAATTTTTCGGTTTGCATATGTTTATAACAAGACTTTAAGGAGGTTGTAAACATGTCTTTTTTTATAAACAACACAAATCCAAACAGACCTGGGAATGTCACGGGAAATGCACTCAATGGCATTTGTGAAAAAGTTTTGATTGAAACAACAAAGGTCTTTGATGCGTGTGTGTGTTCAAGCACTGAAACGGGGGTGATTTTGCAAGCGACAGGGTTCAATCCCGCAAATCCAGTTTTGCCATTGACTTTTTTGTCCGCAGAAAATTCAACAGGTGCATCTTCGACAATATCTGACCTTGTTATTGACAGGCTCGACACATGTCCAAATTATGCGAATGTCAGTTTCACTTTGACAATTCCAGTCACAATTACATATAGAGATGCAACAGGAGCAACAGGCACGGCATCGTCTTCAATTGTGATAAATAAATCGGTTGTTTTGTTTGTGCCACAGCCAGCAATCACACCAGTAAACATAACGGCTTTGGGGACTGTTTCAAGCAGAATTGGAACTTTTTCCTCGCCCGATGTTTTTACGGTCACTTGCTGTTTGAGAGTTATTGTGAAAGTGACAAGTTTGGTTGATGTTCTCGTTCCGTCCTATGGCTATCCAACATTGCCAACTTGCCAAACGATACCTGAAAACAGTTGCCCAGGGGTGCAAGATTTGCCGATATATCCGACTGCAACATTTGAAACAACAGCAAATATATAGAAAAGTGTTTGGAAAAAAAACAAGGGACAATTGCTTCATTTGAAGTGATGCCCCTTTTTTGTTGTTTTTGACAAAAACTGTTTTTAGCACTCCTTTTTTGTTGTTGATATATAATGTGGTTGAAAGTGGTGGCAAAAAGTTGAAAAAAGCGAAAAAGTTTGTTTTTTATTGAAATTTTTTTGTGTGGGAATAATCATCAAAAAGATTATTGAATTATAACAAATCTTATCAGATTTTGCGGTGAAAGTGCCTGCGAAAAAATATTAAAAATTTTTGGCAAAAATTGTTGACATTTTTTTTGTAAATGCATATAATAATGCTAGCACTTGAAAGTCGAGAGTGCTAACAATCAAAAAAAATAAGGTTTGAAATTTATGAATCTTTCCGAAAGAAAAATCAAAATTTTGAATGTTGCTGTTGAGGAGTTTATCAAAGATTCTTCACCAATAACGAGTGGCTCCGTCAAGGACAAAACATCACTTGATGTGTCGACTGCGACTTTGCGTTCAGAACTAAACGCTTTGGAGGCAATGGGGTTTTTGAAACAGTTGCACACTTCGGGCGGGCGTGTCCCAACGGCACAGGGTTATCGCTTTTATGTTGAAAATCTACTCAAAAATATAAGGGCGACAAATGGTGAACTCAATGATGTGAGAAACTTGATTGAAAACAGAACACAAAGTTTGGAAACAATCGTTGCAGGTATTGCAAAAATCATCAGCAAGGCAACAAATTATCCAACTGCTATCCTTGTGAATGGCATTGAAAATTTGGTGCTTCAAGAATTCAAAATTGTTCCACTTTTGGGCGAGAAATGCATGGTTTTGATTGGAACAAATTATGGCTACATCACAAACACCATGGACATCAAAGCGACTGCCGAAAATTGTGAAGATGCTTCAAATTATTTGACAAAATATTTTCGAGGCGAAACGATGGGCTTTATGATGGAAAACATCGGGGCTTTGAAAAGTGGCATGAGTGATGAGATTAAGGCGTTTCAAAATGTTGTTGACAACATTGTTTTGGGGCTTTCAAAGTTGAACAAACAAAAACTTTTGAATGTTCAAGCGGACAGCGTTGTTGACCTTGTCGACAAAGAGCAAATTGATGAAGCGAAAAAAGTTATGAAGACTTTGAGTGACAAAGATGAACTTATTGAAGTGCTTGACACGGACGAAGACAACATTTCCGCTGAAATTGCAGAAGATGACGGCGAGAAATGCTCGGTTGTCAAGGCACCAATCATCATCGATGGAAACAAAGTCGCTTCGATAGGAGTTTTTGGTCCACAAAAAATGGATTATATGGGCATTGCATCCGCACTGAAAGTGGTTGTTGACGAATTGAATAGGTCAAAAGGAGAATAGATGGAAAAAGAAAATAATCAAAATGAAGATGTGAAAAAAGATGTTGAAGTGGAAAACGAAAACATCGAAAATGTAAAGTCCTGTGATGAACATTGTGAATGTGAAGAACATGAACATAAAAAGTGTTGTCATGGGCATCACCACAAGCATAAGCATTGTGGGTGTGGTTGCGAGGAAAACGAAGAAGCGGAAGAACTTGATGAAGAAAATGAGGCTGGGCATTATTTGGCAATGGCACAAAGATTGCAAGCGGATTTTGACAACTACCGCAAACATGTTGCGGAACAATTGGATTTTCAACGAGATGAAGGGCGAAGAAGTGTGATTGAAGCATTTTTACCTTGCCTTGACACATTCAAAGAGGCAAAAAAATCAATCACAGACGAAAAAGTTTTGGCGGGTGTCAATATGATTGAAAGCAAAATTTTGAAAACTCTTCAAAATCTTAAAGTTGAAAAAATTGAAGCAATAGGTCAAAAGTTTGACCACAACTTACACGAAGTTGTCGCTGTTATGAGTGATAAAACAAAGGACGACGACATTGTACTTGATGAATTTCAAGCAGGTTATAAATTTAACGGAAAAGTTATAAGATACTCAAAAGTTATTGTAAATAAAAGGGGTGAATAAAAATGAGTAAAATTATAGGTATTGATTTAGGAACAACAAATTCATGCGTTGCAGTTATGGAAGGTGGAAAACCAACAGTTATTGCAAATGCAGAGGGTGACAGAACAACTCCATCAGTTGTTGCATACACCAAAGACGGAGAAAGACTTGTCGGAAAGGTTGCAAAGCGTCAAGCAATCGTAAATCACGACAACACAGTCATTTCTATTAAAAGGGAAATGGGAACAAACTACAAAGTTAAACTTAACGGAAAGGAATATACTCCACAAGAGATTTCCGCTATGATTTTGTCAAAACTTAAAACAGATGCGGAGAGTTATTTGGGTGAGAAAGTTTCTCAAGCAGTCATCACAGTGCCTGCATACTTCAACGACAGCCAAAGACAAGCAACAAAGGATGCTGGAAAGATTGCGGGACTTGAAGTTTTGAGAATTATCAACGAACCAACCGCTGCTGCTCTTGCATATGGACTTGATAAGGGCGAAAACAAAAATCAAAAGATTTTGGTTTATGACCTTGGTGGCGGAACATTCGATGTTTCAATTCTTGAAATTGGTGACAATGTCTTTGAAGTTTTGTCAACAAACGGAAACACAAGACTTGGCGGAGATGACTTCGACAATAGAATTATTGATTTCCTTGTTGAAAAATTTAAGGAAGAAAATGTAGGAATGGATTTGTCAAAAGACAAACTTGCTATGCAAAGATTGAAAGAAGCAGCAGAAAAAGCAAAAATTGATTTGTCTGCAACTCCAATGACGACAATTTCATTGCCATTTATCACCGCTGATGCAAACGGTCCAAAACACCTTGAAGTTGAACTTTCAAGAGCGAAATTTGATGCCTTGACAGAAGATTTGGTTAAGGAAACGACAGAGTGTTGCACAAAGGCTTTGGCTGATGCAAAACTCACAACTTCACAAATTGACAAAGTTATTCTCGTTGGTGGTTCAACAAGAATTCCAGCAGTTGTTGAAGCAGTCAAAAAATACACTGGAAAAGAGCCATTCAAAGGCGTAAACCCTGATGAATGCGTTGCAGTTGGTGCTGCAATTCAAGCGGGGGTTTTGGCAGGAGATGTCAAAGATGTTCTTCTTCTTGATGTCACACCACTTTCTCTTGGAATTGAAACTTTGGGTGGAGTGTTCACAAAACTTATTGAAAGAAACACAACTATCCCAACAAAGAAATCTCAAGTGTTCTCAACTGCCGTTGACAACCAACCAGGGGTGGATATTCATGTTTTGCAAGGTGAAAGAGAGTTTGCTGCTCAAAACAAAACTTTGGGAAGATTCCAACTTTCAGACATTCCACCAGCACCAAGAGGTGTGCCACAAATCGAAGTCACATTTGATATTGATGCAAACGGAATTGTCAAAGTTTCTGCAAAGGATTTGGGGACAAATAAGGAACAAAACATCACAATCACTGCCTCTTCAAATTTGAGTGATGCAGATATTGACAAGGCAATCAAAGAAGCAGAAGCGCATGCCGAAGAAGACAAGAAGAGAAAGGAATTTGTTGAAACAAAGAATCAAGCGGACAACATGGTTTATTCTCTTGAGAAAATGCTCAAAGAAAACGGCGACAAACTTTCTGCCGAAGACAAGAAAAAACTTGAAGACGAAATCGAAAAAGCAAAGAAAGAATTTGAAAGTGAAGACATTGAAGTTGTCAAAAAGGCTCTTGAAAGTTTGACACAAGTTTCAAACGAAGTTTTCACAAAAATGTATCAAAATGCAAAACCATCTGATGCAGGAAACGGCACAAATGGCACTGACACAAATGCTGGAAATTCTTCATCATCAAACAACAAAAAAGATGATGGTGACCCAGAAGTTGTGATTGACTAGACCACAAAATCAAGAAAGAGCAAGAGATTGGAAAAGCAATCTTTTGCTTTTGCTTGCATATAAGCAAGATTAAAAGGGACAAACACTGCAATGGCAAATAAGGATTATTATGGAATTTTGGGGGTGAATAAAGATGCAAGTGAGGACGAAATTAAGTCCGCATACAGAAGACTTGCAAAAAAATATCACCCAGATTTGAACAAAACTGAAGAAGCAGCGGAGAAATTTAAGGAAATCAACGAAGCATATGAAGTTTTGGGAGATGACAAAAAAAGAGCGAATTATGACCAATATGGTTCTGCCGATGGTCCACAATTTGGCGGTGGCAATGGCGGAGCAAGCGGGTTTGAAGACTTTTTTGGTGGTGGAAACGGTCAAGGATTTGGCTTTGGTGGTTTCAGTGATATTTTTGGAGATATCTTTGGCTCATTTGGCGGAGGCTCTCGCTCGTCGAGGGTTCAACAAAGGGGTGATGATATCAACATCTCAATGAAATTGACCTTTGAAGAGGCAATATTTGGTGTTGAGAAAAACATCACTTACAATCGAATCGAGTCATGCCATAAATGCAACGGAACGGGTGCAAAAAATGGCACTGCATATTCAACTTGCAGTCAATGCGGTGGTGCGGGCAGAGTGAGAGTTCAAAGGAACACTCCATTTGGCATGAGTATCACAGAGTCCGCATGTCCAACTTGTGGTGGAACGGGAAAAACAATCAAAGATAAGTGCGATGAATGCATGGGCAAGGGCTTTAAGAAAGTTTCAGCACATGTTGTTGCGAAAGTTCCTGCGGGAATTGATGACGGGCAAACAATGCGTATGCGTGGCGAAGGAAATGCTCCTACGGGCAACGGAGTTAATGGCGATTTGAACATCAAAATCTCTGTTGAACCACACAAAATTTTCAAGCGTGTTGGCTCGGAACTTATGTTTGATTTGTTTGTCCCATTCACAACTTGTTTGCTTGGCGGACGGGTTGATATTC
>CAZIRI010000005.1:22111-47755 GCA_964541815.1 uncultured Lachnospiraceae bacterium
AATGACTCTGGACATCAAAGAGGGGACGCAGAGCGGAACAGTTATGCGACTTAAAGGCAAAGGTGTTAAGTTGCTCAACAAAAATGCATATGGAGATATGCTTGTGACAATAAAGAGCGAACCTCCAAAGACCTTGACAAGAAAGCAAAAAGAATTGTTAAAAACTCTTGATGAATGTTTTTCTGAAAATGATTTTCCAAAGACAAAAGAGTTGGCAAACAAAATGAAAGGGCTTTAATAAAAGTCCTTTTTTTGTCGTTTTTTTGCAAAAAATTTCTTGCAAATGGGGAGTGAATTGGTGTATTATATTGGAAAGGAATTTTTATGAGAAGATTTTTTGGAAATAAAAAGGGTGACAAATTTTTTGTTGAGGGAGAAGAATTTGTCCATTTGCGAAGTGTTCTCCGTTTGGCAGTTGGAGATGAAATTATTTTGTCGCTTGATGATGAATTTGACTATGTGTGTCAAGTTGAAAAAATTGAAAAAACATGTGCAGTTTGTGCCTTGAAAGAGAAAATTTTGTGCGAAGCAAATCCAAAAAAGAATGTTGTTTTGTTTCAAGCACTCGCAAAATCTCAAAAATTTGATATTATTGTGCAGAAAGCAACGGAATTGGGTGTGAGTGAAATTGTGCCATTTGTGACTGAATTTTCAGTTGTGAAACCGACTGAAAACAAGGTTGAGCGGTTGAAATCAATTGCAATGAATGCTTGCAAGCAGTGCGAAAGGTCAATTATGCCAAAAATTGCAAATGTTTCGACTGTCAGTGATGTTGTTGGGAGATTTGGGGAGTTTGACGCTGTTCTTTTTGCAAACGAAAGGACGAAAGACGGACAACCTTTTGAAAATCTTGACAAATGTGAAAATATTGCGATTATTGTTGGTGCGGAGGGCGGTTTCTCGCAAAAAGAAAAAGATGTTTTTGTGGACGCTGGGGCGACATCAATTTCGCTTGGAAAAAGAATTTTAAGGTGTGAAACGGCATCAATTGCGATGATGAGTTTGGTGTCAGTTTTGAGTGGGAATTAGGATATGAAAATTGCGGTTTTGACCTTGGGTTGCAAGGTGAATAAATATGAAAGCGATGCACTTTTGTTTGAACTTGAAAGTCGTGGCTATGATGTGACGGACAAATTGGAGAATGCGGACGCATATATAATAAACACTTGTGCGGTGACCAATGAAGCGGAAAAAAAATCACGACAAATGATTGAAAGGGCAAGGAAATTCAATCCAAATGCAAAGGTGTATATCATGGGCTGTGCAAGTCAAAATCGACCATTGCAGTTTGAAGACCGTGATGTCAATTTTGTCATTGGCACAGCAGGAAAAAAGCAGATTCTTGACAAATTTGAAGATAGGGGTGTCAAGATTTACGAATTCCCAGATGAATATGAAGACGACATGCAGTCTGCACAGTCGCTCACAAGAGCATATATCAAAATACAGGACGGGTGCGACAATTTTTGCACATATTGTTTGATTCCATATTTGCGTGGGAGAAGCCGTTCAAGAAATTTGGAAAGCGTTGTGAGTGAAGTTGCAAGACTTCCAAAAGATGTGAAAGAAGTTGTGCTTGTTGGAATTGATGTTTCAGATTACAAAGTTGACGGAAAGCCCGCCCTTGACACATTGCTTGCAAGACTTGATATATTTGACAAAAGACTTCGCTTGTCATCAATGGAAGATTCTCTTGTGGATGAAAACTTTATGCAAAATTTGTCGAAAGTGAAAAACTTTTGTCCACATTTCCACTTGTCTTTGCAAAGCGGTTGTGACAATGTTTTGAAGAAAATGAACAGAAAATATACTACAAAAGATTTTGAAAAAAGTGTTGAGTTGATAAGAAAATATTTCCCAAATGCGGGAATAACAACTGATGTTATTGTCGGATTTCCAACGGAGACAGAACAAGATTTTGAAGACACTATGAAGTTTGTGGAGAAAATAAAGTTTTCACAATTGCATATTTTCCCATTCTCGATGAGAAATGGCACATCCGCTCAAAAGTTATACACTGATTTGTCTGGGACGGTGAAAGCGGAGAGATTGAAAAGGCTGGAAGAAGTCGGAAATAGATTGAAAAAAGAATTTTTTCAAAAGAACAAAACGGGAAATGTGCTTGTTGAAGAAATTGAAAATGGAATTGCAACAGGATACACAAAAAACTATATAATGTGCTATATTGAAGACGCCTCTTTGAAAGTTGGAGATGTTGTGGATGTTGAGATTTTCGAGTGCTATCAAGACGGCGCAAAAGCGAAAGTTTTGAAAAAATGCGAATAAATGATTGACAAAATCGTTTTGAATGTGCTATCATAAAGCATATTTTATGACCTAAAAGGTGGTGAGAAAGAATGACGACGGTTAAAGTTGGGGAAAACGAATCTCTTGAAAGTGCTTTGAAAAGATTCAAAAGAAAATGCCAAAAAGACGGAATTATTGGCGATTTGAGAAAGAAAGAAGCATATGACAAGCCAAGCGTTGCAAAGAAAAAGAAAAGCGAAAACGCAAGAAAGAGAGCAAGAAAATCTCACTAATTTTTGAAAAGGACGAATTTGATTCGTTCTTTTTTTGTCAAAAATAAAATTTTTTTGAAAAATCTTTGAAAATCGCTTGACAAGCGGGGGGGGCGAAGTGCTTTAATATTCGTAAGTTTAATATAAAGGAGAGAAAACTTATGAAAAAAATTTTATCAAAAAACAAATTTTTGGCAACCGTCATTGCAGTCTTGTTTCTTGTGCCAGCAATGTTCATGCTCACCGCTTGCGATGAAAAAGAACACAAGCACACACTTGAAGCAGTTTCAGCAATAGATGCAACTTGCACAACGGACGGGAATGTCGAATACAATCACTGCACAGGGTGCAACAAAAACTTTGACAAAGACGGCAAAGAAATTGAAAATGTGACAATTTCTGCAAAAGGACATGATTATGGTGTCACAGGTGTTTGTTCGTGCGGAGAAAATGTTGCAACGACAATCACAAATGAAAGCCCTGATGAAAATGGTGATTTCAAATTCACAAAAATTGTGGACAATAAAATCTATTTCAATTTCACAAGTTGTGGTGAAGATTGCATTTATGTTGACACATATACACAACAAGGGGCAATTGAAGACAGTTCGACTTTGCCATTGATTGAGAGTGTTGTCGTCTACAAGGCTGGAGAATCTGCACCTGTTTGCACATTGACCAAAAGTTTCTGGAAAGCCGAGGACGGGGTTGATTCGCACAGTTATTGGATGTGGGTATCTGACGCAAAATACGACGAAAATAATCGTTGGGTTGAACTTGAAAATCCATTTTATACAGAGGCAAACACTCAATACAATGTTGTTGTGACACTCAAAGAGCATTACGATGAATTTACGATTTATGTTGAAGATATAACGATGCATTCATATAACGATTGCTCATTTGTGTGTGACGAATGCAATGTTCTCAATTTGAATGCTAACGAAGTGAAAAATGCCCCTGAAATGACTTATGATGAAGAAACTGGAAAATTCACATACAAAGGGACGTTTGAAGCAGAAACTTATTATGTTGTGAAATTGACAAACACAAGCGAAGTTGTTTTGAATAATGGAACATGCACAGCGAATCAGTATGGAGTTTTCAGTGCGAATGGCAGTTTAATGAGTGATGTCAATGTGGCAGTTGATGAAGTTGTGTATGTTGTTTTCAAATATGCGACTGAAACGACTGAAACTATTGTGTTTCAACATGCTGAATAATTTTTGAAAAGGACGAATTTGATTCGTTCTTTTTTTGTCAAAAATAAAATTTATTGAAAAGATTTTGAAAATTTTTGCGGGTGTGTTATCATACAAACATGGAAAAATTTGATATCAATTCGCTCAATGACGAGCAAAAAGAAGCACTTTTTCAAACTGACGGGGTTGTTCTTGTCACTGCGGGTGCTGGAAGCGGAAAAACAAGACTTTTGACCCACAGAATTTGTCTTTTGCTTGAAAAGGGGGTTTCGCCATATAATATTTTGGCAATAACTTTCACAAACAAGGCAACAAATGAAATGAAAAATCGAATTGCACAAATGACTGACAAAGCAATTTGGATTTCAACTTTTCACTCTATGTGTGTGAGAATTTTGAGAGAAAACATTGAAAATCTTGACGGATACACAAAAAATTTCACAATTATTGACGAAAACGACAAGGAAAAGATTGTCAAAGAATTGGCAAAAAAATATCAATGCGATGAAGACGAACTCAAAACCATTATGTGCCATATCGACAACATAAAAAATCGGGGAATTGCCATTGCTGATTATTTTGTCGAGCAGAAGGGCAGTGCAAGCAATGCACAACTGAAAGAATATGAGAGAATTTGCTTTGAATATGAAGATTATCTCAAAAAGAACAACTCCCTTGACTTTGACGACCTCTTAAACAAGACTTATCGCCTTTTTTGCGATTGTCCGCATGTGCTTGCAAAGTATGCAAACAGATTTGAATATATTTTGGTGGACGAATTTCAGGACACAAACCTTGTGCAATACAAACTTGTCAAATTTCTTGCGAGTGTGCATAAAAATTTGTTTGTTGTGGGCGATGAAGACCAATGTATCTATTCGTGGCGTGGAGCAAATTTCAAAAACATCTTTGATTTGCAAAAAGACTTTGAAAATGTCCATGTTTTCAAACTTGAAAGAAATTATCGCTCAACAAAAAACATATTGACAATGGCAAACAATGTCATTGCAAACAACAAAGAGCGGTTGGAAAAAAAATTGTGGACGGATAAGGACAATGGCGACCCTCCAACAATTTTTGAAGCGTTTGATGAAAAAGATGAAGCATTTTTTGTTTCAAAAACAATAAGCGATTTGCTGTCGCAAGGATATTCATACAGTGATTTTGCCGTTTTGATGAGAGTTAACGCTTTGTCAAGGTCAATTGAAGAGAGTTTTATGTCGTTTCGCATTCCATACAAATTGTATGGCGGTTTCAAATTCTATGAAAGGCAAGAAATCAAAATTGTTTTGGCATATCTATCAATTTTTATCAATCAACGAGATGAAATTTCGCTTTTGAAAGTGATAAATTTCCCAAAAAGGGGAATTGGTGAAAGTGCAATTGAAAACCTTGAAAATGAGGCGGGGGAAACTCCATTGCTTGAATATTTGTTGAGTGAAAAATTTGCATTTTCAAAATATAACAACAAATTGAGCAGATTTGTTGAGAAATACAAAAAATTGCAAGAAGAAATGAAGATTTTGCCACTTTTTGACTTTGTTTCAAAGGTTGTGAAGTCTTTTGGAATTGAAGAAACATTTGCTGATAAGGATGAAGACAAAGTTGAAAATATTGAAAGTTTGATTTCCGCTGTGAAAGAATTTCAAGATGACAATGAAAATGCAACGCTGTCCGATTATTTATCCAATGTCATGCTCAAATCTGACAGCGACAACATCCAAGAAAACGGATTTGTGTCAGTCGCAACAATTCATGCTGTCAAGGGGCTTGAATTTCCAGTTGTTTTTGTTGTGGGTGCGGAAGAAGGATTGTTTCCGCTTGCAAGAGCATCTTTTTCGTCAAGCGAAATGGAAGAAGAACGCCGTTTGATGTATGTTGCAGTCACTCGTGCGGAGAAAAAAATCTATGTTTCGTATGCGAAAAAAAGATATATGTATGGCAAAAGCACAGACCAGCAAAAAAGCCGTTTTTTGAATGAGTTTGGAATTGTTGACAAGAAAAAACCACGACTTTTCAGTTTTTCAAACGATGAAGAGAGTGAGAAAAAAGAAAAGTTTGACAGCGGATTTGTTGTTGGAGACAGGGTTTTTCACGCACGATTTGGCGAGGGCGAAATTTTGAATATTTCTGATGACGGACTTGTGGCGGATATTGATTTTGATGACTTTGGCAAAAAAAGTTTGATGTTAAATTTGGCAGTATTGGAGAAAGTGAAATGAATAAAATGGAGAGAATGAAAGAACTTGTTGAACTTGTTTTGATGCATAATAGAAACTATTATGAACTTGACAATCCAACAATTTCAGACCAAGAATATGACAAATTGTATTATGAACTCGTTGACCTTGAAAAAGAAACGGGTGTTGTTTTGCCAAACTCTCCAACACAACGAGTCGGCGGTGGCACTCTTGATAAATTCGTCAAGAAAAAACACGAAATAAGACTTTATTCTCTCGACAAGGTGAGAAGTGAAGCAGATTTGCATCAGTTTTTTGTTGATATGAAAAAATTTGTCAAAAATCCAACTTATGCCGTGGAATATAAATTTGATGGCTTGACACTCGTGACGGAATATAACAACGGGCTTTTTGTGGGCGCAACAACTCGTGGAAATGGCGAAGTGGGCGAAGATGTGACAGAACAAGTCAAAACAATTCGAAGCGTTCCTCTTCAAATTCCATTCAAGGGGAGAGCGATTTTTCAGGGCGAGGGAATGATGACAAATTCAAGTTTTGCTCGCTACAACAAAACCGCACTTGAACCCCTCAAAAACCCACGAAATGGTGTTGCGGGAGCGATAAGAAATCTCAATCCAAAAGAAACCGCAAAAAGACAACTCGACTATTTTTGTTATGCGGTGCTTTTGGCGGAGGGCAGGGAATTTGCCACACAAGAAGATATGCACAATTTCATTCAAGAAAATGGCTTCAAAACGGGGGAATATTTCAAAATTGCACACAGCGAAGATGAAGTTGTGGGACTTATTCATGGAATTGATAAGGTCAAAAAAAATCTCGATGTGCTTATCGATGGTGCTGTGGTGAAACTCAATGAAGTTGCCCCACGGGAAGAAATTGGCTACACAAACAAATTTCCAAAATGGGCGAGGGCATACAAATTTGAGGCGGAAGAAATCTCAACAATGCTCTATGATGTTGTTTGGCAGGTTGGAAGAAGTGGGAAAGTCTCCCCAATTGCAATTCTTGAACCTGTGGAACTTGCGGGAGCAACAATTTCAAGGGCGACTCTAAACAATATTGAAGACATAAGAAAAAAACAGGTGATGATTGGCAGTCGTGTTTTTATTCGCCGTTCAAATGAGGTTATTCCCGAAGTTTTGGGGCTTGCAGAAAAGTATGACGACTCAAAAATTATTGAAGAGCCAACCACCTGTCCATGCTGTGGAACAAAACTTGAAAAACGGGGGCCACTTGTGTTCTGCACAAATCACGACAATTGCAAGGAACAAATTGTTGCAAGACTCACTCATTTTGTTTCAAGAGAAGCGTTTGATATTGTGGGGCTTTCCGAAAAAACAATCATGCAGTTTTATGATGATTTGAATTTGAGACACTATTCAGATTTGTATCACATCACAAAGGACGAATTGATTTCGCTTGAGAAATTTCAAGACAAAAAAGCGGATAATATGCTCGCAAGCATTGAAAGAAGCAAGGAAATTGACCTTTTCAAATTTATTCATGGACTTGGAATAAGTGAGGTTGGAATTAAAACGGCAAAAGATTTGGCAAGGCATTTTGAATCCCTCGACAATTTGAGAAAGGCAAAATTTGAAGAACTTTTGCAGGTTGAAGATGTTGGAGATGTGATTGCTCAAAATGTGGTTGAGTATTTTCAAGACGAAAACAATATAAATGAAATTGAGAGACTTCTGTCAGTTGGTGTTTCTCCAAAGGAAGCAAAGAAATTGTCACAAGGGAAACTTTTTGGAATGACCTTTGTTTTGACTGGAACCTTGCCAAACTATTCAAGACAGGATATGACAAGCCTTATTGAAAATAATGGCGGGAAAACTTCATCTTCTGTTTCAAAAAATACAACTTGTGTTATTGCGGGCGAGGAAGCGGGAAGCAAACTTGACAAAGCGTTCACACTGGGCATTCAAATTTTGACGGAAGAACAATTTTTGAAAAAATTTGATTTGTTGTGATTTATTTTCGAAATTTTCTTGACAACGAGCGGGCTTGCATGTATAATAAAAAGGTGTTTCGTTGTCGGAAACAGTGCTTTTGGCTTTCAATCGTGCCGTCGATTGTGAAGTTTTTCAAGCATAAACAAACAACAGGTGGCATTTTTTGCTTCACCGATTCAAAGAATTTTCTTTGAAGTCGCATTTGCGATTGTGTTGTTCATGTTTCGTTAAAAAGCATTTTTTATGGCACGAAATCCGTTTCGTGTCATTTCTTTTTGAAAGACAAATCCAATTCATGATGTAAAACTGAAAATTTGTGATAAAAGGAGAAAAAAATGCCTACAATAAACCAATTGGTGAGAAAAGGAAGAAAAGATCTTGGCAAAAAACAAACAAAATCTCCACTTCTTAAAGGTTGTCCACAAAAGCGTGGTGTTTGCCTTTCTGTGAGAACTGCAACTCCAAAGAAGCCAAACTCTGCTTTGAGAAAAATTGCCAGAGTAAAACTTTCAAATGGACAAGAAGGAACTTGCTACATCCCTGGAATTGGGCACAACTTGCAAGAGCATAGTGTTGTTCTTGTTCGTGGTGGGCGTGTTAAGGACCTTCCTGGTGTGCGTTATCACATCGTTCGTGGAACACTCGACACTGCTGGTGTTGCAAACAGAAAACAAGGCCGTTCAAGATACGGTGCAAAAAAACCAAAATCTGGTAAATAATTCATAGATTTGCCAAAAAAATTTAACTAAAAGGAGATAAAACAATGCCAAGAAGAAATAGTGCGGTCAAAAAAGATGTTTTGCCAGATCCAATTTACAACAACAAAGTTGTGACAAAACTTATCAACCAAGTTATGTTGAATGGAAAGAAAGGTCTTGCACAAAGAATTGTTTATGGCGCTCTTGACACAATGAAAGAAAAGACTGGTGCTGACGCTCTTGACGCTTGCCTTACTGCAATTGAAAATGTGAAGCCAATGCTCGAAACAAAAGGTCGTAGAGTTGGTGGAGCAACTTATCAAGTTCCAATGGAAATCCGTCCAGAAAGAAGACAAACTCTTGCAATCAGATGGATTGTTCAAAATGCAAGAAAGAGAACAGGCGAAAGAAGCATGGAAGAAAAACTTGCTGGTGAACTTATTGATGCGTTCAACAACACTGGTGCATCAATCAAAAAGAGAGATGAAATGCACAGAATGGCTGAAGCAAACAAGGCTTTCGCTCATTACAAGTGGTAAAATTGTGTGCATAATTGCACAACAATATGCAGTGAGAGATTTCACAACACTGCCAAAAACAAAGTGTGAAAAATTTTTATTAGGAGAAAATTTATGGCTACAGACCTTAGTATGACCAGAAATGTCGGAATTATGGCGCATATTGATGCTGGAAAAACGACAACCACTGAAAGAATTCTTTTCTACACAGGAAAGAGTCACAAGATTGGTGAAGTTCACGATGGTGCAGCAACCATGGACTGGATGGCACAAGAGCAAGAAAGAGGTATCACAATCACTTCCGCTTGCACAACTTGCCAGTGGAAAGGTCATAAAATCAACATCATTGACACTCCAGGACACGTTGACTTCACAGTTGAAGTTCAAAGATCCTTGAAAGTTCTTGATGGTTCGGTTTTGGTGCTTTCTGCTCGTGACAAAGTTCAACCACAGACAGAAACTGTTTGGAGACAAGCAGCAAACTACAAAGTCCCAATCATTGTTTATGTAAACAAAATGGACAGAGATGCGGCAGATTTCTTTGGATGTATAAATTCAATTAGAGACAGATTGAAAGCAAACCCAGTTGCTATTCAAATGCCAATAGGAGAAGCAGACACTTTCAAAGGAATTATTGACCTTTTCACAATGAAAGCAGAAATCTATCAAGACGATATGGGAACAGTCGTTGATATCACCGACATCCCTGCAGAACTCAAAGACAAGGCTCAACAACTTCACGATGAAATGATTGAGAAAATTGTTGAAACTGATGATGCTTTGCTTGAAAGATTTTTTGAAGGACAAGAGATTTCAAACGAAGAATTGAAAAAGGCTTTGAGAAAAGCAACAATTTCAAGAGCGATTATTCCTGTTCTTTGCGGTTCTTCATACAAAAACAAGGGTGTTCAAATGCTTCTTGATGCGATGGTTGACTATCTTCCATCCCCACTCGATATCGACCATATCACAGGCGTGAATCCTGACACAAATGAAGAAGAAACAAGAGCACCAAGTGAAGATGCTCCATTCTCTGGGCTTGCATTCAAAATCATGACAGACCCATTTGTTGGAAGACTTGCGTTCTTCAGAGTTTATTCTGGAAAGTTGACTGCTGGTTCTTATGTATACAACTCAAACAAGGGTGAAAAAGAAAGAGTTGGAAGACTTATCAGAATGCACGCAAATCAAAGAGAAGAAATCAAAGAAGTTGGCGCTGGTGACATTGCCGCCATCGTTGGACTTAAAGACACAATCACAGGGGAAACTCTTTGTGATGAAAAGAAACCAATTGTTTTGGAAAGTATGGAATTCCCAGAACCAGTTATTTCCGTTGCGATTGAACCAAAGACAAAAGATATGCAAGAAAAGATGGTTCTTGGGCTTATCAAACTTGCCGAAGAAGACCCAACTTTCAAGACATACACTGACCAAGAAACTGGTCAAACAATCATCGCTGGTATGGGTGAACTTCACCTTGAAATCATTGTCGACAGACTTTTGAGAGAGTTTAAGATTGAAGCAAATGTTGGTGCGCCACAAGTTGCATACAAGGAAACGATCAGAAAGAAAGTTGAAGCAGAAGGGAAATTCATCAGACAATCAGGTGGTAAGGGACAATACGGTCACTGCGTTATTGAAATCGAACCACTTGAACCAGGCTCAGGTTATCAATTCGAAGACAAGACTGTCGGTGGGTCAATTCCAAAAGAATTTATCCAACCAATCAACAATGGAATTCAAGAAGCAAGCAAGAATGGTGTTGTTGCTGGCTATGAAACAGTTGACTTCAAAGTCACATTGATTGATGGTTCTTATCACGAAGTCGATTCTTCAGAAGCAGCATTTAAGATTGCTGGTTCAATGGCTTTCAAAGATGGTGCATTGCATGCTGACCCAGTTTTGCTTGAACCTGTGATGAAAGTTCAAGTTGAAGTTCCAGATGATTATCTTGGAACAGTTATGGGCAATTTGACATCTCGTCGTGGAATTTTGACTGGAAACGAAACAAAACAAGGTGTTCAAGTTGTCAATGCGGAAGTTCCTCTTGGAGAAATGTTTGGTTATGCAACAGATTTGCGTTCTCAAACACAAGGCCGTGGAACATTCACAATGGAGTTCTTGAAATATGCTGAAACTCCAAGAAACATTGCCGAAGAAATCGTAGGCAAACGCAAAAAAGCATAAAAAATGGCTTTATTTGCGAAAAATATTAAAACTTTTTTGTGAAAATGCGAAAAATGTTTTGATATTTTCAAATTATATGCTAAAATAACACAGAATTCATAGAAAGGAGAATTATAGAAAATGGCTACTGGTGTATATGATAACAGTAAACCTCACGTAAACGTGGGAACAATCGGTCACGTTGACCATGGTAAAACAACATTGACTGCCGCTATCACAATGTATAGCGCAGCAAAGGGCTTTGCTCAAGCAATGAAATACGATCAAATTGACAAGGCTCCAGAAGAAAAGGCAAGAGGAATAACAATCAACACAGCGCATGTTGAATATCAAACAGAAAAGAGACACTACGCACACGTAGACTGTCCAGGACATGCTGACTATGTTAAGAACATGATCACAGGTGCTGCACAAATGGACGGAGCAATCCTCGTTGTTGCTGCAACAGATGGTCCTATGCCTCAAACAAGAGAACACATTTTGCTTGCTAGACAAGTTGGTGTTCCAAGCATCGTTGTATTCTTGAACAAGACAGACCAAGTTGATGATCCAGAATTGTTGGATTTGGTTGAAATGGAAGTCAGAGAACTTTTGAACGAATACGGATTCCCAGGGGACGATACTCCAATTATCAAGGGATCTGCATTGAAGGCTTTGGAAGCCGCTCAAGCAGGAAATGCTTCAGACCCTGCATGTGCATGCATTCAAGAATTGCTTGACACTCTTGATTCTTACATTCCAGAACCAAAGAGAGATACAGACAAACCTTTCCTTATGCCTGTTGAAGATGTCTTCACAATCACAGGAAGAGGAACAGTTGCAACTGGAAAGATTGAAAGAGGAACAGTTAAAATCAATGATACAGTTGAAATCGTTGGTTTGGGAGATAAGAAACAAACAGTTGTCACTGGTGTTGAAATGTTCCACAAGACTGTAAACGAAGGAATTGCTGGATACAACGTTGGTATCCTTCTTCGTGGAATTGAAAGAAACCAAATCGAAAGAGGACAAGTTTTGTGTAAACCTGGTTCAATCCACCCACACACAAAATTTGATGCCGAAGTATACGTTTTGAAAAAAGAAGAAGGTGGACGTCATACTCCATTCTTCAATGGATATAGACCACAATTCTATTTCAGAACAACTGATGTGACAGGAACAATCGAACTTCCTGCAGGTGTTGAAATGGTTATGCCAGGAGACAACATCAAAATGACTATCGAACTTAGCAAAGAAATTGCTATCGAACAAGGACTTCGTTTCGCTATCCGTGAAGGCGGAAGAACAGTTGGTTCAGGCGTAGTTTCAAATATTATTCAATAATTTGAAAAATGAAAAAGATTGACAAAGGTGTTGCCGTCACCAATGTCGGTCTTTTTTTGTTTCTAATTTCACAATCTTTGCAAATTGTTTGTGAATTTTCGATGAAATGTGTTATCATATTTCAAGGAGGTTTGTATGGGACTTATTGATTATTTATACAAATTTTTAGGTTTTGAAGCGGATGACACAAAAATTGTGCAGAAAAAACGAAAAACAACAAAAGCATCATACAACCTAAAAGAAAAAACGAAATCACTGCCGACAGATATTGATGGCGTGAAGATTTATTATCCAGAAAATTTTGAGGAATGCAAGAACAAAATTTCATTGCTAGAAAAAGAAATTCCATTTTTTTTGGATTTTAGATTTTGTAGCACACAGGACAAGGCGAAAGCATTAAACTATTTTGATGGAGTTATCACCATTTTGGGCGTCACGGAAGAGTTGATTGAGAAAAATTTATATGCTTTTTTGCCAAAAAATATTGAAATTGAAAGGGAATAATCATGAGAACTGGAATTTGTCCAAAATGTAAAAGTCACGACATTTTGGTGTTTGAGGCAGACAGTGACAAGGAAGGAAAGGTTTTTGATTGCGAAAAATTGGGAGTTTTGGGTGGGAAAATATACACTTCAAGATATGTTTGTTGCAATTGTGGATACACGGAGAGATATTTTGAGGATGTTGACCTCGATAAACTTCGAAAAAAATTTAAGAAAGTAAGGGGTTGAGATTTTTGAAAAAGAGTGATTGGATAAAATTTTCTGTCATGATGACAATTTTTGTCGTCATTTTTTCCGTCGATTTGATATCAAAATATGTTTGTGAAGCAAATTTGACAGAGCATACTTTGATGACTGCAATACCAGGGCTTATTGATTTTTATTTGACATACAACACGGGTGCTGCATGGAGCATCTTGTCAGGGAAACAAGTGTTTTTGATTGTTTTGACTTTGATTTTTATTGCATTCTTTGTGTGGTTCTATATCAAAGAAAAGAACAAAACTTGGCTTTTGAACATAACTTATGGGTTTATTTTTGCGGGCTGTTTTGGAAATTTGTATGACAGAGTCTTTTTTGGTAAGGTGAGAGACTTTATCCAATTTCATTTTTGGCAATCTTTTCCAACATTCAATGTTGCGGATATGGCATTGACTTGCGGTGCAATTTTGTTTGTCATCTACATGATAGTTTATTATGTAAACATAACAAAACAAGCGAAAACAAGCAACAATTTCCAAAAGGAAGAGAAAAAAGATGAGTAAAAATTTTGTCATTGAGGCTGATGATGTTGGGAAAAGACTTGATGTCTTTTTGATGAATAAATTTCCAAATTTTTCTCGTTCTCACATAAAAAATATGATTGAGTCTTTTCATGTGACGATTGACAACAAGCCAGCAAAAAAGGCGGGGGAAATTCTTAAATCAAAAATGAATGTTTGTGTTGAAATTGTCGAACCTGAAAAAATTTGCACAGAGGCGCAAGATATTGATTTTCAAATTGTTTATGAAGATGACGACCTTGCAGTGATAAACAAGCCACAAGGTTTGGTTGTTCATCCATGCTCATCAACAAAGAGTGGCACTCTTGTGAATGGACTTTTGTTTCGCATAAAAAATTTGAGTGGCATAAATGGACAAATTCGCCCTGGGATTGTCCACAGACTTGACAAGGATACGAGCGGACTTTTGGTTGTTGCGAAAAATGATTTTTCACATGTTTCACTTTCGGAGCAAATAAAGGACAAAACTTGCCATAGAAATTATTTGGCACTTTTGGATGGGAATTTGAAACAAGATTCTGGCAGAATTGAAACTTTTTTGGGTAGAGATGAAAAGGACAGGAAGAAAATTGCTGTCAAAAGCAGTGGACGGCTTGCAACAACGGACTACAAAGTGTTGAAGCGTTTTGAGAAAAATTGCTTGGTGGAATTTTCTTTGCAAACGGGCAGAACGCATCAAATTCGTGTTCATTCAAAGCATTTGGGGCATCCCGTTGTTGGCGACAAGGTTTATGGAAAGGAAGTCAAGGGGTTGAATGGACAACTCTTGCACGCTTACAAATTGTCGTTTGTTCATCCAAGAACAAATCAAAGAATGACCTTTGAGGCAAAAATCCCTGATTACTTTGAAAACTATATGAAAAATTTGAAAGAGTTAATTTGAGATTTTTATTCCTATCACTTGACAAGTTGAAATGAAATTTGATATAATGACAGAGTATCCACTTGTATCGGGTTTACAAGAAAAAGTAGGCTTTTTGCCGAAAGTGCGTTTGCACCACCTTGGAAGACAGTGAGTTTGGAGAGAGGAGGTAAGAAAAGATGTTTGCAGTTGTTCAAACTGGTGGAAAACAATACAATGTGACAGAAAACGATGTTCTCAAAGTTGAGAAAATCGATGCTGAAGTTGGAACTCAATTGAAACTTGATGTTTTGCTTGTTTCTGACGGAAACAAAACTGTTGCAGGAACACCAACTGTTGCAGGTGCCGAAGTGACAGCGGAAGTTGTTTCACACGGAAAAGGTGACAAGATTGTTGTGTTCAAGTATAAACCAAAGAAAAATGTTCGCAGAAAGCAAGGACATAGACAACCTTGGACTGAAATCAAGATTGTTTCAATAAAGATGTAGGGTTTATGACAAAAATTACGATTTTCAAAAAAAATAATTTAATTTGTGAATATCAAATCAAAGGACACAGCGGATATGCTGAAAGCGGGAGTGACATTGTTTGCAGTGGAATTTCAACGGCGTCGCAAATGGCTGTGATTGGATTGAAAGAAGTCTTGGGACTTGATGTGCAAGTTGATATAAACGAAGCATATTTGCATGTTTGTGTTGGGGACTTTGAAAACGAAAATGCACAAACAATTTTGAGTGCGATGGAAAAAACTTTGTTTGATATTTCAAAAAATTATCCAAAAAATGTTAAAATGGAGGTTAGAACAAATGTTTGTTGATTTACAACTGTTCGCTCACCACAAAGGTGGCGGAAGCACAAAAAACGGCAGAGATTCCAACAGCCAAAGACTTGGCGTGAAAGCATATGCTGGTGAATTTGTGACTGCAGGTTCAATCATAATAAGACAACGAGGAACAAAAGTTTATCCTGGTGACAATGTTGGTCTTGGAAAAGACTACACTCTTTTCGCTCTTAAAGACGGAAAAGTTGCTTTTGGAACAAAAAACGGAAAGAAAGTTGCTTCTGTGATTGTTGCTGAATAAAAAGGCTCAATGCCTTTTTTTTATGTGATAAAATATTGAAATTTGTCAAAATGGTTTGAAAAAAATATGAAATACGAAATAAAAGAAGACAGGATTTTAATTTATGGGAAAGATGATTTTTGTGCGGAACATATTTTGAGTTGCGGGCAGATTTTTTCGTATTTCAAAAAAGAAAATCGATATGTCGTGCTGTCATCCGACAAAAAGGCAACAATTGAAGAAACTGACAACGGATACACAATTTTGACGAAAAATCCGCAATATTTTGAAAATTTCTTTGACTTAAAAACTGATTATTCAAAAATTAAGACAAATTTATCTTCGTTTGAACTGCTAAAAGTGCCAATTTCATACGGTCAGGGCATCAGAATTTTGAAACAAGACCTGTTTGAAACTTTGATTTCTTTTATTGTTTCCGCAAACAACAACATAACAAGAATTAAAGCGATTTTATTTAGATTGAGAGAGAAATTTGGGACAAAAATTGATGATTTTTATGCTTTTCCAACTCGTGAGCAACTTTTGAGTGTCAAAGAAAGTGATTTTTGTGAGATTGGGACGGGTTATCGGGCGAAATATTTGTATAAAGTTGTGAGAATGATTGATGATTTGACTTTGCTTCAATGGATTAATTTATCCACTGACAAATTGAAAGAAAAACTTTTGTCGATTATGGGTGTTGGCGAGAAAGTTGCTGATTGCATTTTGCTTTTTGGTTATTCGAGAATGGATGTTTTCCCAGTTGACACTTGGATTGAAAAAGTTTATCAAAAATATTTTGATTTTGAGAAAAATCGTTCAAAAATAAGGCAAAATCTGATAAAAAAGTTTGGAAATTTGTCGGGATATGCTCAACAATATCTCTTTTATGCGGAAAGAGAAGGGGTTGAATTTGTTTAATTTTGTCTTTTTATTAAATTTTATTGTTTTTTTTTAAGAAATGTGATATCATAAAAACATGGAAAAAAGTAGGATGGGATTGATTTTGAAAAAGATTACATCGATTGTGCTTGCAATCGCTTTTCTCTTTTCATTTTTATCTTTTTCAGGGTGTTCTTATGGGAACTCCACAGATCCTGGGACAAAAAATTTGATAAGCAACATCGTTGGCGATGACGATACTCAAACCGAGGGCGCAAAAACCTTGGCAAGACCTGCAAATTATGATTTTAGCACAGCTCTTGGCGATTATTCAACTGAATATTACAATTTGTATGCGGGCTATATAATCAAATATTTGTGCGATTCAAGTGTCGATTCCCTCGTCACAAAACCTCAAATTTTTGCTGGGACACACACTGCAAATTTTCAAGCAAATTATTATAACTTTGCAAATTGGGGTTGGAATATAACCAAATTTGGCAATTTGAAACAAAAAACCAATGGAAATGATGACTATTTTTCATCAACTGATCAGCAACCTACCAGCACTTCAACAACTGGAACCAGCGGAACGACAACTGGCAATGAAGATAATTTTTATGCCTATGAATTGAGTGCCTTGGAATATGTGATTTACATGACTGTGCTTGATTTTGATTTGAATAGATATAAATTGAATGTGACAGTTGGAAATCCTGAAACAACACAAAATTCATCGGAAGGGAGTGCCACAGGAAGTTCCGCAAAAGCAAATGTTGTGAAAAACATCACAGTCAGTGGCTGGGGAGATAAAGATATATCAATTGATGTTGCTCTTGCAAAAGTCAAAGAAATATACAAAAAATATGGAAAATATGTCGGATTGCAGGCAAGCGATATTGTGACAATCAAAGACTTTGTGAAAACCACAATCGTTTCAACAGATATTATTCCTCAGTCCACTGAAAAGAAAACTGATGAAGAGAAAGCAATTATCGCAGATTACACAACAGTTGTCGACAATGTTTTTGACATGGCGGGAAAGAGTGTGAAAATTGGGAATGATGTGACAGTCACACAGCCATTTATGATTGCACAAATCACTGAATTTGGTGCTGACGGGATAAACAATGCCTATGATGACGGCAAGCAGGAAATTTCATTCACAATGCCTTATGCAAACTACCAAAGTGTTGTTTTGTATCCAAAAGAATATGAAATTGGTTATGAACTTAATGACTTGGTTCTTTGCTTTGAATATGGCGCCGAACAAACGGAAGGAGTGACTTATCTCGATGCAATCACAATTGATGTGACTTTGAGATACTATGATTCTGAAAAAGGCAAATTTGCAACCCAAACTTTCACAGTTGAAGTGTCAAAAGGGACAAATTGCAATGGCACTTTCTATGAAAAGGATAGCGACCCATACTTCACAGCGGGTGCGACTGAAAACACATCAAATGGCGGTGGACTTTACATTGGGCAGGAAGAAGAATCGACTCATACGGATGCAACACTTGATTTGTCATATGGAGACAGCGAAAGTAATTTGAATAAAGTGAAACTCAAAAACAAATTTGACAAAACTGTTGGTGGTTATGCATTAAATCCAGTATATGACCCATTGTTGCCATCCAATGGCTGGACGAAAAATGAAACTTACAACACATGGACAAGGGCTGTCACGGCGGGTGATGATGCAAATGATTATTACAAAATGATAATGGTTGGAAGCGAAAATCATCAAGAAAAAGTCTATGCATTGAATGAAGAAAAGTATAATAGTGACTTTATAGAAGTCAACTTCAATGTCCACAAAGATACGACACAAACAAATGCATGTTATGATTTCAGATTTTCTGTTGCACTCTTCTATGCGGAAGACCCAAATGAAGAATCATAAAAATTGCCTAAAAAATGGCAATTTTTTTATTAAAAACTTCAAAAAATATTAAAATTGCCTATGGACAAATGAAATAATGTGTGGTATAATATAGGAGAAATAAGGAGAAACAAAAGAAATGATTGGTGCTGGTGGAATTATTGGAATTATTCTTGGAATCATAATTGTTGCACTTTTGCTCACATTTTTGTGTCTTGTGCCTTTCAAAACATATTTTATGGTGATTTTTTCTGGGCATTATGTGTCCGCATTCAAACTTGTTTCCATGAAATTGAGAAAAATAAACTACTATGACATTGCAAAGGCATATATTTTGGCAAAAGATTCAAAATTTGACCTGAAATTCATTCAACTTGAAATTGTTTCAATAAGCGGTGGAAACCCTTGCAATGTTGTCACAGCAATGGTTGTCGCACAGAGTGCAAAACTTCCAATCGACTTTGAATTTGCAAGAGCAATTGACATGGCTGGGCTGAATGTGACCGATGTTGTGAATGATTGTGTTCGACCAAAGTTTTGAATGTTCCTGAAATAAAAACTTTTGCACAGGACAACATGGAAGTGAGAGTGAAAATTTCCTTGACACTCAAAACAAATCTCAAAAATTATCTCACAGGTGTGACGGAAGAAACAATTTCCGCAAGAGCGGTTGAAGCGATTTTGACAAAAATTGCAAACACAAAAGCGGGAGCATCGCTTGTCACTGCACCACAAGAACTTGACAAAGTTTTGTTTGCTTCAAACATTGATGTTGATTCGAAATATGAACTTGTTTCCGTTGATATTCAGTCAGTTGAATTGGTGGGCGAAAGATATTCACATGTTGAAAAGGAAAAGCGCGAAAAAGAAAAAGAAGAAAAATTAAACGAACTTGAATATCGAAGACTGGTCGCTGTTGCGAATGAACAAGAGATGAAAGCAAAGACCGAAGAAATGAAAGCAAAAATTGCTGAAAACGAAGCGGAAGTTCAAGCGATGATTGCAAAGGCAATCGAACTTGGAAAAACGCAAGATGTTGTTGATTATTACACTGTTGAAAAATTGCGAAAAGAAAGCAAAGATGAAGACAAAACAATTGACGGTGAGTCTGAAATAGAATAAAAAAAGGAGGAAGAAAATCATGATTATTTTGTATGTATGTGCGATTTCAATAATTGCTGTATCAATAGTTTGGTATTTTCTTTCTATGTCAAAAAGTCAACAAGAGAAAGTGAAAAAAGTGAGAGTTGAGAGTGAACAAGAACTTCAATATGCACTCCAACAAAACGAACTTGAAGCACAATCTCGATTGACGGAAGAAAATTTGAGAAAAGCTGATTTGAAAGATTTTGTTTTTGAAACAGAAACCACTTTAAGTCAAAGCGACTCGCAAAATTTGGACAATTCAACTGAAAACAATATGTCAACAGATTTTGATGCACTTTCAAAATATTTTGAGGGCGAAAGCAAGGTTGAAGAAACAGAAAAAACTCAAGAAGATTTGGAACTTGATGCATTGTTGAATTTCGATTTTGACTCAATCAAAGGAAAATCTTTGGAAGAAGTTGCTGAAATAGTCAAAGATTTGCCTGTCAGAGTTCAAGAATTTATATTGTCAGAAGTGGCAAATGAAGAAGGGAATTAGTTTTAATTCCTTTTTTTATTCTTAATTTTTTTCTTGATTCATATATTACAATGTGTTTAATTTTTTTGATGAAATAAAAAAGAATTTGCGTGGGCTTGATAAGTTTGATTTGTCAGGTTTTCATATCGTCAACATAGACGGAAAGTTGCTCTATGTTGAGGGATTGACGGGGCTTGTGACTCTCTCAAAAGAAAGTGTTGTCGTCAAAATTAAAAATGGATTTTTGAAAATTGATGGGGAAAATTTATCCCTTGAAGAACTGTGTGAAGACACAATAAAAATTTCTGGAAAAATTGTGAAAGTGGAGCAAGGATGATGAGGCTTTTTGGGGTGACAAAATTTTGTGTCAAAGGGCTGAATCAATCACGCTGGCTTGACAAACTTTCAAAGGAAATAACCTTGAAAAAAGTTGTTTTGAAAGATAGAAATATAACAGATTTACAATGTGCATTTTTTGATAAAAAGTATGTTTTTGAATTTTTGAAAAAGAACGAACTTGAAATTTTAAGTGTTGCAGATTTTGGGTTTTTGCCAAAAATTTTGCATTTTTTTTGCAATTTGGGCTATTTTTTTGCAATTTTTGTGTTTTTAACACTTTTTTTTCTTCAAAATCAATTTATTTTTTGTGTTGAAATAAACGGACTTGAAACTCTTTCAAAAAGAGAAATTGTTGACACAATACAAAATTCTTTTTCAATGAAAAAGTGTGATTTGAATGTGGATGAGATTGAAGTTTTGCTTATTGAAAAATTTGAAAAAATAAGTCTTGTTTCTTGTGCCATTCGTGGACAAACTTTGATTGTGAATGTCAAAGAGAAAGTTATTCCAAAGCAAATGAGTAAAAATTTTTCTCCAATTATAGCGGATAAAAATGGAAAAATCACTGAAATAAATTTGATTTCAGGCACCTTGGCAGTGAATGTTGGAGATTATGTGAAAAAGGGTGATGTTTTGGTTTTTCCATATTCAATTGACTCTTCTGGGGAGCAAATTACGGTTGAAGCAAATGCGAATTTTGTTGCGGAAGTTTACAGTCAAGGGCATTACATCCATTTTGACAGTCGTGTCGAAACTTGCAGAACGGGCGAAGTGCAAACACGGCAAGATGTGAAACTTTTTGGAAAGGTGTTTTATTCGTTTGTGTGTGGGGAAAATTTTGAAAATTATGAAGAAGAAATTGAGGAAAAAAAATTGAGTGAAAACAATATTTTGCCGATAAAATACACAAAAACAATTCGCTATCAATTGACAAGCAGGGTTGTTGAAGAAAGTTTTGAAAGTGTTCAAGAAGATTGCATTGAAAAAGCAAGGAAAAACGCTTTGAAAATTTGTCAAAATTGTGATACAATAAAAGAAGAATTTTATTCGATTAGGCGATATGAAGACAAGGGGATTGTTGATTATTGTGTGACAACGATTGAAAACATAGGAGTTTATGATGCAAGTTGATGGAAAAATCTATCCCTATAAGGGAATAATAAAAAAACTGTTTGAAAAAGCGGGGGAAGTCTTGGGGGAAGACTTTTCAAAAGTGTCAGTTTCTGTGAATTTTGTTGACGGAGATGAAATTCATAGGTTAAACAAAAATTTCCGTGATGTTGACAGGGAAACTGATGTTTTGTCCTTTCCAAACCTAGATAAGAAAAGTTCGCAAAGTTTGGCTGAATTTGACAGCGAGAGAAATTTTGATGATGGCATGCTTTTTGTGGGCGATATTGTGATTTGTGAAAAAGTTGCAAATATGCAGGCAGAAGAATATGGACACAGCAAAAAAAGAGAAATTTGCTTTTTGGCATTGCATGGATTGTTGCACCTTTTGGGATATGACCATGTTGAAAAAGCGGATGAGGTTGTCATGTTTGGTTTGGCGGATAAAATTTTGACAGAATTTGGAGTGTGCAGATGAAATGTGGATATGTTGCAGTTTTGGGAAAACCAAACGCAGGGAAAAGCAGTCTTGTCAACGCTCTTGTGGGTGAAGAAGTTGCGATTGTTTCGCACAGACGACAGACGACCCGCAATTCGATTTTGGGGATAAGAAACGGTGAGGGATATCAAATTATTTTTATTGACACACCAGGGATTCACCACAGCGAAAACAAACTTGACAAGTTTATGATGAAAAATGTTCGCAGTGCAATTGCAAGTGCCGATGTTGTGCTTTATTTGTTTGACGGGACAAAACCTCTTGAACAAGAAGAAATTGATTATATGAAAATGCTTCAAGAAAAGTGCGAAAAATTGATTTTTGTGAAAACAAAGGCGGACAAAAAACAACAAGATTTCCAGGTTGATGCATTGTCAATTTCTGTCCAAAATGGGCAAAATATGCAAACAATCCTTGAAAAAATTGTTGAGATGTTGCCACAACAAAATGCGATTTATGACGAGGAGCAATACACGGACAAAAGTGTGAATTTTTTGATTGCCGAAAAGGTTCGAGGATTTTTACTCAACAACATTGACAAGGAAATTCCTCATGGCGTTGCCGTTGTTGTGACAAGATTTTTTGAAGAAGAAAATCTGGTCAATGTTGATGTTGAAATTGTTTGCGAAAGAGAACAGCACAAGGGAATTATCATTGGCAAGGGTGGAAATATGCTCAAAAAGTTGGGTGCGGAAACCCGTGCATATATTGAGGATTTGTTGCAAAAAAAGTGTATGCTGAAATTGTTTGTCAAAGTCGATTCAAATTGGAGAATGAAAAATATTGAACAATATGGATATTAAAAAGTCAATTTTATGAAGATATAATCATTTTTTTTGGAAATTTGTGACTTTAACAGTTTTTTTGTTGTGAAAAGACAAAGAATATGATAATATGTCTTTATAAGGAGATAATATCAATCAATCTTTGTTTGGAAGAATAAAAAATAACAAAAGAAAAATAAGAACAGAAAGAGGTTCATGATGTTTAATACACAACACATTTTATATATGGTGATTTCCGCTATTCTTATAATTTTGGGGTTGACGCTTTGCAAAATTTTTATCAAAGATGAAAAATGGAAAAAGTTTGTTTTGAAAGTGTCCGCCATATTGACAGTTGCCGTTCATTTTAGCACAGTTTATGTTGATTTCTTTTCAAACAAAGGGACTGCGGTGATTGAATCAACACTATTGTTGCCAATATACCCGTGCAATGTGCTGATGTGGTGCTTGGTTATATGTGCATTCTTGAAAGATTCAAAATCAAAATTTGCAAAAGTTATGCTTGAATTCACATTCTATGCGGGTGTGGTGTGTGGTTTGATAGGTGTGGTGTTCAACGAAAATTACGCCAGCAATCCAACACTCTCAAATTGGTTCTCACTTCGTGGATTGTTAAGTCACACAACAATGATATTTGGCTGTTTATATATTTTGGTCGGCAGGTTCATTCGGATAGACCTAACAAATTGTATTTCATGTTTTTGCGGTTTGGTGTTTTTCCTTATTGACGGATTTATCATCAACAGTCTATACAAAATATTTAAGTTGAAAAGTTGCAACTCTATGTATTTGGAAGAATTGCCATTTCCAAACTTACCGTGGCTTAATACATATGTTATGGGATTGCTGGGAATGCTCCTAGTGTTCCTGATTGCTGAAATTTTTGAACTTATCACAAAAAAGAAGGAAGACAGAAGTCTTTATAAGTTGTTTAGCAAATTGTCAAAAGAAAAAAAGGAGGAAATTGACAAATGACAAATTTTTTAAGAAAAGTTTTTGGCTGGAAAGAGGGAAGTGTGAGCATTGAATTGTTTTCAATTTGGCACTTTTTGTATCTCATTTTGATTGCGGGTGCCATAGTTGGCGGGGCGTTTTTGTTGAAAAACAAATCCAAAGAAACAAAAGAAAAAACGCTGAAAGTGATAATTATAACCACATTGATTTTGTATATCGCAGATTTTATGTTGCAACCATTTGTGACAAGTGATTTCACTCTTGATATAGATAAATTGCCATTCCACATTTGCACTCTTATGTGCATTGTTGCAACTTTTTCACAATTTTCAAAAAAGGAGTGGTTCAAAGAAGTTGCAGTGACGCTTGCCATGGCGGGCAGTTTGATGTATTTGGTGTATCCTGGGTCAGCACTTGGTGGAGTTTCACCTTGGTGCTACAAAGTTATTCAAACAATGGTTTATCACGGACTTTTGCTTTCATGGGGCGTGTTGTCATTGACGACTGGCGAAGTGAAACTTCATGTCAAGAAAATGTGGCAACCACTTGTTGGTGTCGTTTGTGTTGCACTGTGGGCAGGACTTGGAAACATTTGCTTCAATGGCGGACCTCATCACTATGACTGGTTCTTCCTCACGGGTTCAACATTCCCATTTGTTCCAACATGGTTGATGCCTTTTGCAGTTGTGACAGCAGTCTATGGGGTTATTGCTTGCTTCTATTTGATATATTGGCTTGCCACACGCAAAAAGAACAAACAGGAAGTTTCACAAAATGCTGAAAATAAAGCATCTGAATGATTTTAGTTTGTTGATAAAATTGATAAAAAAAAGAACGATACTTTTGGGACAAACCCATTGTATCGTTCTTTCTAAATTCAAATATAGAATTTTGTTTATTTTCTTTTGAAGAAATATGGAAGAAAATATAAGAATCCAAGTGGATAGAAAATTGCTGCAAAAAGTGCCCATCCATAAAATTTGTCATTGTCAATCATTTCATTTGCTATTTCAGTATCTGCTTTTTGGATTCTTCCAAATTTGCCCCATACAATCCAGCCTAATGCACTAAAGCCAACAACAAAAAGTGATCCAAGAATAAGTGAAGCACCACTCACTTTTATCGATATGCAACCCAAAATTAATAGAATTGCAGCGATAAAACTATAACAAATGTTTACAATAAAAGTGAAAATTCTTGCAGTCTTGATAATGGTTTGCTTTGAACTTGTTTCAGTCCATGGAAGATAGGAAGATGTGATAGGTTCTCCATCAGCATTCACCTTTTTTTGAATTGTTTTTGGTTTTTCAGGGAATTTGTCGCCACAGCATGGGCAGAACTTTGAGTCATCTGGACTCACAAAATTACATTTTTCTTTCTCCTTTATACATTTTCAGTTTAATGATTCTCTTTTGTAAAGTTAAACAAAATTCGACATTTTTTCAAAATTTGCATAAATTTTTATTTTTGGGACATTATTTTTTTTGAAAAAGGGGTGAAAAAATGATAATTACAAATTATATTGCCTATGTTTTGGCGATTGTCGGTGGATTGAATTGGGGGCTTGTTGGAATTTTTGATTTCAATTTGGTTGGTTTCCTTTTTGGTGGAGATAGGAGTGTTTTTGCCATTGCGGTGTATATTTTGGTCTTTCTGTCGTGCTTGTGGCTTGTGATTTCTCCAATTCTTTCAAAAGGAAAACTTGATTTGGGTGGGGGAAAATAATTCATTTGAAAAGCACTATGTGAGTTTTGT